>NZ_KV792431.1:0-5553 GCF_001808215.1 Serratia sp. HMSC15F11
AACTCGAAACGTATTCAGAAAATCTTGGCTATTCACAGCCCTACATTCGTAAGCGTGTTGCGTATCCCCGCGCTTATGGTAATGGGATCACCATCTTTGATGAGAAGGCCGCATTACCAAACATCACTGATGCCCGGAACGAGTTTGCTCACCTGATTGAAATCATCAAACTGAAAATCAAAGAACAGGCTGAAGCCAAAAAGAAATGATGCTACTATATGATAGTATATACTATTGTATTGTATGATGTTCTACGTGAATTCTGAGAGAAAATGCTATGACAGATACTAAGAAAGACAAAACAGAAAAAAACGCTAAAAAGGGTGCTGCTTGGCTCGATAACTTTGATGATTTTCAGAATGTCTCGCTGGAAACCTCTTTTGCTAAAGATAATGGCACATACTGGAGCTACCGTACAGAAAGCTTAGGTGATATTCAGGCCGGGACTACGCCCTATGTCCGTTCTACGGTCAAAGTCACTAAGCATGATGATGCTCGTTTGATTAACGTCCGTATTCCTGCTGCGCTTGAAGAAAAACTAAAAGAAGTTTCTTTTGATATTCCAATCCCCACTCTTCTTTTAATTTGTGCTGATTATTTAACTGATGAACTCATTAAAGAAAACAAACAAATATTAGCCCTTCCAAAAGAAAGCGATGAACGGAAGATATAAACACGACGAACGGTTGACTTAGGGGTTTATTAATTGTAGTTAATTGTTTACTTTTATAATACTTACTTTAGTAAAAAGTAAAAGTAAGATGAAGCAAACAAATAACAAAGGAGATTTACATGATTAGTTCTAAGATTTTATATTCATACGAAAGGAATGATATTAAAATATCGTGCGGATTGTATAACGAAAAAACATCCGCTAAAGAAAAAGGTATCGGTAGAGCCGGGTATTATGACGCATTAACTGGAGAGCTTATTGAAGCTGAAACTCTTGAAGATGTTATTAAAATAATTGCTCTTCCAGAAGTTGTTGCTGAATACAATGAGCATGGAGATTTAATTCGTTCTTTACCTGCCGATATTGAACAAGTCGTTCGTAATGAGCTTTTGTTTTCCGATGAAAAAATAAAACAGATTAAAATCGGTGAACGCGATGGTAAAAAAATAATTGAAAAGTATCAAAAAGAAGAGAAAAAATATAATGAATATCTTGAAAGGGTAGAGAAATACAAAGAAGACCCAAACAAGAACCCATTACCTTCTACGGCTGTAGCACCGCCAAAGGTTCCTGAGCCATTCATTTACACGAACTCTTACAAAGATGTCTCATCGAAAAATCCAGATGCCGCAATAGAATGCTACCAAATCATTCTTAATCTTGAACATGTTCCTGTTGAAGAAGTAGAAGCTGTATGGAAAGTAGCAACTCATGCGATGGCGCATGATAACTATGTATATGATTATCCTCAAGGCGGTAGTAATACTACGCCTCGCGGCCTGAAAGGAAGACGCCCGGTTATCTTCAATAATATCCATGTTAAACAGGATGCTCCTATACACGGTCAGGCGTATGTTTTTACTCGTGATGTTTCAGAAGCAAAATATGTTCCTTTGACTGACGAGAAAAGAGCGTATTTAGAGAAAGAAGGTAAGTTAGATCTTATAACTTATTTCCCTAATGATAAAAGAGCTTTTGTTCCTGAGCAAAACGGTGTTTATCCGTGGGCTAAATGGTCAAATGCTAAAACAAAACTTCAAGATGAAAAGTTTATGGAAGTTTTCCAAAAACACATCGAAAGAGAGTTAAAGAATGCGGGTTATAATTATCCGTTCACAATGGTTAGTGTTTGTAAAAGATATAAAGATGCTGATAAAGCAGAAGCAGTAAGAAAAGTTCATACTGATTTACCTAAAGCTATAGATACCTATAAAGAAAGCTTTGTTGATTCAACAAAGCTTGAACTTGATCCAGAACATAAACACCATGCTATTTTAAATAAATACAATACTAATATCAAGACAAAACAAAATCAGGCTGCTGATTTACTTGCTCAACTTGAAAAGCTTGAACGTGATATTAATGTTATGGAAGCAGCTAAAGCTGCTGAAATAGAAAACTTATCTCTTAAAGTTGAGGTAAAAGATTTAACAGCTAAAGTATCGGAACTGACTGAACAAACTTCATTAAAAGATGAAGAGATCAATCAACTCAAGGAAGATCTTGAAAAAGAAATAAAGGAAAAAGAAGAGTTCGTTGATAAAAACAATGAATTGTATTTTAAAAACACTGAACTTGAAAAGGAAAAAGAAGAGTTAGCGAAAGAGGTTAAAACGCTTGAGGACGAAAATATAGCGTTAGAAAAAGAGAATACCACTCTTACTGAAAAAGTTTCTGCTCTTGAAGAGAAAAACATCAAGCTTGAAGAAGAGTTAGAAACTCTTGATGCTAATACTACAACGGAGATAAATACTCTCAAAGGTCAGGTTGAATCACTTAATGGTCAACTTGAGAAAAAAGATATTACTCATGCTGCTGATAAAGAAGCTGCTATAGCAGAGTTAAGAAAACAACTTAGTGAATCATTTGAAACTGAAAAACAGGAAGCTTTAGCTAAACTTCGTGAAGAGTTAACGGCTCAGTTTAAAGTGGATAATGAAAAAGCGCTGGAAGCTCAGAAAACGACGCTTGAAGCTGGATTTACATCTGAAAAAACACAAGCATTGAATGAGTTAAGGGAAGAACTTAATAAAAGCTTTGGTGTGAAAGAAAACGAGTATAAAGAAGTAATTAAAGGTCTTAGAACTGAATCCGCTGAAAACTTTGAGTTAGCAAGCACATATAGCCTAAAAATGCGCACATTCTTACAAGAAAATACCGATCTTGTTGAAGAAAACCGTATGCTTAAAAAGCAAATCGAGGATTTTAATAACGGGAAAGAAAACAGACCAAAAAATAAATAATTAACAAAGGAGAACATTATGGAACTATATTTTAACAATATGAGGAATGCTTATGATACGTTGATTTCTGCTATCAGAACAGATGAAATGGTACAGGCTGTCATTAAAAGACAAGACAGCCTTGTCAAAATCATGGAAAAAGCTTCTTCAATTTTTCAGGAACAACAACTTTCGGGTAAAAAAAGAATACTCCAAAATGATAATGACTTAGCTTTAACGATAACAAATATTGGTGTTGAGACTAATTTTAAAGAGATAAACTACTATAAAAATCTTGTTTCTGACACTTTACTTTTTAATCTTGGAATGAAACTTGTCTTTTCTGAAATAGAACAGAGATATGATACTCTTTTCGGTTCATTACGCTCTTATGAAAAAGGCGATTTTGAGTTTCATTATAAAGTCTATAAAACAATCACTGATGATCAAAGAAGCTATTTAAGAGACGTTAGCGGTAATTCTTTAAGTATACTTGAAATGTATTTAGATAAAACAAAAACTAAAAGAGAATACAGCAAAGATAAAATAGAGTTAGCTCTTAGCAGGGTATATAACGCATTATGTGTTTATTATGGTTATCAGTTATATGATACACGATTAAAAAGAGAGGGAAGTTATGAATATGAATAATACTCTTGATTTATCTTCTCTTAGGGAAGAGCTGGAAAAACAGAAAAAAGAGCGTGAAAGGCTGATTACTGAAAATGCTCTGGCAGAAGTAAAACATCAAGCAGCATTGGAAGAAGGAGAAGGGGAGCAATCCCCTTCCACAGAAGAGGCTCAGGCCGTTTCTGTTGACGCTGTTCCTGATGATGTGTTGATGGGTAGCGGAAGCCTGAATAAAGCTATTCTGTGGCGTTGTGCGCGTGATTTCTTCCAACCTAATGTTAAGCTGATAAAACAGTACCAATTTCCGCATGTTGTTATTGAAGAGTCTAAAGACTGTTATGTTATCTACTCATCTGATGTAGAGCTTGCTGTAAGCACGCTTTACGCTCATTTTGATTATGAGATCGCAGCTTTTGGTATCTGTAAAGTAGAAAGCGATAATCAAGAGTATGTGGAAGAAATAATATATCAGGGTGTTTTAAGAGGTTTTAGTGTTTTTCCTTCCATGTTAGAACATGAAAAAGTTGAGCAACAAAAATCTACACTTTTAGCTTTAAAAAGAATTAAGCGTGAAAGGGATGAAGAAAGCGGAATCATGAAAGAAAGCATTAATTCTTTTTTAATGGACTGGTTAAAAAAATCAGAAAAAGGCTTGATGTTGTCAACTTAAAGAAAAAATTATATAATAACTTGGTTTTAGTATTGCTTTATTTAAAAAAATAAAATATATAATAAGTGTTAGTTATTATAAAAAACATAACAAAGGCACAAAATAAAAAGAACGGAGAGTTTTTAATATGAATGAAAAAGATAATGTTTTACAGTTAACGCCAAAAGATTTTAAAAGAGCATTACAAGCTCAGGATAATCCTTGGCGTGAAACAGAAGAATACTCTATCGGTGATGATGGTATTTTTATACGCACCATAAAGACTTATAAAAATGGTGTTGAAGATGTTAAATGGGTTCAGATTCATCCGTTCCCTTTAATGCCTGTTGAAGCTGTTAGTATGCGTGATGAAGAAGTTTTTAAATCCGTATACGACGATAAAGATAAAAAACAGGTATCTTCTAATGATACAAAAACGCATATTAAAGTTAAGTTTCTTGATCTCAATGGTCAGGAAAGCTTTGTTAAAATACCACAATCAGAACTATCACAAATCACTAAACAGTCTGTTTTAGCTAAACGCTGGCCTTTGCCACCTGCTAATAAAATGTCTAAAGTGGCTGACATAATGTTAAAAGTGCTGGCTGATGGTAGAAAAACTGTAGTTTCACCTGCGGGTGTTCAATACGAACCTTGTATAATATCCACTTCAGGATCGGATAATTGCGGATGGGATAAGGGCGAACACATACGAGCTGGGCATCCTCTTTATGTAGGTGATGAAGAGTGTATGACGTTTAAAGCAGGAAGCGCAGAAGTTCAGTTAGATATTTTTAATAACTGGTTTGATAAAGACTTACAGCAAGCTTTTATGGGTGCTTATCAGCAAGCAAGCTATGCATTTGATATTATCTATCGTGCTAACGTTAACTTCATTTTAGAGTTAACAGGTAAGCCCGGTGATGGTAAATCAGCACGTTTGTTAGGTCTTTCTTCTGTTGAAGGTATTCCGGTAAAAGGCATGAACAGAACGTATTTTGATGCTACAGCCTCTTTAGCAGGTTTAGAGCGTCATTTACCGCTGTTAAATAACGGTTATGTCTTGATGGATGAGTTTGATAAAATCGTCAATAATGACGGTTTAAAAGTCGCAACTCAAATGATTTTCCTCATTGCTAATGGTTCGCAAAGGATCATAGCAGAAGCGAATAAAACCACAACAATTAGAAAAAACAGACCTTTTAAACTTGGTGCTATTGTTGCTTCAAACACATCAATAATAGAAAGAATTAAAGGTCATTCAAGCTTCATGGCATTAAAAGACCGTTTTATTGCTATCAGAACTGATGATGATGAGATTACAGGCTTTAGAGGTGATCTAACTATTATTAACGTATGGAAACGTTTATTAGAAGAAA
>NZ_KV792432.1:0-88818 GCF_001808215.1 Serratia sp. HMSC15F11
GCGCGCACCAGCGGCCCCTGCGTCAAATCGAACGGTTGAGTGGCCGCCTGACGGCACAGCGTGTCGGCTTGCGCGGGGTGACGTCGCAGATCGTGGAACGCAAGCGGCAGCCCGTTTGCCGGCAAAATCTGCACCTGTGGCCGATCTTCCCAAGTAATGAACCGGCTACGCAGCGATTCGTGACGCGCATAGAGCGCATCCAGACTATGTTGCAGCGCCTGCCGGTCCAACCGGCCGTGCAGCCGCAGCGCCAGGGGGATATGGTAGGTTTCGCTCATCCCCTCCAACTGGGTCAGGAACCACAGGCGTTGCTGGGCGAACGACAGGGGCAATTCGCCGTCGCGCGCCACCGGCAGTATCGGCAGCGGTTCCTGAGCCGGCGCAACTTCCAGCGCCTGCGCCAGCACGTGCAGTACCGGGCTGGCGAACAGCGCCTGCAACGGTAACTGCCATCCGGCCTGTTGCACGCGGTTAGCCAGGCGCACCGCCATCAGCGAATGCCCGCCCAGTTCGAAGAAGTGGTCATAGCGACCGACGCGCTCTACGCCCAGCAGCTCGCGCCAGATAGCCGCCAGCAGGTTTTCCGCCTCGCCCTGCGGCGGCGCATAGGCTTCACGCACGTAGGCGTCGACCTGCGGCACCGGCAGAGCCCGCTTGTCCAATTTGCCGTTGCCGGTCAGCGGTAACGCCTCCAGCCAAACGTAAGCCACCGGCACCATATAATCCGGCAGCCGCGCCTGCAGATGCTGACGCAGCCCGGTCGCCAGCGTAGCGCGTTCGGCTTCCGGTGCCGGAACCACCCACGCCACCAGTCGCTTGCCCCCATCGCCATCGTCAATCGCGTCCACGGCTACACTGCGCACGCGCGGATCGGTACTCAGCTGTGCCTCCACCTCGCCGCATTCGATGCGGAAACCGCGGATTTTTACCTGCTGGTCATTGCGCCCCAGGTATTCGATATCGCCCCCCGGCAGATAGCGCGCCAGATCGCCGGTACGATACATGCGCGCACCCGGCGCCCGGTTGAAAGGATCATCGAGAAAACGTTCCGCCGTCAATTCGGGCCGGTTCAGGTAACCCCGCGCCACCCCTTCGCCGCCGACGTAAAGTTCGCCGATCGCCCCCATCGGCACCGGTTCGCCGTCGGCGCCCAGCAGATACAAGCGCAAATCCGGGATGCGGCTGCCGATCGGACTGGTGGTGATCGCCGTATCCTGCGCCGACAGCGGCCGATAAGTCACATGCACCGTGGTCTCGGTGATACCGTACATGTTGATCAATCGTGTCTGCCGGTTCTCTGGACGAGCAAACCACGGCGCAAGATCGGAAGGCTTCAGCATTTCGCCACCGAACACGATCTCGCGTAGCTGCTGGCGCGCTTCGCTGTGCGCCTGAGCCTGGATAAAGGCTTTGAAAGCACTCGGCGTCTGGTTCAATACCGTGATGCCGCTGCGGCAGACGAAATGATAAAAATCCGGCGCCGAGCGGGCGATCGCCTGCGGTACGATGAACAGCTGGCCGCCATACAGCCAGGCGCCCCAGATCTCCCAGACGGAGAAGTCGAAGGCGAATGAGTGGAACAGGCACCACCTGTCGGCGGCGCTGAAGTTGAACCAGGCGTTCGTCGCGCTGAACAACCGCGCGACCTGCCGGTGCTCCACCATCACCCCTTTGGGTTTGCCGGTCGAGCCGGAGGTATAAATCACATACGCCAGGTGCGCCGGGCGCACCCCGACATCCTGCAGATCGTCGCCTTCCCCCGTCAGTGGCTGTTCCAGCGCCAGCAGCGGCACCTCGCAGTCACCCAGCGCTTGTCGGCCAAGCTCATCCGCCAACAGCAGCACCGGCGCCGAGTCCGCCAGGATGTACTGTAGCCGCTCGCCGCTATAGGCGGGATCCAGCGGCACATAGGCGCCGCCGGCTTTGAGGATCCCCAGCAGCCCGACCAGCATCGGCAGCCCGCGCCCGGCGCACAGCGCCACCAGGCTGTCCGGCTGCACGCCAAGCTGTACCAGCCGATGGGCCCAACGGTTCGCCTGGGTATTCAATTCCGCGTAGGTCAGGCTGTCATCGCCATACGTCACCGCGATCGCCTCCGGCGTCCGTCTGACCTGTGCTTCGAACAACCGGTGCAGACAAGCCGCCGGCGTGTGTGAAGCGACGGTGTGGTTGAGGCCCTGCAGCAACTGCGCACGTTCTTCCTCGGAAACCAGACTGAGTTCGCCGACGGTGCGACGATGAGAACCCGCCCTCACCGCGTCGTTGAGCAGCATCAGCAGATGTTGCGTCGCACGCAACATCTGTTCGTCAGCCACGGAGGCGGCGTCGTAGACCCAACGGAAAGCGCCGTCAGCCTTGCAGATTTGCAATACCGCGCGCGAACCGGAAGCCATGATGGCGGCAACCCCCTCGTCTTCAGGCTGCAACCCCTGCGCCGAGCGCCGACTGACGATCGATACCGCCGTCGGCCAAGTCTGAGGTGCTCGCAGGTCCGCATCGCGCGTCAGCAACGCGGGATGATAATCGGCATGAGCGCGCAGCTGGCTATATTCCTGTTCCAGCGCGGCCAACGCCTGCTGGAAATTGCTGGTGTGATCAACAGAGATCTGCAGCGGCAGCACGCGCGCGCTCAGGTGGGCCCAACGACCCCAATTCCGATCGTCCGGGCTGATCCACCCCAGCTGAAAATCGGTTTCATTGCACATACGCGCCAGATAAAGGGTTGCTGCCGCCAGCACCTGCTCGCCGGCAATTTTTTCCAGGCGCTGCCAGGCCGTCGCCTGCCAGCGTGCGGGAAGATCCGCCTGGCGGCCAGGCCCCGGCGGGAACGGCGCCGGATAATAACGCGTCAGGCGCGGTTGCCAAAACGCGGCGCTATCGGCGCTGGCGCCATACGCCGCGCCTAACAGCGAGGCTTCGGCAGCGTTAATCGTCGGCAAGACCGAGCCGACAGACAGGCCGCAGGCCTGCGCCAGCGCATCGCCTGGTTGAGTCGAGCCGTCGGCGCGCAAGAACGGCCCGACGTGCACCACGCCGGGGCTCGCGGCAATCACCCAGCCGTCGGCCTCGACGTGCAGCAGGGTACCGGGGTGGGCCTGTCGCTCATCGCTCACCGCCTGCAGCGCCGTCACGCCCAACACGCGATCCGCCAGCAGTATCTTCGCCGCGCATCCCGCGCCATGGCTCAGCGAGCTCACCAGGCGCTGCAGCGCCTCAGCCGGGCGATCCCAACGAATGATGCCGCCGGCAGGCGGTTGCCGACGATTGGTGTAAAAGCTGCCGCCGGCCTCGGCATCCGCCAGCGCCGCCACTTGCCGATCCAACGCCTCGATCGTCCCCGCCGTTGATGCGTTCAGCGCCCGTAAAATAAACTGGAAACGGCGCTGCAAAACATCCAGATCGCCTAATGAATTTGCATAAGCGGCGTCAGAAAAAGTGACGTCCAGCTCATTCGCCTGCTGGTCTTCATACAGCATAATCTGTAGATCGCCGGACGGAATATTCCCGCCATAATACCAACGGGTGCGGCATCCCCAGAAAGGATCGCCGTGGTCGAAAGAAACAATGTTAATTGAAGGGCCAAACCAGGCGGAATCCGTCGCGCCATTGTCACGCCGAATGTCCTCCCCACGATATAATTGATGGCGAACCACTTTTGCTATTTCGGCCGCAACCTTTTGGATAAATTCGGCCAGGCTCAGCTGGGGTTCGACCTTGATAATCAAAGGGACAACGTTAGAGGTCATACCAATACTGTTTCGTTCTCTCGTCCCGGTCACCGGCATGCTGAAATTAAGATATTCACTGCCGGTCAGGCTGTAGAAACATAATGCTACGGCGGCGGCCAATATATGTGCGCGGTGTACACCGATATTGTCAGCTTGTTGCTGCAGCTGATCCAATGCCTCTTTTTCCAGCAGCTGCGTGTTGCGGTTCATCGCGGCGTCCGGAGTCAATATGGCTCTACGCGACAAACTCTGCGGCGCAGCGGCAGTATATTCCCGCCAAAAAGCCTGATCGGAAGAAAAGCGTGAGGAATCGCGGTATTTGATGTCGTTTTCATAAAGCAGAGAGAAATTGCAGTTGGCGAATTCAGGGATGACGCCGCCGGACGCCAGCGCGTTATAGTAAGCCGCGATGCGTCGCATCACTTCCTCGGCACTGCGGCCGTCGGTGATCATATGGTGGAAACGCCGATAGAGGACATAGCGCTGCGGAGCTAGCGTAATCACATGAAAACTAAAAGGTTCCTCTCCCGTGGCACGGCGCGGCAGCGCCGCATCCGCCACCATCCAGCGTCTGGCCGCCTGGAGGGGATCGGGTTCCTTACTGAGATCGAGTGTGAACAGCGGCTCATGTGTGCGTGGCGCGCGGTATTGATAAAGCTCACCGTCTTTTTCCACAAAATGCGCTTGCAGAGCCGGCGTTTCTTCGACGATAGCATCGATGGCTTGCCGCAGCAGCTTAACGTCGAGAGGCCCGTCAACCAGCCCATAGCCCCAGATATTGAACGACAACTCTTTGGAAATGTTTTCCCCCAGCCAGAGTTCACGCTGGGCGATAGTCATTTCATGCAGTTCGACTTTCTCCGCCGCGGCCTGAGCATCCGTACGGAATTCCCCACTCTTCACATCAGTTTGTTTGTTCATAATATTCTCTAGCACGTTTTCATTACGTTAATGAAAGGGACCGTCCGGATTTAGGCAAAGCCTGGCCGTCCGACAGTTCAAGTCAGAATAAAAAACCGTAGAAAAGCTGGGTTTCCCCCAACTAAGAAAGAATGAAATGGTTAATCCAGAGGTTCCCCCTGTGCCTCAATTTGTAGAGCTGTGAAGTATAGGAGAGGATATTTTTTTTGGCGAAATGTGCGAAAGGGAATAAATGACCATTTTATTTCCCCGATATTACTTAGGGATGACAAGCGTATTCCTCTTGTATTAATCCGATATAATTAGAGAGAAATTCATATTCTTTTTTATTGTTCACTATAGTTAATGTGCAACAATGCTTACGATAAGAGCCTCTCCATATCAATAAGTTATACTTTATTGTTTTAATGACAATGATTTATTATTTAATTAATTCATTACCATGAAAAATGACCGCCAATTTTGCCCACGGCGCATCTATCGTTTTTTGTTATAACGATGGGAAAAATTATGCTGAAAAATTTCTTCGTTTTTTCGGGCGCTCATCGACGGCACCGTTCCCAACGACAGACAATGTAAAAATGGGGCGGCAGAGCCCGCCCCTAGAGGTCTTACCACATCAGCCGGCCGATCAGTGGCGCGGCCACCACCGTGATAATGCCGGCCAGCATCATCACCAGGCTCGACACCACGCCCTCCTGCGGCCCCAGTTCATAAGCGCGGGCGGTGCCGGCGCCGTGCGACGAGGCGCCAAACCCGGCTCCCTTGGCCAGGCGGCTGCGCACCGCCAGCCGCAGAAACAGAATGTCGCCCACCGCCATGCCGAACACCCCGGTGATCACCACGAACAGCGCCACCAGATCCGGCTGCCCGCCCATCTGTTTGGCGGCCTCCAGCGCGAACGGCGTGGTGATCGAACGCACCGCCAGGCTGCGCTGTACCTCTTCCGGCAGCGTCAGCAGGCGCGCCAGCCACACCGAGCTGTACACCGCCACCAGCACCGCCGTCGTTACCCCGGCGGTCAGCGACAGCCAGTGGCGGCGGATGATGTGCAGGTTCTCGTACACCGGCACCGCGAAGGCGATGGTCGCCGGCCCCAGCAGCCACAGCAGCCAGTGGGTTTCACCGATATAGTCCTGATAGGAGATGTGGGTGACCACCAGCAGCAGCACCAGGATCATCGGCGTCAGCACCAGCGGCATCAGCAGTAACGTGCGGCGGCGGCGATAGAGTTTCTTGTTGGCGAAATACAGCGCCAGCGTCGCCAGAAAGCAGGCCAGGCTGAGGATAAAGTCATTCATGGCGCTGCTTCCGTCGCTGCAGCCAAATCTCCAGCCGATACACCCTGTCCACCACCAGCCCGGTGGCGCCCAGCGTCAGCATGGTGCTGATCGCGATCACCAGAAAGATCTTCCAGCCCTCGACCATCAGCAGCTGAGCATAGTTGACCACCGCCACCACCGCCGGCACGAAAAACAGCAGCATTTCCGCCAGCAGCCAGCGGGAGCCGGCCTTGACCCAGCTCAGCGGCAGAATGCGCAGCAGGATCAGCGCCAGCAGCATCAACATGCCGACGATATTGGCGGGGAGCGGCAGGTGGAATTGTTGCACCAGACGATCGGCGATCAGGAACAGCGCCGCATACAACGCCACCTGAATCGGCACCTGCAAACGGGTCAGCAGGGAGGGGGCAACGCGGCGTAACGCCAGAGACATGAAAGATGACCTCAAACAATAATTGACGGCCTACAGTATACGCAGCCGGGAAACCACGCCTGAAATGAATTAAAATTATCGACATCATGCCGTCCGGGAATAGTTTCCCGCCGGTAGCGCCCTCAAGGAGAACCCTAACGTGGATGTCCGCACCCTGCGCTACTTCGTTGAAGTGGTGCGCCAGCAAAGCTTCACCCGCGCGGCGGAAAAACTGTTCGTCACCCAGCCCACCATCAGCAAGATGCTGCGGCATCTGGAAGAGGAGCTGGAATGCACGCTGCTGATCCGCGAAGGCCGCAAGCTGCGCCTGACCGACAGCGGCCAGGCGCTGTATCAGCGCGGCCTGACGATCCTCGACGAATTCCGCCAGCTGGAGGCGGAGCTGGAAGACATCAGCTCGTTGAAAAAGGGCGTGCTGCGGCTGGGCATTCCGCCGATGGTGGGCAGGCAGATCGCCGATCTGATCCGCCGCTTTCGCCAGACCTACCCCGGCATCGAATTGAAAATTTCCGAGCTGGGCGGGCTGTCGGTCGAACAGGCGGTGATGTCCGGCGAACTGGATCTGGCGATGACGGTGCTGCCCTTCGATTCGGAACAGCCGCTGACCTTTCTGCCGCTGCTGGGCCATCCGATGTGCGTGGTGGCGCCGCGCACGCCGCAGTGGCTCAACCGCACCAGCATCAATATCGCCGAATTGGCCGACAGCCCGATCCTGATTTATAACGAAGACTTTGCGCTGTACAAGATGCTGATGAAGGCGTTTCGCCAGGCCGGTTTTGAACCGCAAATCGCGGTGCGCAGCGGCCAATGGGACTTCCTCGCCTCGATGGTGCAGGCCGGCGTGGGCATCGCCATGCTGCCGGAGCCGGTCTGCCGCTGGCTGGACAAGGAAAACCTGGTCTGGCTACCGCTGGAACCGCGCATGGAGTGGAAAATCGGGCTGATCTGGCGCCAGGGCAGCTACCTGTCGCACGGCGCGCAGGCCTGGATCGCCTGCTGCCGCGACTACTGGCCGCCGCTCAAGTAGCCAAAAAACAAGGGCCGCACAGGCGGCCCTTCGGGACAGAAATAAAGAGGAAAACATGATTCCTCTTCTGAGGTTTACCCTTCGCGTTCGATCAGCAACGCTTCGAGCAGGTCGAGATCGTGCAGCAGTTTTTGCAGCGTCTCGTTGCTGATTTTCTGCGTGGCGCGCAGATGGTACAGCTCGCCGCGCTCGGCGCGCAGCGCCGTCAGGCGGAAACGCCGCTCGAGGTTTTCCATCGCCAACGCATTCTCGATATCGTCTTTCGACGCGATGCGCCGCCGTAGCATGCCCGTCACCCGCGAACTGACCTCTTTCAACACCTGCGGATCGAGGTTCTCTTCGGTATCGGCGACCAGACGCTCTTCCATTTTATTCACGCTCTCGATTGCCACTTCGGCCGCCATGGCGATCGCCATGCGCTCTTCGTGCTTGCTGGCGCTCTTGTCGGCCACCTGAACGCCGCGCAGCAGCAGCGGCAATGCCAGCACGCCGACGATCAACGACAACAGGATCACACCGGCGGCGATAAACACCAGCTGATAGCGCGCCGGGAAGGCGGTGCCGTCACTCAGCAACAGCGGTATCGACAGCACACCGGCCAGGGTAATCGCCCCGCGCACCCCGGCGAACGACGCCACCCACAGCTCACGCGTGCTGTAGTCGCCAAACTGCAGCGGGCGCTTTTTCATAAAGCGGTTGCTGGCCTTCTTCATCACCCACAGCCAGGTGAAACGCAGCACCAGCAGCGCGGCGTAGATGGTGGCCACGTCGGCGAACAGGTACCAGGTCTGGATGGTCGGATCCAGCTCCGCCTGCAGGATAGAGGTTTCAAGAATGCCCGGCAGCTGCAGGCCCAACATGATGAACACCATGCCGTTGAACACGAACTCCAGCATCGCCCATACGCTGTTGGCGCGCAGGCGCATCGCCAGCGGCGCGTTGCGGATCACGCCGGATTGGCTGATGGTCATCCCCGCCGCTACCGCCGCCAGGATGCCGGAGACGCCGATGTGTTCGGCGATCAGGTAAGAAGCGAACGGCAGCAGCAGCAGGAATACGATCTGGGTCGCCGGATCGTCGCCACTCCAGCGGCTCATCACCCGCAGCGATTTACTGTAGGTCCAGGTGACCGCCACGCCGGCCAACAGGCCGCCGATCGCCACTTTGAGGAACTCGAGGGTTGCGCCGCCCACGGTGAACACCATGGTGCCCATCGCCACCGCGATGGCGAACTTGAGCGACACCAGGCCGGATGCGTCGTTCATCAGCGCCTCGCCTTCGAGCACGCCCATGATCGGCTTGGGAATGCGCCCTTTGCCGACGATGCCGGACAGCGCCACGGCATCGGTCGGCGACAGCACCGCCGCCAACGCGAAGGCCGCCACCAGCGGAATGCCCGGCACCATGGCGTAGATCAGATAGCCGACGCCGACCACGGTGATCAGCACCAGCACCAGCGCCAGGCCGAGAATTTCACGCCCGTGGTGCAGGAATTCGCGCGTTGGCGTTTTCCAGCCGTCGGCGAACAGCAGCGGCGGGATGAACAGCACCAGGAACAGTTCGGGATCAAAGTCGACGTGCAGCCCGAAATGCGGCCAGGCCAACAGGGCCCCGATGGCGATTTGCATCAGCGGCAGCGGCACCTGGAACGGCAACATGCGCGTCACCACCCCGGACAGGGAGACCACCAGGATCAAAATGAGGATTGTAAAAAAGATTTCCATGCTTTCCTTAGACTCTACGATTCAGACGACATCGGCTCAGGGCCTGCGTTGGTCCCGATAGTAGATCACTTTTTTTACAGCCGTTAAAGCTTGTTGTGCCTTTCAAAACGCGGTGCAGAGCAGAAGAAGACTTATCTTAAGAAGGGAAATGCCGTGACAGCTTCCCTCGCCCGGCGGGCGAGGGAAACCTGAGGGTCTTAAATCGCCCAGCCGCCGGCGTAGAACGCCACCAGCGCCACGGCGATCAGCACGGTGCCGATGTTCAGCTTGCGCCATTCGCCGGAGAAGATGCGACCGATGACCAGCGAGCTGAAGCCCAGCATGATGCCGGTAACGATGTTGCAGGTCAGTACGATGAACACCGCGCACAGCAGGCCGGCCATCGCGTCGACGAAGTCGTTGAAGTCCAGCTTGGTGACGTTGCTCAGCATCAGCAGGCCGACGTACATCAGCGCCGGGGCGGTGGCATAGACCGGCACCAGATAGGCCAGCGGCGACAGGAACAGGATCAGCAGGAACAGAATGCCGACCACGGTGGCGGTCAGGCCGGTCTTGCCGCCCGCGGCGGTGCCGGCGGCGGATTCGATGTAGACCGCGGCGGGCGCGGCGCCCACCAGGCCGGAGAAGATGCTGCTCAGAGAATCCGAGGTCAGCGCCTTGCCGCCATTGATGATCTGCCCGTCTTTATCCAGCAGGTTGGCCTGCCCGGCCACCGCGCGGATGGTGCCGGTAGCGTCGAACACCGCGGTCATCACCAGCGCCAGCACGCTCGGCAACACCACCGGCTGCAATGCGCCCATGATATCCAGGCTGAAGATCAACGATTTGCCGTCAGCGTCCGCCAGGCTCGGCATGGCGAACAGCCCCTGGTATTTCACCGCCGGGTCGAAGATCAGGCCGATGATGGAAATGGCGATGATCACCAGCAAAATGCCGCCGGGCACGCGCAGTTTTTCCAGGCCGAAGATCACCGCCAGGCCGACCAGCGTCATCACCACCGGGAAGGAGGTGAACGCGCCGAGCGCCACCGGCAGACCATCCAGCGGGTTCTTCACCACCAGGCCGACGCCGTTGGCGGCGATCAGCAGCAGGAACAGACCGATACCGATGCCGGTGCCGTGCGCCACGCCCATCGGCAGGTTGCGCAGGATCCAGGCGCGGATGCCGGTGACCGAGATAATGGTAAACAGTACGCCCATCAGGAACACCGCACCCAGCGCCACCGGAATGCTGATGTGCTGGCCCAGCACCAGGCTGAAGGCGGTGAAGGCGGTCAACGAGATCGCACAGCCGATCGCCATCGGCAGGTTAGCCCACAGCCCCATCAGCAGCGAGCCCAGCCCGGCCACCAGGCAGGTGGAGACAAACACCGCCGCCGGCGGGAAGCCCGCTTTGCCCAGCATGCTCGGCACCACGATCACCGAATACACCATCGCCAGGAAGGTGGTCAGCCCCGCCACCACCTCCTGGCGCACGCTGCTGCCGCGCGCGGAAATTTTAAAATAGCCATCAAGCCCGCCGGTTGGTTTTGCGGCGTGGTTCGCTTGAGAGTTCGACATAGGTTACTTCCCCTGTGTTTCATGAATCGGCCCGTCGCAGCAGGCCTGTAATCTCGCCCGCGCCCGATCGTCACGTAATCGTTTACGTCACGTTCCGCATCCTTGCCCTTCTGTCGCAGCGCCAACGGCGATGCGCACCAAGGCAAACGTTTAACTCGCAGCGCGCGGTACGGGTGATTTATGGTGGTTTATTCAAGGCAAACGATTATCCTGCCTTCCATAGCGTCTAATCAACTAAAGATCGCGGCAATTTATGCAGAAAGCGGCGGGAATAGCGCCAGCACGATAAAACCGGGGCGACAGGCGCCCCGGCGAACGCCGTCACGGCAGGGTTATTGCGTCTGCACCGCGGCGGGATCCATATACATCAATTCCCAGATATGGCCATCCAGATCCTGAAAACCGTGGCCGTACATCACGCCGTAGTCCCGCGGCGGGTGGTAGGTGTTGCCGCCGCCGGCGACCGCCTTGCGCACCAGTTCGTCCACCGCCGCCCGGCTGGGTTGCGACAGGCATACCAGCACTTCGGTGGCCTGTTTGGCGTCGCCGATCGGGTTCGGGGTAAACATCCTGAATTTGTCGTGGGTCAGCAACATCACGTAAATCGTGTCGCTGACCACCATGCACGCGGCGGTGTCATCGGTAAATTGCGGGTTGAAAGTGAAACCCAGGTGGGTAAAGAACGCCATCGAGGCGGGCAGATCGCTGACGGGCAGGTTAACGAAGATTTGCGTAGCCATGGGCTACCTCCGATAAAGAATGACCCCATCGAGTATAGCCCATCCGATTAGCTCAGCAGGGCGTAAGGGCCGCCCTGCTCCAACGCCCGCTGGTAGGCGGGCCGGGCATGAATGCGCTGCAAAAAACCGCGCAGTTTCGGGCAATCATCCAACGCGCCTCGCGCTGCCATCGCCTCCAGCGGGAAGCTCATCTGAATGTCCGCCGCGCTGAAGTCATTGCCGACAAACCAGCTGCCCTTGTTCAGGTGCTGTTCGAGGAAGTCGCAGTGCGGCGCGATCTGCTTGTCGAGATATTCGCGCTGCACGCCCTTGCCGATCGCGCCGGCCACCGGCCGCAGCAGCCAGGGGATCGGCGGCTGGCCGAGCCGGCTGAACACCAGTTTCATCACCAACAGCGGCATCAGCGATCCTTCCGCGTAGTGCAGCCAGTAGCGGTATTGCTGGCGCGCGTGGAAGTCGGTCGGCATGAACATCCCTTGCGCGTCATAGGCTTCCTGCAGGTATTCGATGATGGCGCCGGATTCCGCCAGCGTCAGATCGCCGTCGACGATCACCGGCGATTTGCCCAGCGGGTGGATCTTTTTCAGCGCCGCCGGCGCCAGCATAGTCTGCGGATCGCGTTCGTAGCGTTGCACCTGATAGGGCACGCCCAGCTCTTCCAGAAACCACAGAATGCGCTGCGACCGCGAGTGATTGAGATGATGAACAATGATCATAAAGAAGCTCCTGTCCGCTGCCACACCAGTTCGCCCACCTGCACGCCGTTGCCGAGCTGCAAGGGCACCGCGCGCAACGTCAGTCGATCGCCGCTGAAAGCGTAAAAACGCACCTGACGGCTGCCTACCCAGTTGGGGAATGAACAGCCTTCGACCTGATGTACCACCCGCTGCTCGCTTTCCTCCACCTGATAACGGCCGCAGTAGCAAATCATATGATGAAGGCCGCGCGGATCTCCCGCTCGGCCCCCTGCGCCAAATCGTCAGCGGCGAAACGCGGCCGCACGGCGCTGTACAGCTGCGCCGCCATCGTGCCGTTGGCCTCATAGTGGATGCGCCCCAGCACCTGCTCACCCAGCGGGTGATTCAGCTCGCCGTCCTGGTTCTCAAATGCCGAGGACACCAGCGCCCTGCTGCCGATAAATGCGTTTACCGTCATTACGCTTCTCCGGTTAAGGATCGTCTGTAAAGGGTAGTGGCGATTTTTACCGCACGCCAGCGGATGAAAAAACAATCAATTTATTTGACAGAGATACTCAAAACTCTCCGATTTTTTATTCCAGCCTGCCGCACTACTATTTAATACATCGAGAGAAAACGGGCTCTAATCCAATCAATACGCTGAGGAACACATCATGAAAAACATCAAAATTTTTGCTACCGCTGCGCTGCTGGCTACCGCTTCTTTCGCTACCTTCGCCGCTGACCTGCCTTCCAGCCAACCCGCTGCAGACGCCCAGAAAATCGGCGTAGTCTCCGTTAGCGGCGCCACCAACCTGAGCGCGCTGGAAAGCGAACTGGCCAGCAAAGCCGCCGCGTCGGGCGCCAGCTCATACCGCATCGTCGCCGCCGGCGGCCAGAACAAACTGTACGGCACCGCAGAAATCTTCAACTGATCGTCGAACAGCCAACCGACGGAAGAAAGAAGCCCCGCAAGGGGCTTTTCTCGTTTTAGCGGCAAAGCTCTTTGTGAACAGTGGCCGCCAGACATTTCACCGATACTGGGAATAACGCCTTACCCTCACCCACTTTGGAGAAATAACATGACCACAGCACACCCTCTGCAAGGCAAAGTCGCGTTCGTTCAAGGCGGTTCACGCGGCATCGGCGCCGCCATCGTTAAACGGTTGGCGAGCGAAGGCGCTGCCGTCGCCTTTACCTACGCCGCCTCGGCCGATCGCGCCGAAGCGGTGGCAAGCGCCATCACTGCCGCCGGCGGCAAAGCCCTCGCCATCAAGGCCGACAGCGCCGATGCGGCGGCGCTGCAGCAGGCGGTGCGCCAGGCGGTCAGCCAGTTCGGCAATCTGGATATTCTGGTGAACAACGCCGGGGTGTTTACGCTGGGCAGCACCGAGGAGCTGGCGTTGGAAGACCTGGATCGCATGCTGGCGGTCAACGTGCGCAGCGTGTTCGTCGCCAGCCAGGAGGCGGCGCGCCACATGAACGACGGCGGCCGCATCATCCACATCGGCAGCACCAACGCCGAGCGCGTGCCGTTCGGCGGCGCGGCGGTGTATGCGATGAGCAAATCGGCGCTGGTCGGCCTGACCAAGGGCATGGCGCGCGATCTCGGCCCGCGCGGCATCACCGTCAATAACGTGCAGCCCGGCCCGGTGGACACCGAAATGAACCCGGACGCCGGCGAATTCGCCGATCAGCTCAAGCAGCTGATGGCGATCGGCCGCTACGGCAAAGACGAAGAGATCGCCGGCTTCGTCGCCTACCTGGCCGGCCCGCAGGCGGGTTATATCACCGGCGCCAGCCTGAGCATCGACGGCGGCTTCTCGGCGTAACGCCCTCTGAAATACAAAAAGCCCCGTGAAGGGGCTTTTTTGTTGGCTGCAAACAGCCGGATATCAGAACGGGATATCGTCGTCGAAATCCATTGGCGGTTCGTTGCTGGTTGCCGGAGCGCTGTTCTGCGCCGGGCGAGACTGCTGCTGGCCGCCGCTGAACTGGTTACCGCCCTGTGGCTGCTGAGGCTGGCCCCAACCGCCCTGGCCGCCGGCAGATTGACCGGCCGGTGCGCCGCCGCCCTGACGGCCGCCCAGCATCTGCATGGTGCCGCCGACGTTAACCACGATCTCGGTGGTGTAGCGATCCTGGCCGCTCTGATCCTGCCATTTACGGGTCTGCAGGGAGCCTTCGATGTAGACCTGAGAGCCTTTACGCAGGTATTCGCCCGCCACTTCGGCCAGTTTGCCGAACAGCACGACGCGGTGCCACTCGGTCTTCTCTTTCTGTTCGCCGGTCGCCTTGTCACGCCAGCTTTCGGAGGTCGCCAGGGTAATGTTGGCCACTGCGCCGCCGTTCGGCATGTAACGGACTTCTGGATCCTGACCCAGATTCCCGACCAGAATTACTTTGTTTACGCCTCTGCTGGCCATGAGCACTTCTCCCGATGATTGATTTCTACACAGTATAAACGCGTCAGTTTACCACGCTGAGTGCGAAACCACACCCGTGTTGATAAGTGCGAATTGCATTCCAGAATTGTCTTTTCAATCGACCTTGTTGCATTCGCATACTGGATATTCATTCAGGTTTTTTTGTGTCATAATTATGCGTTTCGACCAGGCTGTGCCGGTTTTTTGCGAGATCCATCACAAAATCCCCCGCAAAAATCGCGACAGGCGCGGTGTATCATCAAGACGGGAAGTGTAAATGGACAATATTGAAGTTCGTGGTGCTCGAACCCATAATCTGAAAAACATCAACCTGATCATCCCGCGTGACAAACTGATCGTCGTCACCGGCCTGTCCGGTTCCGGCAAGTCATCGCTGGCTTTCGATACGCTGTATGCCGAAGGGCAGCGCCGCTACGTCGAATCGCTCTCCGCCTATGCGCGCCAGTTCCTGTCGCTGATGGAAAAGCCGGACGTCGACCATATTGAAGGTCTGTCGCCGGCGATCTCCATCGAGCAGAAATCCACCTCGCACAACCCGCGATCCACGGTCGGCACCATCACCGAGATCCACGACTACCTGCGCCTGTTGTTCGCCCGCGTCGGCGAGCCGCGCTGCCCGGATCACCATGTGCCGCTGGCGGCGCAGACCGTCAGCCAGATGGTCGACAACGTGCTGAGCCAGCCGGAAGGCAAACGCCTGATGCTGCTGGCGCCGGTGGTGAAAGATCGCAAGGGCGAACACACCAAAACGCTGGAAAACCTGGCCGCTCAGGGCTATATCCGCGCGCGCATCGACGGTGAAGTGTGCGATCTGTCCGATCCGCCGAAGCTGGAGCTGCAAAAGAAACACACCATCGAAGTGGTGGTCGACCGTTTCAAGGTGCGCGACGACATGGCGCAGCGCCTGGCCGAATCGTTCGAAACCGCGCTGGAGTTGTCCGGTGGCACCGCGGTGGTGGCAGATATGGACGACGAGAAAGCGGACGAGCTGCTGTTTTCCGCCAACTTCGCCTGCCCGATCTGCGGCTACAGCATGCGCGAACTGGAACCGCGCCTGTTTTCCTTCAACAACCCGGCCGGCGCCTGCCCGACCTGCGACGGCCTGGGCGTGCAGCAGTTCTTCGATCCGGACCGCGTGGTGCAAAACCCCGAGCTGTCGCTGGCCGGCGGCGCAATCCGCGGCTGGGATCGCCGCAACTTCTATTACTTCCAGATGTTGCGCTCGCTGGCGGAGCACTATGAGTTCGACGTAGAGGCGCCGTTCAACACCCTGAGCGCCAACGTGCAGAAGGCGGTGCTGAGCGGCTCCGGCAAAGAGTCGATCGAATTCAAATCCATCAACGATCGCGGTGACACCACCGTGCGCCGCCATCCGTTCGAAGGCGTGCTGCATAACATGGAGCGCCGCTATAAAGAGACCGAATCCAGCGCGGTGCGCGAAGAGCTGGCGAAATTCATCAGCAACCGCCCTTGCGCCTCGTGCCACGGCACCCGCCTGCGCGAAGAAGCGCGCAACGTGTTCGTCGAAGACACTACGCTGCCGGAGATCTCCGATCTGAGCATCGGCCATGCGATGACCTTCTTCCAGAACATGAAGCTCAGCGGCCAGCGCGCCAAGATCGCCGAAAAAGTGCTGAAAGAGATCGGCGATCGCCTGAAATTCCTGGTGAACGTCGGCCTGAACTACCTGTCACTGTCCCGCTCGGCGGAGACGCTCTCCGGCGGCGAAGCGCAGCGTATCCGTTTGGCCAGCCAGATCGGCGCCGGCCTGGTGGGCGTGATGTACGTGCTGGATGAGCCGTCGATCGGCCTGCACCAGCGCGACAACGAGCGCCTGCTGGAAACGCTGATCCACCTGCGCAACCTCGGCAACACGGTGATCGTGGTGGAGCATGACGAAGACGCCATCCGCGCCGCCGATCACGTGATCGACATCGGCCCCGGCGCCGGCGTGCACGGCGGCCAGGTGGTGGCGGAAGGCACCGTCGACGACATCATGGCGCAGCCGGACTCGCTGACCGGCCAGTTCCTCAGCGGCAAGCGCGAGATCGCCATTCCGGCGCAGCGCGTGCAGGCCGATCCGACCAAGGTGCTGAAGCTGAGCGGCGCGCGCGGCAACAACCTGAAGGACGTGACGCTGACGCTGCCGGTCGGTCTGTTTACCTGCATCACCGGCGTGTCCGGCTCCGGCAAATCGACGCTGATTAACGATACGCTGTTCCCGATCGCCCAGCGCCAGCTCAACGGCGCCACCATCGCCGAGCCGGCGCCGTTCCGCGAAGTGACCGGCCTGGAGCATTTCGACAAGGTGATCGACATCGATCAGAGCCCGATCGGCCGCACGCCGCGCTCCAACCCGGCCACCTATACCGGCATCTTCACCCCGGTACGCGAGCTGTTCGCCGGCGTGCCGGAGTCGCGCAGCCGCGGTTATACGCCGGGCCGCTTCAGCTTCAACGTCAAGGGCGGGCGCTGTGAAGCCTGCCAGGGCGACGGGGTGATCAAGGTCGAGATGCACTTCCTGCCGGACATCTACGTGCCGTGCGATCAGTGCAAGGGCAAGCGCTATAACCGCGAAACGCTGGAAGTGAAGTACAAGGGCAAGAGCATCCACGAAGTGCTGGAGATGACCATCGAAGAAGCGCGTGAGTTCTTCGACGCGGTGCCGGCGCTGGCGCGCAAGCTGCAGACCCTGATGGATGTCGGCCTGTCGTACATCCGTCTCGGCCAGTCGGCCACCACGCTCTCCGGCGGTGAGGCGCAGCGCGTCAAGCTGGCGCGCGAGCTGTCGAAACGGGGCACCGGCCAGACGCTGTATATCCTCGACGAACCGACCACCGGTCTGCACTTCGCCGATATTCAACAGCTGTTGGCGGTACTGCATCAGCTGCGCGATCAGGGCAACACCATCGTGGTCATCGAGCATAACCTGGACGTGATCAAGACCGCCGACTGGATCGTCGATCTGGGGCCGGAAGGCGGCAGCGGCGGCGGCGAGATCCTGGTCGCCGGCACGCCGGAAACCGTGGCCGAGTGTGAAAAATCGCACACCGCGCGCTTCCTGAAACCGCTGTTGAACAAGTAGTATCGCCGGCGTGCGGGCCGTCGCTCAGGCGGCCCGCACGCTGACCCGTTTCGCTGCAATCAAACAGAAACGGGCAAGGTTTCGACATTTTCAGGCATTTCCCTCCGCGCTCACCGCTTTTATCATCAATGTTCCCTCGGCGGCCGCCCTGTCTGATTCAGGCCGCGTCTCACCGGCACTCCGCTGCCGGCCAAGCGTTGTCCCCCATACATTGATAACTGGAGCGACCATGAACATTACCCATGCCTATGCCGCGCATGATGCGAAGTCTGCGCTGGTGCCTTTCGATTACCCACCGCGCGCCCTGCGCGACCACGATGTGCAAATTCAGGTGCTGTTCTGCGGCGTGTGCCATTCGGACCTGCATCAGGCTCGCAACGAATGGAGCAATACGATTTACCCGGTGGTGCCGGGCCACGAAATCGTCGGCCGCGTTAGCGCCGTCGGTGGCCATGCCTCGCGTTACCGGGTCGGCGATCTGGTCGGCGTCGGTTGCATGGTGGATTCCTGCCGCAGCTGCCCGAGCTGCGATGAGGGGCTGGAACAGTATTGCGAGAACGGCTTTACCGGCACCTATAACGGTCAGGACCGCCAGACCGGCGCCGTGACCTACGGCGGCTACTCCACCAATCTGGTGGTGGATCAGGACTTCGTACTGCGAGTGCCGGAAAATCTCGATCCGGCCGGAGTCGCGCCGCTGCTGTGCGCCGGCATTACCACCTATTCGCCGCTGCGCCAGTGGGGCGCGGGACCAGGCAAAAAGGTCGGCATCGTCGGCCTCGGCGGGCTGGGGCACATGGGCGTCAAACTGGCGCGGGCGATGGGCGCGCACGTGGTGCTGTTCACCACCTCGCCGTCGAAAATAGAAGACGCCAAGCGCCTCGGCGCCCATGAAGTGGTGATTTCGCGCAACCCGGAGGAGATGGCGCAGCACGTCAACAGCTTCGATTTCATCCTCAACACGGTGGCGGCCCAGCACGATCTGAACCCGTTCCTCAACCTGCTGCGCCGCGACGGTACCCTGACGCTGGTCGGCGCGCCGGAGCACGATCATCCGTCGCCGCAGGTGTTCAATCTGATCATAAAGCGCCGCCGCATCGCCGGTTCGCTGATCGGCGGCATCGCGGAAACGCAAGAGATGCTGGACTTCTGCGGCCAACACGGCATCACGTCCGATATCGAGCTGATCCCGATGCAGCAAATTAATGAGGCCTATGAGCGCATGCTGAAAAGCGACGTGAAGTACCGCTTCGTGGTGGATATAGACTCGCTGCGAGCCTGATGACAACGGGCGCCCGGCGGCGCCCGTTTTTTTATAGGTGCTTGATGACCCTGGCCGGGTTGCCGCCCACCACGCAGTTGGCCGGCACGTCTTTGGTCACCACCGCGCCGGAGGCCACGACCGCATTATCGCCGATGGTCACACCCGGATTGATCACCGCGCGTCCGCCGATCCATACGTTGTCGCCAATCTTGACCGGCTTACCGAACTCCGCGCCGCCGACGCGGGTCTCGGCGTCCAGCGGATGGGTCGCGGTGTAGATATGCACGCCCGGCGCCAGCAGGCAGTTGTCGCCGATATGTACCTCGCACACGTCGAGGATCACGCAGTCGAAATTGGCGTAGAAGTTCTTGCCGAGATAAATGTTATAGCCGTAGTCACAGCGGAAGGTCGGCTCGATGGTGCCGCCCTGATAGCCGCCCAGCAGCTCGTCCAGCCACTGCTTGCGCAGTTCGCCCTCTTCCGGCGAGGAGTGGTTATAGCGATGCGTCAGCTGGCGTGCGCGCCGACGCTCGCTGCGCAGCAGGTCATCGCCGGCGTCGTACAGCTCCCCGGCGATCATCTTGCGCTTTTCTTCGCTGATGGCCATGTCGGCCTCCTTATGTTATCCGCGTATCTTGAATGCCCAAGCGTAGCCGCTTTTGTCTGACGACAAAAAGGGAACGTTCCCAATTTAAAATCACGATCACGCTTTGACGCGAAAAAACAGGAGAAAAACGGGCGGCGCCGCCGCCCGGCAATCAGGCGCGCAGTTCCTGGCGCACGTGTTCGGGCAGGCCTTCCACCACCAGCTGATAGGAGCTGTCGATCAGCGTGTAAAACTGCGAGTTCGGCAGGTTGCCGTCGAGAAACACCGTGTTCCAGTGTGCCTTGTTCAGGCCGGCGCAGGCGACGATCTCCGGATGGTGTTCGCGCAGGCTTTCCGCCAGCTCCGGGCTGGACTTGACCGCCAGCGCCGGCCGCCCTTCGACCTCGCACACCATGGCGAACATCACGTCGCCCACCTTGATCTGACTGGCCTGCCACTGGTTCTGGTCGCTTTGCTCCGCGCCCGGCTTCGCCATGCAGTACTCCAGCAATGCGCTGTTATTCATTGGGTTACTCCCCCTGTAATGTGGCCACAATACGGCGTGCTCCGCCGTGGATGCGGTGCTCCCCCAGCCAGATGCCCTGCCATGTGCCCAACATCAGCCGCCCGTGCCTGACGGGCAGCGTCAAGGAAGCGCCCAGCAGCGAGGATTTGATGTGCGCCGGCATGTCGTCCGGCCCTTCGTAGTCATGCTGATAGGGTGCGTTTTCCGGCACCTGACGCAGGAAATGCTGCTCCATATCGGCTCGCACCGTGGGATCGCAATTCTCGTTGAGCGTCAGCGAGGCCGAGGTATGCTGCAGCAACAGATGCAGCAGGCCGGTTTGCAGGCGGTGTAAGTGGGTTAACTGGTTGACGATCTCGTCGGTAACCAGATGAAAGCCACGCGCTTTTGCGCTGAGGATTAGCGTTTGCTGATGCCACATGAGTGAGCGCCCCTCAATCAGTATATTCTCTCTCCGGTTTGCGGCAACTTCGGCGGCGCGCCGGCAATAAAAAAGGAGCGATATCGCTATCGCTCCCCGATGAACGTCCGTTCAGACTAACAGGCGTTACTGCACCGCAGCAAATGCCTCGGCCACCTGACGCACGTTGTTGTGGTTCAGGCCGGCCACGCACATGCGGCCGCTGTGGATCAGGTAGACGCCGAACTCTTCACGCAAGCGATCGACCTGCGCCGCGCTGAAGCCGGTGTAACTGAACATGCCGCGCTGCGCCAGCAGGTAATCGAAGTTGCGCTGCGGCAGCGCGCTCTTCAGGGTGTCCACCAGCGCGTGACGCATCTCGAGAATGCGGGTGCGCATGCTCTCCACCTCGTCCAGCCATTGGGTTTTCAACTGGGCGTCGTTCAGCACCTTGGCCACCAGCTGCGCGCCGAAATTCGGCGGGCTCGAGTAGTTGCGACGCACGGTGGCCTTCAGCTGGCCCAGCACGCGCCCGGCCGCCTCTTCGCTTTCGCACACCACCGACAGGCCGCCGACGCGCTCGCCGTACAGCGAGAAGATCTTCGAGAACGAGTTGCTCACCAGACACGGCAGGCCGGCCGCCGCGATGGCGCGAATGGCGTAGGCGTCCTGCTCCATGCCGCCGCCGAAGCCCTGGTAGGCGATGTCGAGGAACGGAATGATTTCACGCTCGGCGATCACCTTGACCACCTCATCCCACTGGGCAGGGGTCAGGTCGGAACCGGTCGGGTTGTGGCAGCACGGGTGCAGCAGCGCGATGCTGTGCTTCGGCAGCTGTTTCAGCGCGGCGAGCATGGCGTCGAACTTCACGCCCAGGCTTTCGCTGTCGAAATACGGGTAGGTATTCACCTTGAAACCGGCGCCGCTGAAGATGGCGACGTGGTTTTCCCAGGTCGGATCGCTGACCCACACCTGCGAATCCGGGAAGTAGCTTTTCAGGAAGTCGGCACCCACTTTCAACGCGCCGGAACCGCCTACGGTCTGAATGGTGGCGATGCGCCCCTGCTGCAGCATCGGGTGCTGCGCGCCGAACAGCAGATGCTGGATGGCGGAACGGTAGGGTTGCAGCCCTTCCATCGGCAGGTATACCGAGGCGCCGTGCTCGACGCTGTTCAACTGCGCTTGCGCCGCGGCGACCGCCCGCATCTGCGGAATGATGCCCTGCGCATCGTAGTACAGGCCGATACTCAGGTTCACCTTGTGCGCGCGCGGGTCTTGTTTGAATTTTTCCATCAGCGACAGAATGGGATCGCCGGCATAGGCGTCAACGTTCTGGAACACGGGGTTTTTCTCCTGGTTTATTGTGGTTTTGGGCACAGCGTTACGTTCCTAATATAGACGGAAAACCGCATTCGGTTTTAGCTTTCTCGCGCCACCGGCAATAAACCGTTTTCCTTGATGCGATTGAGCACCACCGCCGTTTTGATATGCGCCACGCTTTTGTGCGGCGACAGCGTCTGGCTGATGAATTCGCTCAGCGCCGGCAGGTCCGCCACCGCCACTTTCAGCAGGTAATCGGCGTCGCCGGTGGTCTTGTAAGCGTCAAGGATCGCGTCCACGTCCTCCAGCATCTGATGAAAGCTGTCGATCTGCTCCTGCGCGTGCGTGATCAGACTGACTTCGATCAGCCCCACCAGCCCCAGGCCGACCGCCTCCGGCGCCAGCCGCGCGTGGTAACCGCGGATCAGCTGTGCCTGCTCCAGACTGATGCGCCGCCGCGAACATTGGGAAGCGGAGAGCCCCACCAGCTCGCTCAGCTCCTGGTTGGTCAGACGGCCGTTGGCCTGTAACAGCGTCAGGATTTTCATATCAAAATCGTCAATGTTGTACATAGCCACCTGTAAACTGTGTTAATAAATGTTGACGTTACAGCCTACCAGTTTTTTTACCGTTGCCGACGTCACACCCTGGCGCTTAAATCGCGTACAGCAGCAACGCCCGGCGTTTTCGCCGGTAAGCGGTATAAAAAACGGCTAACTCATGCAAGCAAACGACAATTAACGGCGAAGTAACGCATAAAACCACGAATGTATAAAAAGGACGCCAGATGAAAAAGCTACTCCCCCTCGCGCTGCTGCTCGCCGCCGGCAGCGCCGGCGCGCAATCCCACCTGGATAAGGTGCTGCAGCAAAAGACCCTGGAGGTCTGCACCACCGGCGACTACAAGCCCTATACCTTCCTCAAGGAAGACGGCAGCTATGAAGGCATCGACATCGACATGGCGGAATCGCTGGCCAAGAGCCTGGGCGCGAAAGTGAAGTGGGTGAAAACCAGCTGGAAAACCCTGACGCCGGACTTCGCCTCCGGCAAGTGCGACATTGCGATGGGCGGCATCTCCGTCACATTGGAGCGGCAAAAACAGGTGTTCTTCGCCGACAAGCTGGATACCGACGGCAAGATCCCGCTGGTGCGCTGCACCGACGTGAAGAAATACCGCACTCTCGAGCAGATCAACAAACCGTCGGTGCGCCTGCTCGAGCCGGCGGGCGGCACCAACGAAGCCTTCGTGCACGCCTATCTGCCGAAGGCCAAACTGACGCTGACGCACGACAACATGAGCATTTTCCAGCAGTTGGTGGACCGCAAGGCGGACGTGATGATCACCGACGCTTCCGAGGCGCTGTACCAGCAGAAGCGCTATCCGAAGCTGTGCGCGGTGAATCCGACCAAGCCGATGCAGTACGGCGAGAAGGCCTACATGCTGCCGCGCGACGATCTGAGCTGGAAACTGTATGTGGATCAGTGGCTGCACCTGGCCAAAGCGACCGGGGAGTATCAGAAGATTATCGATAAGTGGTTGGCGGTAAAGAAGTAACCCGCTGAGAAACGGGGCCGACGCGCGTCGGCCCCTGCGGCGTATCAGTCGCCGATATATTCCATCGCCACGCGCTGCGTGAGCTTGGTGATCAGCTCGTAGGCGCTGATGCCGGTGCAGGCGGCGATGCGCTCGACCGGCAGCGCCGGCCCCCACAGCACCGCTTCATCCCCCACCTTATCGACGGCGTCCGGCCCGAGATCGACCGAAATCATGTCCATCGACACCCGGCCGACGATCGGCACTTCGCGGCCGTTGATCAGAATCGGCGTACCGGTCGGCGCGCTGCGCGGGTAGCCGTCGCCGTACCCCATCGCCACCACGCCCAGCCGGGTATCGCGCGGGCTTACCCAGGTGCCGCCGTAGCCGACCGCTTCGCCGGCCTTGTGCTCGCGCACCGCGATCAGGCTGGACTTCAGCGTCATCGCCGGCTGCAGCCCATGCTCGGCGCCGCTGCCGTTATCCAGCGGCGACACGCCGTACAGGATGATGCCGGGACGCACCCACTCGTTGTGGGCGTCCGGCCACAGCAGCGTGCCGCCGGACGCGGCGACCGAGCGCTGGCCCGGTTTGCCGCGCGCGAACTGCTCGAAGCAGGCGATTTGTTTCAGGGTGGCGTCGGACTCCGGCTCGTCGGCGCGGCTGAAGTGACTCATGATATTGACCGGCTGCGCCACGTTGCGGCAGGCGCACAGGCGCTGATAAAACGCCTCCGCCTGTTCGGGGCGCACCCCCAGCCGATGCATGCCGGTGTCGAGCTTCATCCACACCGGCACCGGGCGCGCCAGCTCGGCCAGCTCCAGCGCTTCGAGTTGCTCGATGCTGTGCACCGCGGTTTCGATGTTGTTCGCCACCAGCACCGGCAGATCTTCGGCGCTGAAGAAGCCTTCCAGCAGCAGGATCGGTTTGACGATGCCGCCGGAGCGCAGCATCAGCGCTTCGCCGATGCGCGCCACGCCGTAGCAGTCGGCGTCTTGCAGGGTGTGTGCTGTTTCCAGCAGGCCATGTCCATAAGCGTTTGCTTTCACAACGGCAATCAGGCGGCTTTGCGGCGCCTGGCGGCGCACCTGTTGCAGATTATGTCGCAGAGCGCGGCGGTCGATTACAGCGGTTGCCGCTTTCATTTCAGTTCCTTAGCTGATTATTCGTCATCGTATTGTGGCCCCGCGTAGTTGTCGAAACGCGACCACTGGCCGTTAAAGGTAAGGCGCACGGTGCCGATCGGGCCGTTACGCTGCTTACCGATAATAATTTCCGCGATCCCTTTCAGATCGCTGTTCTCGTGATACACCTCATCACGATAGATGAACATAATCAGGTCGGCATCCTGCTCGATAGAGCCGGATTCACGCAGGTCGGAGTTGACCGGGCGCTTATCGGCGCGCTGCTCCAGGCTTCGGTTCAGCTGCGACAGCGCCACTACCGGCACCTGCAGCTCCTTCGCCAGCGCCTTCAGCGAGCGCGAAATCTCGGCGATCTCCAGCGTACGGTTGTCGGACAGGGCCGGCACGCGCATCAGCTGCAGGTAGTCGATCATGATGAGGCTAAGCCCGTCGTGCTCGCGGAAAATGCGCCGCGCGCGCGAGCGCACTTCGGTCGGCGTCAGGCCGGAGGAGTCGTCGATGTACATGTTGCGCTTCTCCAGCAGGATACCCATGGTGCTGGAAATGCGCGCCCAGTCCTCGTCGTCGAGCTGGCCGGTACGGATGCGCGTCTGATCCACGCGCGACAGCGACGCCAGCATACGCATCATGATCTGTTCGCCGGGCATCTCCAGGCTGAAGATCAGCACCGGTTTTTCCTGGGTCATCGCGGCGTTTTCGCACAGGTTCATGGCGAAGGTGGTTTTCCCCATCGATGGACGGGCGGCGACGATGATCAGATCGGACTTTTGCATGCCCGCGGTTTTCTTGTTGAGGTCCTGATAGCCGGTATCGACCCCGGTCACGCCGTCGTGCGGCTGCTGATACAGCTGCTCGATACGCGATACGGTGTCTTCCAGGATGCGCTCGATGCCCTTCGGGCCTTCGTCTTTGCTGGCACGGTTCTCGGCGATTTGGAACACGCGGGATTCCGCCAGATCGAGCAGGTCTTCGCTGCTGCGCCCCTGCGGATCGTAGCCGGCGTCGGCGATCTCGTTAGCCACCGAGATCATCTCGCGCACCACCGCGCGCTCGCGCACGATGTCGGCATAGGCGCCGATGTTGGCGGCGCTCGGGGTGTTTTTCGACAGCTCGGCCAGGTAGGCGAAGCCGCCGACCGAGTCCAGCTCACCTTTCTGCTCGAGCGATTCGGACAGGGTGATGAGGTCGATAGGCTTGCTCATCTCCAGCAAACGCTGCATCTCGGTAAAGATCAGGCGGTGCGGGCGGCTGAAGAAGTCGTTGGCGACCACGCGCTCCGCCACGTTGTCCCAGCGCTCGTTATCCAGCATCAAACCGCCCAACACCGACTGCTCGGCCTCCAGCGAGTGCGGCGGCATCTTCAGCCCTTCCATCTGACGATCTCTGGAACGCTCTCTGGTTTCGTCCGCGTTTGTTTTGTTGGTTGGTTTTTTTCCTGCCATGAAACGTAGTCTTTATCCGGTTGCGAATGAAGGATCTTGACGCGAGAGTATACGTGATTTTTGCGTCATAACCGATGCAAAAAAGGTATTGAATCCCGCACGGGTGAACTGGATCTCCCATACTAAAAAGAATAGGGTGAAATCAGACACTCAAACGAGGTAACGATATGGCCAAGCGCATTCAGTTTTCCGCCACCGGCGGGCCGGAAGTCTTGCAATACGTTGATTTTACACCGCTCGATCCCGCCGCCGGCGAAGTGCAGATCGAGAACAAGGCGATCGGCATCAACTACATCGACACCTATGTGCGCAGCGGGCTGTACGCGCCGGCGAGCCTGCCGAGCGGCCTCGGCACCGAGGCGGCCGGCGTGGTGGTCAAGGTCGGCGCCGGGGTCAGCGCGATCAAACCGGGCGACCGGGTGGTGTATGCGCAGTCGTCGCTCGGTGCCTACAGCGAAGTCCACAATGTGCCCGAAGAAAAAGTGGCGCTGCTGCCGCACAACCTCAGCTTTGAGCAGGGCGCCGCTTCTTTCCTCAAAGGGCTGACGGTGCACTACCTGCTGCGCCAGACCCACGACGTGCAGCCGGGTGAGGTGTTCCTGTTCCATGCCGCCGCCGGCGGAGTTGGGCTGATCGCCTGCCAATGGGCCAAAGCGCTGGGCGCGCGCCTGATCGGTAGCGTCGGCTCCGACGAAAAGGCCGCGCTGGCGAAACAGGCCGGCGCCTGGGCCACCATCAACTACCACAAAGAGGATATCGCCCAGCGGGTGGCCGAGCTGACGCACGGCGAGAAGGTCGGCGTGGTGTACGATTCGGTGGGGCAAAGCACCTGGCAGGCCTCGCTCAACAGCCTGAAACGGCGCGGCCTGATGGTCAGCTTCGGCAACGCCTCCGGCCCGGTGACTGGCGTCGATCTGGCGCTGCTGAATCAGAAGGGCTCACTGTACGTCACTCGCCCTTCCCTTAACGGCTACATCACCAACCGCGCCGAGCTGCAGTACGCCAGCAACGAGCTGTTCTCGCTGATCGGCAGCGGCGCCATTCGGGTGGAGGTGAAAGACGAGCAGAAATTTGCGCTGGCCGACGCCCAGCGGGCGCACCAGGTGCTGGAAAGTCGCAGCACCAGCGGCTCCAGCCTGCTGATCCCCTGATAGCGGCAAAAGAAAAGGGCTCCTTACGGAGCCCTTTCTGTTACTGCGTTTTGTAGGGGTAGAGCAGAGTCCGCCAGAGACAGGGGGTTGCTTCAGCAACACGAATTTTGGTTGTCTCTCACGGTGATGAAATTGGTCGCATCACTGCATCGACAAACATCCTAACAGCCCCGTCCGGCAAAAAACACGCTTTATGTGCCACATCGCGCGGTAAAACTGCCAAGCTGTGATCGCTGCCGCATTAGCGGGGCGGCAAGTTGTGCAAGTTTCATCGCGACTGACTGATTATTCAGCGAAAAATCAGTAACGCCTGGCCTGTGGTTTCTGCATCGAACGGTAAATCCATACCCCGACGACCGCCAAAATCAGCCACGGCAGCAGCTTGATGACCACCGCGAACAACCCGCCCAACAGCATGAACGCCGCCGCCACCAACAGCGCAGCGAAGATCCCCAGCAGCGAGATGCCGGTCACCATCAGCATCACCACAAAGCCAATGAGAAAGAAGATTTCCAACATGATTGCTCCTTTGCAACTCAACGTATCTGCAGAGGGAATTACAAGAAACGTGCCAGAACGACGAAAGGGCTAACCTATTGAAAAAACAGGGTAGGCATCCGGCAACGCGCCGAATGCCTGGCAAAAAAGACTAACTGTTGGTCAAAATTTTTGTGGGTTACGCCATTTCCACACGCGGCTGACGCACCAGCGCCAGCGCCTGCTCCACCACTCGCGCATCGGCACCCGGCTTGTGGGCGTTCTCGCTCAGGTGGCGACGCCACTGGCGCGCGCCCGGCACGCCCTGGAACAAACCGAGGATGTGGCGGGTGATGTGGCCGAGATAGGTGCCGTTGGACAGCTCGCGCTCGATATACGGATACAGCGCTTCGACGATCGCCACACTGTCCGGCACTGCGGTCTGCGCGCCGAACAGTTCGCTGTCGACCCGCGCCAGGATGCCCGGATTCTGGTACGCCTCGCGCCCCATCATCACGCCGTCCAGATGCTGCAGATGCTGCTGCGCCTCTTCCAGCGTTTTCACCCCGCCGTTGATGGCGATGGTCAGCGCCGGGAAATCCCGCTTCAGCTGATAAACGCGCGGGTAGTCCAGCGGCGGCACTTCGCGGTTCTCTTTCGGGCTGAGGCCGGAGAGCCAGGCCTTGCGCGCGTGGATGGTGAACATGTCGCACTCGCCGCGCCCGGCGACGGTTTGGATAAAGTCGCACAGGAAGGCGTAGCTGTCCTGATCGTCGATGCCGATGCGGGTCTTCACCGTCACCGGGATCGACACCACATCGCGCATCGCCTTGATGCAGTCGGCGACCAGCGTCGCCTGCCCCATCAGACAGGCGCCGAACATGCCGTTTTGCACGCGATCGGACGGGCAGCCGACGTTGAGGTTAATCTCGTCGTAACCGCGCTGCTCCGCCAGTTTGGCGCAGTGCGCCAACGCGGCCGGATCGCTGCCGCCCAGCTGCAGCGCCACCGGATGCTCTTCTTCACTGTAGGCCAGGTAGTCGCCCTTGCCGTGAATGATCGCGCCGGTGGTCACCATTTCGGTGTACAGCAGCGTTTCCTTGGTCAGCAGGCGGTGGAAGTAACGGCAATGACGATCGGTCCAGTCGAGCATCGGCGCGATGGAGAAACGATTGGCGGCGTAGGTTGGGGCTTGGTTGTCTTTCGTCATGCTGAGTTACTGGCTACCTGAGTCTGTCTTCAACGAACGGCGCACGGCCGCAAACGGCTATTATAACGACAATCGGTGCCGTTGGGAAAACCGCCTTCGCTTCCCCCCTATTCCAACGTGCGGATAACCCGGCACGGCTGCCCCAGCGCCAGCACATTGGCCGGGATGTCGCCGGTCACGATGCTGCCCGCGCCGATAGTCGTGCCGTCGCCGATGGTCACGCCCGGCAAGATCACCACGTTACCGCCGATCCATACGTTGCTGCCGATGGACACCGGCTGCGCCGAGGTGCGGAAAGGAAAGGCCGGGTCGCCGGTAAAGCGTTCGCCGGCCTTCAGCGGGTGGCTCGGCGTGTAGATTTGCACGTTGGGGCCGATCAGCGTGTTATCGCCGATGGTGATGGTATTGCAGTCGAGGAACACCGCATTGACGTTGATAAAACAGTTTTTACCGATGCAGACATGCTGCCCGTAGTCGCACCAGAACGGCGTTTCGATCCAGCTCGCCTCACCCCAGGCACCGAACAGTTCGCCGAGCAGGCGGTTTTTCTCGTCCGCCTGATGCGAATCCAGCGCCCCCAGGCTTTTGGTCAACGCCCTGGCCCGATGGTACATCGCAATCAGTTCTTCATCGCGGCTGTTGTACTCCAGGCCGCTTAACAGCTTCTCTCTTTCCGTCATCACACAAGGCTCCTGTTCGTCACGCGGGTGAAGCGCGTTATACCGCTCTCGCCAGCGGCTCTCCAGCGCTAAAATCGGCAACGTTGATTTGCCGCCCGGCGGAGGGGAAAAGTTGTGACACATCTCTCTTTTAGCGCACTCAGCGCGCCTTTCCCTGCGCAATCCTCAGGGGAAAAGGGGGCAACTCTCGGCGATTCGCCGTAATCATGGTAAAATCGGCTTTTTTACGTACCGGGATATTTGCGATGAACTCAACCACCCAGGAAAAGCTGCTGGCGCAGGCGGAACGCCTCTGCCAACAACGCAATGTGCGATTGACGCCGCAACGGCTGGAAGTGCTGCGTCTGATGACTCAGCAACCCGGTGCAATCAGCGCTTATGACCTGCTCGATCTGCTGCGCGTCGCCGAACCGCAGGCCAAGCCGCCGACGGTCTATCGCGCGCTGGATTTTCTGCTGGAGCAAGGGTTTATCCATAGAGTGGAGTCCGCCAACAGCTACGTGCTGTGCCACCACTTCGAACAGCCGATGCACACATCCGCACTGTTTATCTGCGACCGCTGCGGCCAGGTGACCGAACGCACTACCGAAGGCGTAGAGGAAACGCTGCAGAAGCTGGCGCAGGAAGCCGGATTTGCGCTGCGGCACAGCGTGGTGGAAGCGCACGGCCTGTGCGCCGGCTGCGTGGAGGTTGAGGCGTGCGACAGCAAGCATGACTGCGCCGAACACGATCACAGCATCGCCATCAAGAAGAAGTAAGACGAAGTCAGGTACTTCCCTGTACCTGCGGCCGGGGCGCCAGAGGATGAGAGCGACGCCGGCCTGCGCTGGGCAAGCTGCCTTCAATGGCGGCCCTGCAAATTACCAGCGGTGTTTGGTGTGATCTTCCCAGGCTTTCACCTCTTTCTCGGCCGCCTCTTTCTGGTAACCGTAGCGCTCCTGGATTTTGCCGACCAGCTGTTCGCGTTTCCCTTCGATGACCGTCAGATCGTCATCGGTCAGCTTGCCCCATTTTTCCTTCACTTTGCCTTTAAGCTGCTTCCAGTTACCGTCGGCTTGATCTTTATTCATCGTCTCTCCGTTAACCTGCGGTGAATCAGTGATCCCTGTCGCCGACCGGGGTTAACCAGAAATTTTCCTGGCCGATACGCCCTTCACCTTAAGGAATATCGCTCCCCATCATTCGCCAGCCACATGATTCATTCTAGTTAAACATGGAAACAAAAAAGCCAAATACCAGAATAAAAAACCATTAAGAAATAAAATAAAAATAAAAAACGCCAACAAACAACGAACTAAGCCGGGCAGAACCTGGCTGAAAACATGTAAGCAAACATGAATAAAAATATAAGATAAATTAATTATTAACCCAACAAAGCGCCCGGTTTAGCGTGCGGTAAACCAGCTGCCGCGCACCTGATGGCGGTGCCAAATCCAGCCCAGCGCCAGACCGCGCAGCGCCAAAAACACCGCCAACGCCAGCCAGAGCCCGTGGTTGCCAAGCAGCGGCACGCTGAACAGCGCCAGACCGTATCCTGCCGCGGCCACTGCCATGCTGTTGCGCATCTCGGCACCGCGCGTGGCGCCGATAAACATGCCGTCCAGCAAATAACACCACACTCCGACCAGCGGCAGGATGACCTGCCACGGTAAATAGTGGGCGGCCAACGCACGCAGCTCCGGCAAGGAGGTCAACGCCGCCACGATCTGCTGACCGGTAACGGCATACGCCAGGGCGAAGCCCAGCGCGACCAGCCCTGCCTGCCTGCAGGCCGCGTGCCACACCTTACGCAGCTGGCTGTCGTCCCGGGCACCGTAGGCGTGGCCCGAATGGGCTTCCACCGCATAAGCGAAGCCGTCGAGCGCATAGGCGGTGAACGTCAGCAGATTCATCAATACCGCGTTGACCGCCACCACGTCGCTTCCCAGGCGAGCGCCGAAGATGGTCAGCGATGTAAAGCACAGCTGCAGCAACAGTGAACGCAACATGATGTCGCGGTTAAGCGCCAGCAGCCGACGCAGATCGCCACGCCAGGCCTGGCGCAGCATCGGCAGGGTGATACCGCGCAGGCGCATCACCCGCCACGCCAGCCACAGGCCGAGCAGCAGCGTGGCGTATTCGGCGATGGCGGTTGCCGCCGCCGCCCCTCGCACGTTACAGCCCAGGCCCATCACCAGCCAGATATCCAGCACGATGTTCAGCAGGTTGCCGACAATCAGCAGGATCACCGGCGCACGCACGTACTGCACGCCGAGCAGCCAGCCCAGCAGCACCAGATTAGCCAGCGCCGCCGGAGCACTCAGCCAACGAATCTCAAGAAAACGCCGCGCCTGTTCCAGCACCTCGCCATTGCCGCCGACAATCTGCAGCGCCAGTTCGATCAGCGGATAGCGCAGCAGGACGATCGCTCCCCCGGCCAGCAGCGCCAGCAGCAGCGGCTGCATAAAGGCGCGCGCCAGCGCCTGCGGGTTTTGTGCCCCCAGCGCCTGCGCCGCCAGGCCGGTGGTGCTCATGCGCAGGAACAACAGCAGCATGAACAGGAAGCTGGTCGCCACCGCGCCGATCGCGACGCCCCCCAGGTAGATCGGGCTGTCGAGGTGGCCGATCACCGCGGTGTCCACCAGCCCGAGCAGCGGTACGGTGATATTGGAGAAAATCATTGGCAGAGCCAGGCGCCACAGGGCTTTATCGGTGTCGCTGGTGAAGGCGGAAATCAAGCGCATGATGAGATGTTCCCGTAGCAGTGGCGAAAGGCAGGGTCAGAAACAAAAACGCCCCAGAACAGGGGCGATTGATACAAGAGGCGGCACTGAGGGTGCGACGGGTGCGACGATTAAATCCAGTCGCCGTTGCGGATCACGCCGACCGCCAACCCTTCGATAGTGAAATTCTGCTGGCGCAGATCGACCACGATCGGTTGGAATTCGTTGTTCTCCGGCAGCAGCTCGACCACGTTGCCGTGTTTTTTCAGGCGCTTGACCGTCACTTCGTCTTCGATGCGCGCCACCACGACCTGGCCGTTGCGCACGTCTTGCGTTTTGTGCACCGCCAGCAGATCGCCGTCCAGAATGCCGATGTCGCGCATCGACATGCCGTTCACCCGCAGCAGGAAATCGGCGCTCGGTTTAAACAGGGAAGGATCCACTTGGTAGTGCCCTTCGATGTGCTGCTGCGCCAGCAGCGGCTCGCCGGCGGCGACGCGGCCAATCAGCGGCAGCCCTTCTTCTTCTTCCATCAACAGGCGGATACCGCGCGAGGCACCGGAGACGATTTCGATCACGCCTTTGCGTGCCAGCGCCTTCAGGTGTTCTTCGGCGGCGTTAGGCGAGCGGAACCCCAGACGCATCGCGATCTCGGCACGCGTTGGCGGCATGCCCGTTTGCGAAATATGATCGCGAATCAGATCGTAGACCTCTTGCTGTCTGGTAGTTAGTGCTTTCATTCCGCCCCCTGTTTGTTTATACAGTCTTGCTGTGAGTATATACAGGTAAGCGCGGATTGGGAACCGAAGAATAAATAAAAATCAGTCAGTAGGCGCCTTTCGTCAGCCGAAATGCTGCCATAAGACCGTACCCCAAACGAACAGCGCCAGTACGATCGCCAGCGACACCGCCGCCGATCCCATGTCCTTGGCCCGCCCGGAGAGCTCGTGATGTTCGCTGCCGATGCGATCCACCACCGCCTCGATCGCACTGTTCAGGATCTCGACGATCATCACCAGCGCTACCGATCCGATCAATAAAATGCGCGCTATCGCACCCACATCCAGCCAGACAGCCAGTATGATAGCCAGAACGGTCACCACCAGTTCCTGGCGGAAAGCCGCTTCATGCTGCCAGGCGGCGGAAAGCCCTTTATAGGAATAGCCGGCGGCCTTGATGATGCGGGTCAGTCCGGTTGCTTGGTTTGCCATGTTTTCGTGCCTTTCTCAGAGGTCGGTCATAATAAAAAGAGTCTAGAACAGTCCGCGCTGACGGCTCTCGGTTTTCGAACACCACAGATCTGCTACCCGGTTTCTGGTATGCTTGCGGCGCATTGCTAACAAGAGGCTTCACGTTGTTTATGTCAGGTTGGCGTAAAATTTATTATAAAATATTGAATTTACCACTTAAATTGTTGGTAAGAAGTAAGGTCATCCCTTCAGATCCGGTTACCGAGCTAGGGTTGGATCCCTCACGGCCGATTTTGTATGTTTTACCTTACAATTCCAAGGCGGATTTGCTGACGCTGCGCACCCAGTGCCTGGCGCAGGATCTGCCCGATCCGCTCAACTCGCTGGAGATCGACGGCACCGTGCTGCCGAGCTACGTGTTCATTCACGACGGCCCGCGCGTGTTCCGCTATTACACCCCGAAAGAAGAGTCGGTAAAGCTGTTCCACGACTATCTGGATCTGCACCGCAGCAACCCGGATCTCGACATTCAGATGCTGCCGGTTTCGGTGATGTTCGGCCGCTCGCCGGGCCGCGAAGGCCACGGCACGCCGCACCTGCGTCTGTTGAACGGCGTGCAGAAATTCTTCGCCGTGCTGTGGCTCGGCCGCGACAGCTTCGTGCGTTTCTCCAACACCGTTTCGCTGCGCCGCATGGCCACCGAGCACGGCACGGATAAAACCATCGCGCAGAAACTGGCGCGCGTGGCGCGCATGCACTTCTCGCGCCAGCGCCTGGCCGCAGTGGGCCCGAGCCTGCCGGCCCGTCAGGATCTGTTCAACAAGCTGTTGGCGTCCAAAGCGATCGAAAAAGCGGTCGAGGACGAAGCGCGCAGCAAGAAGATCTCGCACGAGAAAGCCCAGCAGAACGCCATCGCGCTGATGGAAGAGATCGCCGCCGATTTCTCCTACGAAACCGTGCGCCTGTCCGACCGCGTGCTGAGCTGGACCTGGAACCGGCTGTATCAGGGCATCAACGTCACCAACGCCGAGCGCGTGCGCCAGCTGGCGCAGGACGGCCACGAGATCGTCTACGTGCCCTGCCACCGTAGCCACATGGACTACCTGCTGCTGTCCTACGTGCTGTATCACCAGGGCCTGGTGCCGCCGCACATCGCCGCGGGCATCAACCTCAACTTCTGGCCGGCCGGCCCGATCTTCCGCCGCCTGGGCGCGTTCTTCATCCGCCGCACCTTCAAGGGCAACAAGCTGTACTCGACGGTGTTCCGCGAATACCTCGGCGAGCTGTTCACCCGCGGCTACTCGGTGGAATACTTTGTGGAAGGTGGCCGTTCCCGCACCGGGCGTCTGCTGGAGCCGAAGACCGGCACCCTGTCGATGACCATCCAGGCGATGCTGCGCGGCGGCACCCGTCCGATCACGCTGGTGCCGATTTACATCGGTTACGAGCACGTGATGGAAGTGGGCACCTACGCCAAAGAGCTGCGCGGCGCCACCAAGGAAAAAGAGAGCCTGCCGCAGATGCTGCGCGGCCTGCGCAAGCTGCGCAATCTGGGCCAGGGTTATGTCAACTTCGGCGAGCCGCTGCCGTTGACCGCTTACCTCAACCAGAACGTGCCGCAGTGGCGCGAGTCGATCGATCCGATCGAAGCTCAGCGCCCAAGCTGGCTGACGCCGACGGTCAACGATCTGGCCGGCCAGATCATGGTGCGCATCAACAATGCCGCCGCGGCCAACGCCATGAACCTGTGTTCCACCGCGCTACTGGCTTCGCGCCAGCGTTCGCTAACCCGCGAACAGCTGGTCGAACAGCTCGAGTGCTACCTGCAGCTGATGCGCAACGCGCCTTACGCACGTGACGTTACCGTGCCGACGCAAACGCCGGACGAGCTGCTGGATCACGCGCTGAACATGAACAAGTTCGAGGTGGAGAAGGACAACATCGGCGACATCATCATCCTGCCGCGCGAGCAGGCGGTGCTGATGACCTATTACCGCAACAACATCCACCACCTGCTGGTGCTGCCGTCGCTGATCGCCAGCATCGTGATGCATCATCGCCGGGTATCACGCGCCGAACTGCTGCGTCAAATCGGCATGATCTACCCGATGCTGAAAGCCGAGCTGTTCCTGCATAACGACAAGGAACAGCTGCCGGAGGTGCTGCAGCCGGTGATCGACGAGTTGATCCGTCAACAGCTGATCTGCGACAAAGGCGACGAGCTGGTGCTGAACCCGGCGCGCATTCGCCCGCTGCAGCTGCTGGCCGCCGGGGTGCGCGAAACCCTGCAACGCTACGCCATCACCATGTCGATCCTCAGCGCCAACCCGAGCATCAACCGCGGCGCGCTGGAGAAAGAGAGCCGCATCATGGCGCAGCGTCTGTCGGTGCTGCACGGCATCAACGCGCCGGAGTTCTTCGACAAGGCGGTGTTCTCCACCCTGGTGGCGACGCTGCGCGAAGAAGGCTATATCAACGACAGCGGCGATGCGATACGCGAGCACACCCTTGAGGTGTACAACATGCTGAGCGATCTGATCACGCCGGAAATCAAGCTGACCATCGAAAGCGTCAACATGCCGGCAGAGACCAACACCCTGCCGCAAGCCGACGCGGAAGAAGAGCAGGACGAGTGATGTCGTCCGGCACAGAAACACAAAAGGCACCCCTGGGGTGCCTTTTTTCTTGCTTTGCGAAACCGTTACGCCGGCAGATAGCTCAGCGCAATGCCGATAAATACCACCAACCCGACATAGTTGTTCTGCAGGAAGGCCTTGAAGCAGGCTTCGCGCTCGCGGCCGGCGATCTGTTTCTGCTGGTGAATGAACAGCGCGCCCGCCAGCAGCAGCGACCAGTAAAACGCCCCGCCGAGCTGCGCCAGATAACCGACCCACACCAGCAGCAACAGCGTCACGAACTGCAGCAGCCCGACGATCAGCTTGTCATAACGGCCGAACAGGATAGCGGTGGATTTGATGCCGATCTTCAGATCATCGTCGCGATCGACCATCGCATACAGCGTGTCGTAGGCCACCGTCCAGCAGATGTTGGCCAGCAGCAGCAGCCAGCAGCTGAGCGGCAGCGATTCGCTGACCGCCGCATAGCCCATCGGAATGCCCCAGCCGAACGCGGCGCCCAGCACGAACTGCGGCAGGTTGGTCACCCGCTTCATGAACGGATACACCCAGGCCAGCGCCAGCGCCGCCAGCGACAGCCAGATGGTCATCGCATTGAGCGTCAACACCAGGCAGAACGAGATCAGCACCAGCACCGCGAACAGCACCTTTGCCTCTTTCGCGCTCACCCGGCCGCTCGGCATCGGCCGCCCGGCAGTGCGTTTCACGTAGCCGTCCACCGCGCGATCGGCATAGTCATTCACCACGCAGCCGGCAGCGCGCATCAGGAACACGCCGAGCACGAACACCAGCAAAATCGACAGCGACGGCACGCCTTTCCCGGCCAGCCACAGCGCCCACAGCGTCGGCCACAGCAGCAACAGCGTGCCGATCGGTTTATCAATGCGCATCAAATGGCTGTAAGCCCGCCATTTACTTTGAGTCACGCTTCCCTCCAAGGTCTTGCTCTCCTCTCTTATGCAGGAACCGCTGAATACAGCGGTGAAGCCGGTAAAAACAGTTCGGTCAGCAACAGCGGTTTGCCCGCCAGCCGCAGCCGTGAACGGCGCGCCCACAGCGCATCCTGTCGGCCGATATGGATATAGTCGCGGGTCAGATCGCCGCTGCTGAACAGGTAGCGTCCCAGCGGCAGCGTGCCCAGATCCACCAGCGCCTGGTCGGGGCCGGTCAGCGTATTTTCCGGGATCACCGTGCGCCCCAGCAGCCAGGGCTGGTCGTCGCCCAGCAGCACCACTTCGCGCAACCAGTAGCGCGGGCTGTCGGGCAGGTGGTTCGCCTCGTCGCCCAGCGCCTCGCGCGTGACGAAGCATTCGCGCTGCGGTTCGACGCGCACCTGGGCGCAATGGCGTTCAAATCGGCGGGTCATGGAGCCTAACTCCATCAGCCAGTCGCTGACGGCGGCGGGCGCCGGAGGATCCTGTTCGGACAACCACTCCAGCGGCGGCAGGATGGAATCCCTGATGCCAGACATTGTTTTACTCCTCGCCTGAGCCGCGGCCGGTACGGCGCGCCAGACGATACAAACTGTTAACAGGCCCCCATTGTAGCGCAGAAATACGAAAGCGGCAGGCTGATTCGTGGCGAAAACGGCGGTGGCTTCCGCCGGAAAAACCGGGCTCCTGTCATCTTTTTGCCATCCGCGTTCTCTATCTTCGTTCCCCGGCACGATGACGATTCTGTGATCGCCTGCAAAGTTTCATCTTTGTCGCGTTGTTTTATCTACGCGCGTAGATACTCTGACACCGCAGCGTTGAATCGCCATGCGTCCGACATCATTTGTCGGCACACCTTTGTTGCCGGCACCAGGGAAACCATCTTTAACCGCGCCCCTCCGGGCGCAGAACAAAAGAGGATAGCACTGCCATGAGCGAAACAACGCTTGCCACTTCACAGACCGCCGACGCCGCGCTGGCGGCCGATGAACGCCTGGCAACCAAAGAGGGGCGCAGCCAATTTTGGCGCGCCACCTTCTCCTGCTGGCTCGGCACCGCCATGGAATACGTCGATTTCGCGCTGTACGGCCTGGCGGCCGGCATGGTGTTCGGCGACGTGTTCTTCCCCGAGGCCACGCCGCTGGTCGCCCTGCTGGCCAGCTTCGCCACCTACTCCGTCGGCTTCGTCGCGCGGCCGATCGGCGCGCTGGTGTTCGGCTGGATCGGCGATCGCAAAGGCCGCCGCGTGGTGCTGATCACCACCGTGGCGCTGATGGGCCTCTCCACCACGCTGATCGGCCTGATCCCGTCCTATGCGCAAATCGGCGTTTGGGCGCCCACCTGCCTGGTGATCCTGCGCTTCGCGCAGGGGTTCGGCGCCGGCGCGGAGCTGTCCGGCGGCGCGGTGATGCTGGCGGAATACGCGCCGGCCAAACGGCGCGGGCTAGTGGCGTCAATCATCGCCATCGGCTCCAACAGCGGCACCCTGCTGGCGTCGCTGGTGTGGCTGCTGGTACTGCAGCTCGACAAGGAAGACCTGATGAGCTGGGGCTGGCGCATTCCGTTCCTCGCCAGCATTCTGATCGCCGGCGTGGCGCTGTACCTGCGCCGCCACGTGCGGGAAACGCCGGTCTTCGAGCGCGAGCTGCAGCAAAACCACCAGCGCATGCTGGACGCCGCCCAGGCCACACCGGATACGCGCAGCTACCTGCAGCGCACCAAGGCGTTCTGGGTGATGCTCGGCCTGCGCATCGGCGAAAACGGCCCTTCCTACCTGTGCCAGGGCTTTATCGTCGGCTACGTCGCCAAGGTGCTGATGGTCGATAAATCGGTGCCGGCGCTGGCGGTGCTGATCGCCTCGCTGTGCGGTTTTCTGGTGATCCCGCTGGCCGGCTGGCTGTCTGACCGCTTCGGCCGCCGCGTCACCTACCGGTGGTTCTGCCTGCTGCTGGTGCTGTACGCCTTCCCGGCGTTCTGGCTGCTCGACAGCCGTGAACCGGCGATCGTCATCTCGGTGATCGTGGTCGGCATGTGCATCGCGTCGCTGGGGATCTTCGGCGTGCAGGCGGCCTATGGCGTCGAACTGTTCGGCGTGAAGAACCGCTACTCCAAAATGGCGTTCGCCAAGGAGCTCGGTTCAATCCTCTCCGGCGGTACTGCGCCGCTGATCGCCACCGCGCTGCTGTCCGGTTTCGGTCACTGGTGGCCTGTCGCCGCCTATTTTGTTGTAATGGCGGGCATCGGCTTAATCACCACCTTCTTTGCTCCCGAAACCCGCGGCCGCGATCTCAACCTGCCGCAGGATGCCGCGTAGCGAGAAGGCGAACAGGACCTCAATGTGGATAATCACTCCGCGCGACGCGTTACCCGCGCCGACGTGGCCCGCGTAGCGGGCACCTCCGTCGCCGTGGTCAGCTATGTGATCAACAACGGCCCGCGCCCGGTGGCGGAAGCCACCCGGTTGCGCGTGCTGGCGGCGATCGAGCAGACCGGCTACCGGCCGAACGACATCGCGCGGGCGCTGGCCTCCGGCAGCACGCAAACCTACGGGCTGGTGGTGCCGGATATTTCCAACCCGTTCTTCGCCACCCTGGCGCGGGCGCTGCAGCAGGAAGCCTTCAGCCGCGGCCGCGTGCTGCTGCTGGGCGACGCCGGCGACGATCGTCAGCGCGAGTATGAGCTTATCAACAACCTGCTGCGCCGCCAGGTCGACGGCCTGCTGTACACCAGCGTCGATCGCCACCCGTGGTTCGATCTGATCCGCGCCTCCGGCACGCCCTGCGTAATGATAGACACCATCGACAGCCAGGCCGGCGTCTGTGCCATTCGCGTCGACGAGCGCGACGCCGCCTGCCAGGCAACCCGCCATCTGCTGCAACACGGCTATCGCGACATCGGCATTTTTATCGGCCCGCTGACCATGCTCAACGCGCAGGATCGCCTGAACGGCTGGCGCGATGCGCTGCTGGAGGCGGGCATTGCGCCACGCGACGAGTGGATTTTCGAAGTACCCTACACCCGCCAGGGCGGTTACCAGGCCACCCAGCGCCTGGTGCAAGGCCCACGCCCGCGCGCCGTTTTCACCTCTAACGAGCAGCAGGCGCTCGGCTGCCTGTCGGCGCTGGCGGAGCATGGGCTGCGCGCGCCGGACGATCTGGCGCTGATCTGTTTTAACGGCACGCAGCAATCCGAATTCAGCGTGCCGCCGCTCAGCGCAGTCGAGCAGCCGATCGACGCCATGGCCAAGCGGGCCATCGCCATGATGGCCGCCGGTGCCGCGCCCGCCGAGCTGCATGAATTCGCTTTTCAACTGCGCATCCGCCGTTCCTGCGGCTGTTAGCGGTTTTTCAGGACACCTTATATGCGTTTAATCATTGATTGCGATCCCGGCAACGGCGTTCCCGGCGCCAACGTCGACGACGGCCTGGCGCTGGCCCTGGCGCTGGCGGCCAAACCGCAGCTGCAGCTGGAGCTGATCAGCATCGTGGCCGGCAACACCCCGCGTGAAGTGGGTTTCGCCGTCGCCACCGAGCTGCTGGCGCAGAGCGGCTATCAGGTGCCGGTCGCCCTCGGCGCGGCGCGCGCCCTGAGCGAGCCGCCGGAGCCGTGGCGCGCGCATCTGGACCGCCCAATCGCCGATCCGAAGCTGGCGGCGCTGTGGCGTGACCTGCCCGCGCCCTCGCTGGCCAACGCGCCCGCACCGGACGCCGCCATCGCCATCGGCGAACTGATCTGCCGGCATCCCGGCGAGATCACGCTGGCGGCGATCGGCCCGCTGACCAACGTTGCGCATGCCATGCAGCTTTACCCGCAGATGGCGCAGGCGGTGAAAGAGATTGTGATCATGGGCGGCGTGTTCAACGTCGACGGGTACATCAAGGACACCAATTTCGGTTTGGATCCGGAAGCGGCGCGGCTGGTGTTGAACAGCGGCGCCACCATCACGCTGGCACCGCTGGATGTCACCACTCAGACCATGCTGACCCAGGCGGATCTGGCCGCGTTGACCCAGCCGGATACCCCGCTGTGCCGCTATTTACGCGCCACCACGCGGCCGTGGATCGACTATTCACGCCATACGCGGCACCTGCCGGGCTGTTGGATCCATGATGCGTTGGTGATCGCCTGGCTGCTGGCGCCGCAGCTGGTCACCACCGAGATGTTCCATGTAGATGTGGCGCTGGAAGGGGCGTTGACGCGCGGCAGCTCACGCCGCTGGCGGCCGGACAGCCTGCGCCTGACGGTCGGCATGCCGGCGCCGCAGGGCAAGCCGGTGCGTGTCATGCAGCAGGTAGACAACGCTCGTCTGTTGGCGTTGATCGGCGCAACGCTGGCCCGCGGATGAAAAAAGGTGCGCCAAAGCGCACCAATCATCGAGCCAGCATCGGCAGCGCCGGGTGTTACCCCTTGCCTTTAACGCTGCTGATAAACGTTTTACGCGCGGTGGTCGAGCCCAGTTTCTCGGCCTCATTCATCAGTTTCAGCGCCTTGTCGATATCGCCCGCCTTCACCGCCTGTTTGATGCCGTTATTAAAGTAGCTTTCGGTATCGTTGAGCATCGGCTCCGCCGGTTTCTCCGGCGCCGGTGCTGGTGCAGCCACGGCGGCAGGGGCGGTCGAGCCCACCACCACCGGCGCCACGGTCGGCGCAGGCTGCAGCATGCCGATCATCACGTTGCCGGTGCCCTGTTCAGCGGTGACCTTAAGCTTCAGCGTGCCGGTCGTCGCGTGGCCGGCGATCGGATCCGGGATATCCGGCACCGCGTTGCCCACGCCCTGCGCATAGGCCTTGGCCGGGTTAGTCAGCTGCGTGGTTTTCGCCAAGTCCTGACGAGTGGTGTACACCAACAGGTAAATCTGTTTTTGACCGAGCGCCGGCGTCAGTTTCAGCGTGCCTTCGAGGCGATCGGAGGACATCGCCCCCGGCGGCTGGTAAGGGAAGTAGCTGCTCGGGTAATACGCCGCCGGGCGCAGATGCTCGTCCAGCACCAGCACGCTCGGCGCATACAGCGAATTGTTTTTGGCAAGGCTGCTCAGCGTCACTTCCAGCGAACCGCGATCGGCCGGCAGCGTATAGGCGGCGATCGCCCCCTGAATCTCGCCCTGATTGAGTTGCGGGCTGACGGCGTCGAGCTTCACCTCTTGCGACACCGGCGGCTGCAGCGGCTGCCACGGCAGGCTTTGCAGCGTGGCGGCGCTGATGGCCGGCGCGACGGAAACGTTGGCCGGCGTCTCGGCGTTGGCCGCCAAAGGCGCGCCGACGGTCAGCGCCAGCGACAGGCAGAGTGACAGCAGATTCTTTTTCATCGTTATATCCTCTTTCAGCGCCACGGCGAATCAGGCAAGAGATCCGGCCGCAGCAAATGCGGTTGGGGGAGAGCCTGCAGCCCTCCCCGTCCTGTCGTCGTTACCACCAAATTTCCATCTGGGCGCCGAAGGTGACTTCGTCATCCTTGCCGCGGCTGAAGGTATGCATGCTGGTGTCGTTGTATGCGGTGCCGGCGTTATACCCGGTGTCGTCGCCGGTGGCGTAGCCCCACTTCTCATCCCACTTGGCGTAGGTGGCGAACAGACGGATGGCCGGACGCGACCAGATGCTGTTGCCCGCCTGCCACTGCTGCGCCAGGGTCACTTTATACTGGCCGTTGCGATCGCCGGTGCGCTGGGATTTGACGTTGTCGTAGCCCGCTTCCAGCAGAGTGCTCATGATCGGCGTCCATTTGTACATCGGGCGCACGCCCACGGTGTACCAGGTGGTGCCGTTGTTGTTGTCGCGGTCGATGTCCTGGAACATGGCGACGTACATCATGGCCCATTGATCGTTGAAGTCGATGGCGCCGTGATCCAGCACGCGGATCATCTTGCCGTTGTTATCGATGGTGGCGCCCTGGCTGCGGCCGTTGTTCTGCGAGGTCATCGAGTCGGTGGCGTACTGCACCACAAACTTGTTGTAACCGCTCAGGATGCTCTGCGTGTGTTCCGCGGTGAACATCCAGCCGTCTTTGCTGGCGCCGTCGGCCAGATGGTAGTGATCCTGCGCATTGGCACGGCCATAGTCCACACCCAGCTCCAGGGTGCCGCCCGGGTTCAGTTCCAGCCCGGCCAAGCGCACGTCGAAGGTATCGTTAACGGTCGGGCGCTGTTTCCATTCGTTATCCAGGTAGCCGTAAGAACCGCCGGACTCCGAGTTGCGGGTCACGGCGGCGGACAGCTTGCCGAAGCCCAGATCGATGTTTTCCAGACCGGCGCCCGGGCCGGAGATATCCCAGTAGTAGAAGTCGATCATGTGAACGTCATGACGCTGATAGAAGCGCTTACCGGCCCACAGCGTAGAGCCCGGCAGCCAGTCGATCAGGTTTTTACCCTGCACGTTGACTTCGCGGAAGCCCGGGGTCACATCTTCCCAGTCGGAACGTTGCGAGACCGAATAGGCCAGGTTGGTGTCGAAATAGAAGCTCTTGTCGCCTTCTTTCCACACTTCCTGCCCCAGCTTCAGCTCGGCATAGGTTTCGCATTCGTTGCCGAGACGGTATTTGCTCGCGGCGCCGGTGGCCTTGAAGCACTGTTGCTCACCGCCGCTGCCGGTCCAGCCGATGCCGGAACGGGCATAACCGTGAAAATCCACGGCCAGCGCCTGAGTCGAGAGAACACCGGCGGCGACAGCCAGTGCCAGAGGAAGTTTGCGCAGAGTAGTCATCATTATTCTCCTGTTATACCGACTTTGGTGCTTTAAACGCCCGGCTCCTGGTGCAGCCGTTTACATGCCGTACCGTCTTCACGGAACAGGTGGCAGCGGTGAGGCGGCAGGCCGATGGCGAATGTGGCACCTTCTTCTACCAGCACCACGTCATTCTGGCGGTACACCAGGTTTTGACGGATGGCCGGGATTTGGATGTGGATTTGCGTCTCGTTGCCGAGCTGCTCCACCACCTGTACGTCGCCGGTAAGCCGCACTTCTGAGGCTTCGCCGGGCAGCAGATGTTCAGGGCGAATGCCCAGGGACAGGTTGGCGCCGGGTTGAACGCCCGCGCCTTCCACCGGCAGCCAGACCAGCTGGCGGTTGGGCAGTTCGACCTGCACCTGTTGCGGCTGCGCCGCGGTCACCTTGACCGGCAGGAAGTTCATCTTCGGCGAGCCGATAAACCCGGCGACGAAGCGGTTGGCCGGGTAGTGGTACAGTTCCAGCGGCTTGCCGACCTGGGCCACGCGACCGGCGTCAAGCACCACGATCTTGTCGGCCAGCGTCATCGCTTCGACCTGATCGTGGGTGACGTAAATCATGGTGCGCTGCAGGCGCTTGTGCAGACGGGAGATCTCGATGCGCATCTGCACCCGCAGCGCGGCGTCGAGGTTGGACAGCGGTTCGTCGAGCAGGAACACGTCCGGCTCGGCCACCAACGTGCGGCCGATCGCCACGCGCTGACGCTGCCCGCCGGACAGCGCCTTCGGCCGCCGATCGAGCAGGTGCGCCAGCTGCAGCACCTCAGAGACCTGGTTTACCCGTTGATTGATTTCCGCTTTCCTGGCGCCGGCCAGCTTCAGGCCGAACGACATGTTGTCCGCCACCGACAGGTGCGGATACAGCGCATAGGATTGGAACACCATGCCAATGCCGCGCTCGGAAGGCGGCACCTCATTCATGCGTTTCTCGCCGATCAGCAGCTCGCCGGAGGTGATGTCCTCCAGCCCGGCGATCATGCGCAGCAGCGTCGATTTACCGCAGCCCGACGGCCCGACAAACACCACAAACTCGCCGTCTTCGATGGTCAGATTGACGTCTTTGGAAATCACGGCCTCACCGAAGGCCTTATAAACGCTGCGCAGTGTGACGCTAGCCATGCGTTACTCCCCTGCTTTCGCAGTTAACATGTCGTGTGAAAATGGCGGAGGCAAAGCCCGCCAAAACCCATTGATGACCCTCTTGCTGCGCGCCGTGCTGCCATGCCAACGGCAAGGTCGCCTCAGACGGCGCGGCCGCCTGAGTATAAGGCTGCAGGTTTATCAGCGCTTCAAGGCATTGATCCTGATGGGTAATAAGTAAGCGCACCACGCCGTCTCGCTGGCTGACCGCGCTCAGCTCGCCGCGCTGGATGAGCGGCGAACGGCGCAGGGCCAACAGCGCCTGGCAGTAACGTAAGGTGGAGTGGCTGTCGTGCTGTTGGCGGCTGATGGCCAACGCACGGTGTTCGATCGCCACCTGCTGATACCAGCTGATTTCGCCGGCGGTGACCTGTTCGGGGGCCTCATGCCACGGCATCGGCGTTTGCGCGCCACGCGGATCCTGCAGGCCGGCGGCATGCGGCAGCCCCAGCTCTTCGCCCTGATACAGGCAGATCGGCGCCGGCAACATCGCCAGCAGCGTCAGAAAGGCGGCGGCGGAGCGCAAATCGCCCTGCCCCCAGCGGCTGACCACTCGGGGCTGATCGGCGTCGCCGGTGCTCCACAGGCTGTCCGCCAACGAGGCGCGGCGGGCATGCAGCACCGCTACCAGCTTCTCCGCGCTGAACGGCATCACGTCCAGCGCCAATGCGCCGTGGGCGAACCGCTGCGGCGCGGCCGCATTGCGAACGCGGTTAACTTCATCGGCGTACCACAGCGTCAGCCCTTCGCCCGTCACCGCCGCCTCGGTCTCCGGCGCCAGCGTCTGCGGCAGCAACAGGCCGTCGATCGACAGCGCTTTCAGGTACGGCAGCGCCGCCAGCATGCCGTGCGCGTCGCCCACGCCGTCCCCGTTTCCATCACGGAAACTGGCCGGATGGATCCGGTACAGGCTGGGCTGAGTGGCGATAGGCATTGACGACATAAATCCGGTATCCCTGCTGCGCGTGGCGTTGAAAATCAATGGGCCGATAGTGCGGGAGTCGCCGGAAAGGGTAATCATCCGTAACAGGATTTTTCATGGGGGAGGAGACGGGAGGATGAGAGAACGACCGCAGCGATGAGAAGTTCCGAGCTTAAGGCAAATCTGTGATCCGGCTGGCAAAAATCGCCCCCCTATTTTGTGCCTGACGCCACAGAATAGAGCGCAACGTTAACTGGATCACACTCCTCATCACAGGGGCGTAGAAGGGGGGAGGATGAGAATATGTCGCGTTGTGACCCACTATTACCGCGAAACGTCTCTCCTTGACTTATGTGCCCACAAAAAGAAGGACTGGATTATGACTCGCAGCATTACCCTCGCCCGCACGCTGGCACTCTCGGCACTGGCCACCCTGGTGCTCTCTTCTTCCGCCTTCGCCAAGATCGAGGAAGGCAAACTGGTCATCTGGATCAACGGCGACAAGGGCTATAACGGCCTGGCCGAAGTCGGCAAGAAATTCGAAAAAGACACCGGCATCAAGGTCACCGTCGAGCACCCGGACAAGCTGGAAGAAAAATACCCGCAGGTGGCCGCCACCGGCGACGGCCCGGACATTATCTTCTGGGCCCACGACCGCTTCGGCGGCTATGCGCAGTCCGGCCTGCTGGCCGAAATCCACCCGTCCAAAGCCTTCCAGGACAAGCTGTTCCCGTTCACCTGGGACGCGGTGCGCTATGACGGCAAGCTGATCGGCTACCCGATCGCCGTCGAGGCGCTGTCGCTGATTTACAACAAAGACCTGGTCAAACAGCCGCCGAAGACCTGGGAAGAGATCCCGGCGCTGGACAAGCAGCTGCGCGCCAACGGCAAGAGCGCCATCATGTGGAACCTGCAGGAGCCCTACTTCACCTGGCCTATCATCGCCGCCGACGGCGGTTATGCCTTCAAGTATGAAAACGGCAAATACAACATCAAGGATGTCGGCGTCGCCAACGCCGGTTCGCAGGCCGGTCTGCAGTTCATCGTCGATCTGGTGAAAAACAAACACATCAACGCCGATACCGACTACTCAATCGCCGAAGCCGCGTTCAACAAAGGCCAGACCGCGATGACCATCAACGGGCCGTGGGCCTGGAACAACATCGAGCAGAGCAAAATCAACTACGGCGTGACGCTGCTGCCGACCTTCAAAGGCAAACCGTCCAAGCCGTTCGTCGGCGTGCTGACCGCCGGCATCAACGCCGCCAGCCCGAATAAAGAGCTGGCGACCGAGTTCCTCGAGAACTACCTGCTGACTAACGAAGGGCTGGCGGACGTCAACAAAGACAAGCCGCTGGGCGCGGTGGCGCTGAAGTCCTATCAGGAAGCGCTGGCCAAAGATCCGAAGATCGCCGCCACCATGCAGAACTCGCAAAACGGGGAAATCATGCCGAACATCCCGCAGATGAGCGCCTTCTGGTACGCCGAACGCAGCGCGGTGATCAACGCCGTCAGCGGCCGTCAGACGGTGAAAGCCGCGCTGGACGACGTGCAGACCCGTATCACCAAGTAACGACGTCGTGCGGGATTAACATCCCCGAAATAATTGGAGTTACACCGCGACGGCAAGTACGCACATCCCCGGGAGCATAGATAACGCTGTGACCGGGGTGAGCGGACGCAGCCAACAAAGGTGTAGCTTCAAGTATGAAGGGGACAAGTGCCCCGCCGTTGCTTCACAGAAAGGAATGCCCTATGCAATTCGCTCACGCCGGGACGCCTGCGCGTAAAAAATCGAAGTGGTGGCAAAGCGACGCGCTGAAATGGCTGGTGGTCGGCCTGTTCAGCCTGGTGACCTGCTACCTGATTGTGTTGATGTATGCACAGGGTGAATACCTGTTCGCCATCCTGACGCTGATCCTGGTCAGCGCCGGGCTTTACGTCTTCGCCAACCGCCGCGCCTATGCCTGGCGCTATGTGTATCCCGGCGTCGCCGGCATGGGGCTGTTCGTCCTGTTCCCGCTGATCTGCACCATCGCCATCGCCTTCACCAACTACAGCAGCACCAACCAGCTGACTTTTGAACGCGCGCAATCGGTACTGATGCAGCGCCAATTCCAGAGCGGCAAAACCTTTACCTTCGGCCTCTACCCGGCGGAAAACCAGCAGTGGCGCCTGCAGCTGACGCCACCGGACAGTGAACAGCCGCTGATCTCCGAGCCTTTCCGCCTCGACGCCGCCGCGCCGCAAACCCTGAAGCTGACGGCGCAGAGCGCCGCGCCGCAGGGCGAACGCGCCACGCTGCGGGCGATCACCCAGAACCGGCAGGCGCTGAGCCAGCTGGTGGCGCAACTGCCCGACGGCGGGGAATTGCGCATGAGCTCCCTGCGCCAGTTCTCCGGCACCCGCCCGCTGTATGCGCTGGACAAAGACGGCAGCACGCTGACCAATAATCAGACCCAGGTGCGCTACCGGCCGAACGGCGACACCGGCTTCTATCAGGCGATCAACGCCGACGGCGGCTGGGCGCAGGAAACCCTGAGCCCGGGCTATACCGTCACCACCGGCTGGAAAAACTTCCTGCGGGTGCTGCAGGACGAGGGCATCAAGAAACCGTTCGTGTCGATCTTCATCTGGACCATCGTGTTCTCGGTGATGACGGTGATCCTCACCGTGGCGGTCGGCATGGTGTTGGCCTGCGTGGTGCAGTGGGAGGCGCTGAAAGGCAAGGCGATCTACCGCGTGCTGCTGATCCTGCCCTATGCGGTGCCGTCATTCATCTCGATCCTGATCTTCAAAGGTTTGTTCAACCAGAGCTTCGGCGAGATCAACATGATGCTCAGCCATCTGTTCGGCATTAAACCGGCCTGGTTCAGCGATCCGCTCACCGCCAAGAGCATGATCCTGATCGTCAACACTTGGCTCGGTTACCCGTACATGATGATCCTGTGCATGGGGCTGCTGAAGGCCATCCCGGACGATCTGTACGAGGCCTCGGCGATGGACGGTGCCAACCCGTGGCAAAACTTCTTCCGCATCACCTTACCGCTGCTGATCAAGCCGCTGACGCCGCTGATGATCGCCAGCTTCGCCTTCAACTTTAACAACTTCGTGCTAATCCAGCTGCTGACCAACGGCGGCCCGGATATGATCGGCACCACCACGCCGGCCGGCTATACCGATCTGCTGGTCAGCTACACCTACCGCATCGCCTTCGAAGGCGGCGGCGGGCAAGACTTCGGGCTGGCGGCCGCCATCGCCACGCTGATCTTCCTGTTGGTGGGCGCGCTGGCGATCCTGAATTTGAAAGCCAGCAAGATGAACTTCGATTAGGGAGAATAACGATGGCCATGGTTCAACCCAAGTCCCAGCGCCTGCGCCTGTGGATCACCCATATTTTCATGCTGTGCTTTATCGCCCTGATCATGTTCCCGCTGCTGATGGTGATCGCCATCTCGCTGCGCTCCGGCAACTTCGCCACCGGCAGCCTGATACCGGAAACCCTCTCCTGGGATCACTGGCGGCTGGCGCTCGGCTTCAGCGTCACCCACGCCGACGGCAGCGTGACGCCGCCGCCGTTCCCGGTGCTGCTGTGGCTGTGGAACTCCATCAAGATCGCGGCGATCACCGCCATCGGCATCGTGACGCTATCCACCACCTGCGCCTACGCCTTCGCCCGCATGCGTTTTCGTGGCAAGAGCACGCTGCTGAAAAGCATGCTGATCTTCCAGATGTTCCCGGCGGTGCTGTCGCTGGTGGCGCTGTACGCCCTGTTCGATCGCCTGGGCCAGTACATTCCGTTTATCGGCCTGAACACCCACGGCGGCGTGATCTTCGCCTACATGGGCGGCATCGCGCTGCACGTCTGGACCATCAAGGGCTATTTCGAAACCATCGACAACTCGCTGGAAGAGGCGGCGGCGCTGGACGGCGCCACGCCGTGGCAGGCATTCCGTCTGGTGCTGCTGCCGCTGTCGGTGCCGATTCTGGCGGTGGTGTTCATTCTGTCGTTTATCGCCGCCATCACCGAAGTGCCGGTAGCGTCGCTGCTGCTGCGCGATGTGAACAGCTACACGCTGGCGGTGGGGATGCAGCAATATCTCAACCCTCAGAACTACCTGTGGGGCGACTTCGCCGCCGCCGCGGTGCTGTCGGCGATACCGATTACCGCCGTGTTCCTGCTGGCGCAGCGCTGGCTGGTGGGCGGCCTGACGGCCGGCGGCGTGAAGGGGTAATTTGTGCCACTGCAGTGCGTTTGATGTCTTTCCGCGATAGCGGTAATCCTGTGTCTTTGGCGGCCATTGGCCGCCATTTTTATCTCCACTATTCCCGTTTCAGCCGATCGGTGTTGGCCAGATAGAGCGTCACCACCAGCACCAATATCGCCGCGGCGTAGATCAGGGTATCGATGGGATTCTTGTGGTCCACGATAATCAAACGAATAATCGCGGTAATGCCGATATAAATAAAATAGCGCAGCGGGAAATGATAACCCGACTCAAAATACTTGACGATCAAGGCGATAAATTCAAAGTACAAGAAATAAATCACGATGCCTTCAATCAACAGATATGAAGAAGACTCTTCGTTGTTGATAAATAACACCTTCGCCAGGTGGAGGGTCTCCTTGACCAGAAACACCACCAGAATTGCCGCCAGCAGCAGCAAACCTACGTTCAGTACCCGCTGCAGCCCTTTCGCTATCATGATCGAACGCGACGTTTTTGCCATAAAACCTCTCTCTGAATACCGCTAATATGATTCAACCGTGCCAATATAGGCATTGTCTTAAAAATTATGCCCCGCGCGAAAGCACTTTAAACCCCATTTAATTCATAAAGTTATAATAAGATGTTTCTGGCTTATAGATTTGTAGCAAATCGAAATGTCAACTATCATGGGTCACAGAGATCTTTACATAAAACCAATAACCTCGAATTAACAAGGGAATTCTTTATGCGCGCTAAACTTAACGGACTGGTCGCTGCGGGCCTGTTTACCTGTGCATTGTCCGGCCACGCCGCCGGCCTGGTAACCCCTGACAACGATCTGCGTAACGATCTCGCCTGGTTGTCTGACCGCGGCGTCATCAACGTCAGCCTGTCCACCTGGCCACTGAGCCAGGAAGAGATCAGTTCCGTTATCGCGCAGGCCAAGCCGGTCACCAATACCGAGAAAAACGTCATCGACCGCGTGCAGCGCCGTGTCGATGCCTTGAAAGCCAACATCCGCGTCAGCGGTTACGCGTCGACGGATAAACCCGGTACCCCGCAGGGCTTCGGCCAAAATGAGTACGCCGACGATCGCCTGACCATCGGTGCCGGCGCCAACGGCGAGTTCTGGGACGTACGTCTGCAGGGTTCGGTGGAAGGCGATCAGCGCGTCAGCGACGGCTCCAAATTCAATATGAACGGCTCCTACGGCGCGGTGAAAATCTGGAACCAGTGGCTCTCCTTCGGCGAAGTTTCCCAGTGGTGGGGCCCTGGCTACGACGGCAGCCTGATCCGCTCCGACGCCGCGCGCCCGGTCGCGGGCTTCATGCTGCAGCGCGCCGACCAATCGCCGTTTGAAACCCCGTGGCTGTCGTGGATCGGCCGCTGGCAATACCAGCTGAGCGCCGGCCAGCTGTCGCAGTACAGTTCAGTACCGCACACCAAACTGATCGGTGGCCGTTTCACCATGATGCCGACCGACTTCGTCGAACTGGGGGCTTCACGCATCATGATGTGGGGGGGTGAAGGCCGCCCGCAATCCTGGAGCTCATTCTGGGATGCGGCAACTGGTAAAGACAACACTGGCGATAGAGCTAACGATCCTGGCAATCAGCTCGCCGGTTTCGACTTCAAGTTGAAGATGCAACCGTTGATCGGCCTGCCGGTCAGCCTGTATGGTCAATTGGTGGGTGAAGATGAGGCAGGCTATCTGCCATCGCAAAATGCCTATTTGCTCGGCCTTGAAGGCCACCCGGAATGGGGTCCGACTACCATCAACTGGTACATCGAGGGTTCAGATACCCGCTCGGATATGAGTCGTAAAAACTACGTCTACAACCACTACGTTTACAGAGGCGGTTATTATCAGCAAGGTTACCCGCTGGGCCACGCCATGGGCGGCGACGGCCAGATGCTGTCCGGCCGCGTAGAGCTGGTGCTGGACGACAGCCAGCGCTGGAGCACCCGCGTGGTTTACGCCAAGGTGAACCCGCTGAGCCAAAGCATCAACCAGGCGTTCCCTAAATCCGATACGCTGAAGGGCATTCAGGTCGGTTGGGGTTACACCTTCCCGTCTCAGGTTAAGTTCGATACCAGCCTGTGGTACACGGACAACGATCACAGCACCGCCGATGACGTGGGCGCGGGCGTCAGCTTCGAAGTACCGATCAACCTGTAATTTTTTGCCGACGTAAAAAAACCCGCCGCGGCGGGTTTTTTTTATTGGCTTCCGCTCAGACGATTAGCGCCATTCCTTGAAGCGGTTGATCAGCGCATTGGTCGAGCTGTCGTGGCTGCTGATTTTCTCGCTGCCCGCCAGCTCAGGCAGGATGCGGTTAGCCAGCTGTTTGCCCAGCTCCACGCCCCACTGATCGAAGGTGAAGATGTTCAGGATCGCGCCCTGGGTGAAGATTTTGTGCTCGTACAGCGCGATCAGGCTGCCCAGGCTGAACGGGGTGATTTCGCGCAGCAGGATCGAGTTGGTCGGACGGTTGCCTTCAAACACTTTGAACGGCGCCACGTGCTTGACCTGCTCAGGGGTTTTACCCTGCGCCGCGAACTCGGCCTCTACCACTTCCAGCGACTTGCCGAACGCCAGCGCTTCGGTCTGGGCGAAGAAGTTGGACAGCAGTTTGGCGTGATGATCGCCCAGCGGGTTATGGCTGATGGCCGGTGCGATGAAGTCGCACGGCACCAGCTTGGTGCCCTGATGGATCAGCTGGTAGAACGCATGCTGGCCGTTGGTGCCCGGCTCACCCCAGATGATAGGGCCGGTCTGGTAATCCACCGGATTGCCGTTGCGATCGACGTACTTGCCGTTGGACTCCATGTTGCCCTGCTGGAAGTAAGCGGCGAAACGGTGCATGTACTGATCGTACGGCAGAATGGCTTCGGTTTCGGCGCCGAAGAAGTTGTTGTACCAGATACCGATCAGCGCCAGCAGCACCGGCAGGTTTTTCTCCGCCGGCGTTTCGGCGAAGTGCTTATCCATGGCGTGCGCGCCGCTCAGCAGCTGCTCGAAGTTGTCATAACCGATGGACAGCGCGATCGACAGACCGATCGCCGACCACAGGGAGTAACGGCCCCCTACCCAGTCCCAGAACTCGAACATGTTGTCGGTATCGATGCCGAATTCGGCCACCGCTTTGCCGTTGGTGGACAGCGCGGCGAAGTGCTTGGCCACGTGCTGTTGATCGGCGGCGCTGCTCAGGAACCAGTCGCGCGCGCTGTGGGCGTTGGTCATGGTTTCCTGGGTAGTGAAGGTTTTGGAGGCCACCAGGAACAGCGTGGTTTCCGGGTTCAACGGCTGCAGCGTTTCGGCGATATGGGTGCCGTCGACGTTGGAGACGAAGTGCATGTTCAGGTGGTTTTTATAAGGGCGCAGCGCTTCGGTCACCATGTAAGGGCCGAGATCCGAACCGCCGATGCCGATGTTCACCACGTCGGTGATCGGCTTGCCGGTGTAGCCTTTCCACTCGCCGCCGATGACGCGCGCGCAGAACTGTTTGATCTTGGCCAATACCGCGTTCACTTCCGGCATCACGTCTTTGCCGTCGACCAGGATCGGGCTGTTGCTGCGGTTGCGCAGGGCAATGTGCAGCACCGCGCGATCTTCGGTGCGGTTGATTTTCTCACCGGCGAACATCGATTTGATGGCGCCTTGCAGATCGGTTTCTTTCGCCAGCGCCTGCAGCTTCTCCAGGGTTTCCTGCGTGATACGGTTCTTGGAATAGTCCACCAACATTTGGTCGTTGAAGGTCGCGGAGAACCGGGAGAAACGATCGCTGTCCTGAGCGAACAGGTCGGCGATCCGTACGTCTTTCATCTGTGCATAATGTTGCTGCAGGGCTTGCCAAGCAGCGGTTTGACTAGGATTGATATTTTTCATAGCAACACTCTTAGGCTTGAGAATAAAAATGACGCGTTTGTCCGATTGTAGCCTGTTCGACTGTGATTATGATCTCTTTTCTTGCGATAGGCGCTAACTGTCAACGCATTGCCGCCTCGTTTCAGCTTTCACTCTATACTTTGGGCTAACGGCCTGTTATCGGGGTTATCGAATTGTCATCAGGCTGTGTCATCGTCGCTTATTTCGTCATTTGAAAGGGATCTCGCTTATGGAATTATCCGCCCCACTCATGTTGGTGCTTATCGGCCTGGCGTCGCTGCTGGCGCAGTGGCTGGCCTGGCTGCTGCGCCTGCCGGCCATCTTGCCACTGCTGCTGTTCGGCATCGTACTCGGCCCGACGGTGCATCTGGTGCAGCCGGATCTGCTGTTCGGCGATCTGCTGTTTCCGCTGGTGTCGCTATCGGTGGCGATCATCCTGTTTGAAGGGGCGTTGACGCTGCGTTTCGAGGAGATACGCGGCCTCGGCGGCGTGGTGCGCAATCTGGTCACCGTCGGCATGCTGGTTACCTTTCTGGTCATCAGCCTCGCCAGCTGGTGGCTGCTGGATTTCCCGCCGGAGCTGGCGGCGCTGATCGGCGCGGTGACGGTGGTGACCGGGCCAACCGTGATCGCTCCGCTGATGCGCGTGGTGCGGCCGAACGCCAACATTAACCAGGTGCTGCGCTGGGAAGGGATCGTCATCGATCCGGTCGGCGCCATCTTCACCCTGCTGGTGTTCGAATTCATCGTGCTGAAACAGAATGCGGAGTCCTATACCCACCTGTTTTGGACGCTGGGCGTGACCGCCGCCGTCGGCCTGATCGCCGGCGCGCTGTTCGGCTACCTGCTCGGCCTGGCGCTGCGCCGCGTCTGGCTGCCGCGCTACCTGCAGAACCTGGCGGTGCTGGCGATCATGCTGGCCGCCTTCGGCGTTTCCAACGCCATCGCCGACGAATCCGGCCTGCTGACCGTCACGGTGATGGGCATCTGGCTGGCCAACATGCGCGACGTCGATACCAGCGATATTCTGGCGTTCAAAGAGGAGCTGTCGGCGATCCTGATCTCGGCGCTGTTCATCATTCTGGCGGCGCGGCTCGACATCCAGGCGCTGTGGAACATGGGCTGGCCGCTGCTCCTGCTGCTGCTGGCGGTGCAGTTCATCGCTCGGCCGCTGTGCATCGCTGTATCGACCTGGCGCTCTTCCCTGCACTGGCGCGATCGGCTGCTGCTGTGCTGGATCGCCCCGCGCGGCATCGTCGCCGCGGCGGTCAGTTCGCTGTTCGCGCTGACGCTGCAGCGCAGCGGCTATCAGGGCGCGGACCGGCTGGTCACCGTGGTGTTCGCCATCATCATCGGCACCGTGGTGCTGCAAAGCCTGACCAGCGGCATGATGGCGCGCTGGCTGCGGGTGCAGCAGCAAAAACCGCGCGGCGTGCTGATCGTCGGCGCCAACAGCGTGGCGCGCATGCTGGCGCAGGCGCTGATCAAGCTGAACGTGCCGGTGATCGTCACCGACAGCAGTTGGGAATACTACCGCCAGGCGCGCATGGACGGCATTCCGGCCTACTATGGCCACGCCTACTCCGAACACGCCGAGAACTATCTCGACCTGAGCAATATCGCCCAGGTGTTGGCGCTGTCGCCCAATCGCCACCAGAACGCGCTGGCGGTCTACCACTTCGGCCATCTCTTCGGCGAGGATCACGTGTTTGCCATCCGTTCGGGGGCGCCGCTGAAAGGGCGCGGCGCCAGCGCGGAAAGTTCGCGTTTCCGCCGGCATGAAATTTTATTTAATCAGGAAGCCACCTACGGCCGCCTGAGCAGCCTGCTCGCCAGGGGGGCCACCATCAAGGCAACCAAATTGAACGAAAATTTCGGTTGGCTGGAGTATTTGGAGAAACATAAGGGCGTTATCCCGTTATTCAGCCAAAAGGAAGATGGTTCTCTGCAACCGATTGGCGCCGGTTCCACGCCCGCGATGCCCTGTACGCTTATCGCGCTGGTACAAGATGAAAATCCCTCACCGTCTGTACGTTGACAGAATGGCGATAACCGGCTATTCCTAACAGCCTACTTGCGCACCCGGTGCGCAAGCCAGAAGAGGCGCGTCGCCCAGGTAGAGTGTCAGAGGAGCCGTTTCTCCGTTGACGGCACCCGAGGGGGAGCGACGCCGAGGTAGGGTAATGGCCGGCCATTATCGTATCGACTACAGGGGCTGAATCCCCTGGGTTGTCACCAGGGGATCGCCCACAGGGCGATCGACAAGGTGGGGCGCTTCTGGGTGTATCGTAGACCTCTACGCCTGCCCCCTGTTTACCGCTCTCCCCTTGTGCCAAGGCTATGGAATTACAGTGCCCCAAACGGGCATCCCTGACACGAGGTTTCTAGATGAACCAAGCAGCACCCCAGAATTCCACCGTGGTAGCCAAGTTCGGCGGCACCAGCGTCGCCGACTTTGAAGCCATGAACCGCAGTGCCGACGTCGTGCTGGCCAACCCGCAGGTCCGCCTGGTGGTGTTGTCCGCTTCGGCGGGCGTCACCAACCTGTTGGTCGCCCTGGCCGAGGGTTGCGAGGCCGACAAGCGCAATTACCAGCTTGATGAGATCCGCCGCATCCAGTACGCCATCCTCGATCGCCTCACGGCACCGGTGGTGATCCGCGAAGAGATCGACCGGCTGCTGGAAAACATCGCCATGCTGTCAGAGGCCGCGTCGTTGGCCACCTCGACGGCGTTGACCGACGAGCTGGTCAGCCATGGGGAGCTGATGTCCACCCTGCTGTTCGTTGAAATCCTGCGCGCCCGCAACGTGCAGGCCGAATGGTTCGACGTGCGCAAAGTGATGCGCACCGACGATCACTTCGGCCGCGCCGTGCCGGACAGCGCCGCGCTCAGCGAACTGGCCCGAGCGCAGTTGCAGCCGCGCCTGCAGGAAGCGCTGGTGGTCACCCAGGGCTTTATCGGCAGCGAGCCGAAAGGCCGTACTACCACGCTCGGCCGCGGCGGCAGCGACTATACCGCCGCGCTGCTCGGCGAGGCGCTCGGCGTTGGCCGGGTGGATATCTGGACCGACGTGCCGGGCATTTACACCACCGATCCGCGCGTGGTGCCGGCGGCCAAGCGCATCGATAAAATCGGTTTCGAAGAAGCGGCGGAAATGGCCACCTTCGGCGCCAAAGTCCTGCACCCCGCCACCCTGTTGCCGGCGGTGCGCAGCGACATTCCGGTTTTTGTCGGCTCGAGCAAGGATCCGGCGGCCGGCGGCACGCTGGTATGTAACACCACCGAAAATCCGCCGCTGTTCCGCGCGCTGGCGCTGCGCCGCAAGCAAACGCTGCTGACGCTGCACAGCCTGAACATGCTGCACGCGCGCGGTTTCCTGGCCGAGGTGTTCAACATTCTCGCGCGCCACAACATCTCCGTCGATCTAATCACCACCTCGGAGGTCAGCATTGCGCTGACCATGGACACCACCGGCGCCACCTCCGTCGGCGGCAGCCTGCTGACCACCTCGCTGCTGACCGAGCTATCGTCGCTGTGCCGGGTGGAAGTGGAAGAAAACCTGGCGCTGGTGGCGATCATCGGCAACCAGCTGTCGCGAGCCTGCGGCGTAGGCAAAGAGGTATTCGGCGTGCTCGATCCGTTCAATATCCGCCTGATCTGCTACGGTGCCAGCAGCTATAACCTGTGCTTCCTGGTACCGGGCGAAGAAGCCGAACAGGTGGTGCGCACTCTGCATCACAACCTGTTCGAATAAGTCATTATCCCTGATTGCGGGCGCAGCACGCTGCGCCCCTGCGTCTAAAAAATCCGTTAAAAACCTGCAGGGGTTCAGCATGTTGAACCCGCAAAAAAACACAACCCCACCCACCGTTCTCAATCTGGCTAAGGAAAACCTGCATGCTGGCACTACTCACGCGCTTATTCCCCCTGTGGGCGATACTGCTGTCCGTCGCCGCCTATTACACGCCGACCACCTTTACCGGCATCTCCCCCTACGTCAGCCCGCTGCTGATGCTGATCATGTTCGCCATGGGCGTCACGCTGCGGCTGGACGACTTCAAGCGCGTGCTGGCGCGTCCCGGCCCGGTGGCGGCCGGCATCTTCCTGCACTATCTGATCATGCCGCTGGCGGCCTGGATCCTGGCGATGCTGTTTCGCATGCCGCCGGACTTGTCCGCCGGCATGGTGCTGGTGGGCAGCGTGGCCAGCGGCACCGCGTCCAACGTAATGATCTACCTGGCCAAGGGTGACGTGGCGCTGTCGGTGACCATCTCGGCGGTCTCGACGCTGGTCGGGGTGTTTGCCACGCCGCTGCTGACTCGCCTGTATGTCGACGCCAAGATCAGCGTCGATATCATGGGCATGCTGCTGAGCATTCTGCAGATCGTGGTGATCCCGATCGGCCTGGGCCTGATCGTCCACCACACCCTGACCAAGACGGTGAAACGCATTGAGCCGCTGCTGCCGGCGCTGTCGATGGTGTGTATCCTCGCGATCATCAGCGCGGTGGTGGCGGGCAGCCAAAGCCACATCGCCTCGGTCGGTTTGGTGGTGATCGTCGCGGTGATCCTGCACAACGGCATCGGTTTGCTCAGCGGCTACTGGGGCGGCAAGCTGTTCGGCTTCGACGAATCCACCTGCCGCACGCTGGCGATCGAAGTCGGCATGCAGAACTCCGGGCTGGCAGCCACGCTGGGTAAAATCTACTTCTCACCGCTGGCCGCTCTGCCGGGCGCGCTGTTCTCGGTCTGGCACAACCTCTCCGGTTCGCTGCTGGCGGGGTATTGGTCCGGCCGCCCTATCAAGAAAAAATAAACCGCCTGTAGGGACGCAAACAATTGCGTCCCCGTTCTTCTCTGCGAAATTTCGTATTTCCCACTGGTCGGATTGTCATAATTCCCCTCATCCCCTATCATCCGTGAAAAATAAAAATTCAGATTCTTCCTAACCATGCCGATAATGTTGGCAAGAGGAAGAGACGTTCTACTTTTTTTAATTAATTAAGTCACCAGGGTTGCCCGCCATAAAAGAAGCAGCCTAATTATTATTTAGATCTATACCCACCGTCTTATTTGCCGCGGCAAATCAAGATACCTCGCAATGTGCATGTCGCTCATTATTTCGGGCCGGCCGTCGGCCGCCCGTGGTTACCTCATGGATTGGGCTGGCTGCCCCGGCAGCCTCTCATAAATGGATTACAATGATAAAAAAAATAACCGCCTTGACGCTGTTGGTCAGCACGGCCCTTTCCGCCGAAACCCTGCCGGACGCCCACATGATGCGGGATATGTCGATGGGGGAGTCGCGCCGTGCGTTGCAAGACAGCACGCGTGAAGTCAACCAGTTGATTGAGCAACGCCGCTACCAGCAGCTGAAGCAGCAACGCTTGTTGGCGGAGCCGGAACCGGCCGCGCCCGCCCTGCCGCAGTCCGCGCAGTGCCTGCCGATCGCCGGCGTTTATCTGCAGGGCGTCACCCTGCTCTCGCCGACCGATTTATCCGCCCTGAGCGCGCTGCCGGAAAACTGCATCAGCAGCAATGATATCAATCGCCTGACCCGCGAATTAACGCGCCTTTATGTGCAAAAAGGCTATATCACCGCGCGCGTGCAAATTGTTCGCCCTAATTCACAGGGAGAATTGGGATTAAGCGTGACGGAAGGATTTATCGAGAAAATAGAAGGCGGCGATCGCTGGGTCAACAGCCGTTTATTATTTCCGGGTCTGGAAGGCAAGCCGTTGAAATTAACCGAGCTCGATCAGGGATTGGATCAGGCCAACCGTTTGCAATCGAATACCACCAAGCTGGATATATTGCCCGGCCGCCAGGTTGGCGGTTCGGTCATTCGTTTGCGCAATCAACATGCCAAGCCCTGGCTGATTACCGCCGGCACGGATAATTACGGCCAAAAAAGCACCGGCCAGTGGCTGGCGCGCGGCACCGCCACGCTGGACAGCCCGTTCGGCCTGTCGGACTTCGTCAGCCTGAACGCCAGCAGCACGCTGGAAAACCCGGCTCATCGCTATAGCCGCGCCTATACCCTGCTCTATTCGCTGCCGTACGGCGCGTTCACCTTCAGCGGGTTCGCCAGCTTCTCGTCCTATGAGAACCACCAGCAGCTGCCGCACAACGTGGTCAAACTGCATGGCCAGACCCAACAGTACGGGCTGCGCAGCGACTATGTGTTTTACCGCGATCACGATCAGATAGACAGCCTGAGCGGCCAGTTGACCTACAAGCGCATCGACAACTACTTCGAAAGCGTGCGCCTCGAAGTCAGCAGCCCCACGCTGACCCTGGCCGAGCTGAGCGCCAGCCACCTGCAGATTCTGCCCAACGGGGTGTTCAGCGCCAACCTCAGCGTCGAACAGGGTCTGCCGTGGCTGGGGGCCGATCGCCACCCGAGCTCGGTGCACCTCGACAGCCAGTTCACCAAGGGCAAGCTGTTCGCCAACCTCAGCCAGCGCCTTCACCTGGGCGAGGCGACCTATCAGCTCAACAACCTGTTCTACGGCCAGTACAGCCGCGACCCGCTGCCCGGCGTGGAATGGCTGAGCCTTACCGATCGCAGCGCCGTGCGCGGCTTTAGCCGCAGCACCCAGTCCGGCGACAACGGCTGGTATCTGCAGAACACGCTGTCGCGCAGCTTCAATCTGGGCGCCACCACGCTGACGCCGCGTCTCGGCGCCGACGTCGGCCGCATTTTGCCGCGTCAGGACAGCTCGGGGTGGCGCAGCAGCGCCGGCCTGAGCAGCGGCGCCACGTTGCGCTATCGGCAGGCGCTGGTCGATCTCGAGGTCAGCCGCGGCTGGATCTTGTCGAATCACGCCACGCCGGAAGATCCCGTTCAGGTACTGGCGCGCTTTTCTTACACCTTTTAATTAATCAGCAGTTTTGCAGGACCCCACGGCAATATACGGAGAGACATGGATGAAAAATAATAACTTCAGGCTTTCAGCAGCGGGCAAACTGGCCGCCGCGCTGGCGATTATTCTCGCCGCTTCCGCCGGCGCCTATGCCGCGGAGATCGTGGCGGCCAACGGCGCCAACGGCCCCGGCGTTTCCACCGCCGCCACCGGCGCGCAGGTGGTCGACATCGTCGCGCCAAACGGCAGCGGGCTGTCGCACAACCAGTATCAGGACTTCAACGTCAACCAGCCCGGCGCGGTGCTGAACAACTCCCGCGAGGCGGGGCTGTCGCAGCTGGCCGGCCAACTGGGCGCCAACCCCAATCTGGGCGGGCGCGAAGCCAGCGTCATCCTCAACGAAGTGATCGGCCGTAACCCTTCTCTGCTGCACGGCCAGCAAGAGATCTTCGGCATGGCGGCCGACTACGTGCTGGCCAACCCGAACGGCATCAGCTGTCAGGGCTGCGGGTTCATCAACACCAGCCGCTCCTCGCTGGTGGTCGGCAACCCGCTGGTCGAGAACGGCCTGCTGCAGGGCTACAGCACCCTGGGCAACCGCAATACCCTGAGCCTCAACGGTACCCTGAGCGCCGGCGGCGTGCTGGACCTGATCGCACCGAAGATAGACAGCCGCGGTGACGTGATCGTACAAGACTTCACCCACCGCAACGGCAGCGTGACGCCGGCGGCGATCAACGCCATCAGCGGCCATAACCGCGTGGCGCGCGACGGCAAGGTGCTGGCCAGCGTACAGCCGACCACCGCGCTGGACAGCTACTACCTCGGCAGCATGCAGGCCGGGCGCATCAACATCATCAACACCGCGCAAGGCAGCGGCGTGAAGCTGGCGGGCACGCTGGCCGCCCGCGACGATCTCAAGGTGAAAGCCTACGATATTCGCAGCGAAAGCCGCGTTGACGATGCCAGCAGCAACCGCAACGGCGGCGACAACTACCAGAACTACCGCGGCGGCATCTACGTCAACGACCGCAGCAGCAGCCAGAAGCTGACCCGCACCGAGCTGAAAGGCAAGAACATCAGCCTGGTGGCGGATAACCACGCGCACCTCACCGCCACCGATATTCGCGGCGAAGACATCACGCTGCAGGGCGGCAAGCTGACGCTCGACGGTCAGCAGCTGAAACAGACCCAGGGCCACACCGACGACCGCTGGTTCTACTCCTGGCAATATGACGTCACCCGTGAGCGCGAGCAGCAGCAGCAGGCAGGCAGCACCGTCGCCGCCAGCGGCAGCGCCAAACTCATCAGTACCCGGGAAGACGTGAACCTGTTGGGCACCAACGTCAGCGCCGATCGGGCGCTGAGCGTCAAGGCGGCGCGCGACGTGCACCTGGCCGGGCTGGTAGAGAAGGATAAGTCCACCGAGCGCGGCTATCAGCGCAACCACACTTCCAGCCTGCGCACCGGCAGCTGGAGCAGCAGCGACGAAAGCGAAAGCCTGAAGGCCAGTGAACTGCGCAGCCAGGGGGCGCTGACGCTGGAGGCCGGCAACAACGTCGCGACCCAGGGCGCCAAGCTGCACGCCGGCCGCGATTTGACGGTCAATGCCGGCAACCAAATCCAGATTGGGGTGCAGAAAACCGCCAACGCCAAAGCGGTGCGCGATGACAAAACCTCCTGGGGCGGCATCGGCGGCGGCGACAACAAAAACAACAGCAATCGCCGCGAGGTCAGCCACGCCTCCGAACTGACCAGCGACGGCACCCTGCGCCTGAACGGCCAACAGGGCGTCACCATCACCGGCAGCAAGGCGCGCGGCAAGGAAGGCGGCCTGGTCACCACCACGCAGGGCGGCCTGCGCATCGACAACGCGCTGAGCACCACCGTGGACAAAATCGACGCGCGCACCGGCACAGCCTTCAACATCACCAGCAGTTCGCACAAGGCCGACAACAGCTACCAGAGCAGCACCGCCAGCGAACTGAAGTCTGACACCAACCTGAAGCTGGTCAGCCGTAAGGATACCGACGTCATCGGCAGCCAGGTCACCAGCGGCGGCGAGCTGAGCGTGACGTCGCAGACCGGCAACATCAACGTCAAGGCCGCCGAACAGCAGCAAAAAATCGATGAGCAGAAGACCGCGCTTACCGTCAACGGCTACGCCAAAGAAGCCGGCGACAAGCAATACCGTGCCGGTTTGCGCATCGAACCCACCCGCGACAGCGAAAAACCCACCCGCACCGAAAACCGCGCCTCGACCCTCAGCGGCGGCAGCGTGAAGCTCGAGGCGGAGAAGGACGTGACCTTCAGCGGCTCCAAACTGGTCGCCGACAAAGGCGATGCCAGCGTCAGCGGTAACAAGGTCTCGTTCCTGGCGGCCGACGATAAAACCACCTCGAACACCGAGCAGACCAAGATCGGCGGCGGTTTCTACTACACCGGCGGCATCGACAAGCTCGGCAGCGGCGTGGAAGCCGGCTACGAGAACAGCAAAACGCAGGCGCATAGCAGCAAGGCGGTCACCTCCGGCAGCGACGTTAAAGGCAACCTGACTGTCAACGCCCGCGACAAGCTGACCCAGCAAGGCGCGCAGCACAGCGTCGGCGGCACCTACCAAGAGAACGCCGCCGGCGTCGATCATTTGGCCGCTGCCGACACCGCCAGCAGCAGCACCACCAAAACCGACGTCGGCGTGAACATCGGCGCCAACGTCGATTACAGCGCCGTGACCCGTCCGGTCGAGCGCGCGGTCGGCAAGGCGGCCAAGCTGGACGCCACCGGCGTCATCAACGACATCGGCGGCATCGGCGCGCCTAACGTCGGCCTGGATATCGGCGCACAGGGCGGCAGCAGCGAAAAACGCAGCAGCAGCTCGCAGGCGGTGGTCAGCTCGGTGAAAGCCGGCAGCATCGACATCAACGCCACAGGCGAAGTGCGCGATCAGGGCACGCAATATCAGGCGAGCAAAGGCGCGGTCACGCTGACAGCGGACAGCCACCGCAGCGAAGCCGCGACGAACCGCCAGGAAGAGCAGAACCGCGACACCCGCGGCAGCGCCGGCGTACGCGTCTACACCTCCACCGGCAGCGATCTGACCGTGGACGCCAAAGGCGAAGGCGGCACCCAGCGCAGCAACAGCAGCGCCAGCCAGGCGGTGACCGGCTCGATCGACGCGGCCAACGGCATCAACGTTAACGTGAAACAAGACGCGGTCTATCAGGGCACCGCGCTGAACGGCGGCAGCGGTAAAACCACCGTCAACGCCGGCGGCGATATTCGCTTCGATCAGGCCAGCGATAAGCAGAGCGAAAACCACAGCGGTTTTAACGTCAAGGCCTCGGCGAAGGGCGGCTTCACCGCCGACAGCAAAAACTTCGGCGCCGGCTTCGGCGGCGGCACCCGCAGCGGCGAAAACAGCGGCAGCACCGCCCAGGTCGGTAACGTCAGCGGCCAACAGGGCGTGGAGCTGAACGCAGGCCGCGATCTGACGCTTAAAGGCACCGACGTCAAAAGCCAGGGCGACATCACCCTGAGCGCGGGCAACAAGGTCACGCTGCAGGCGGCGGAATCGACCCAAACGCGCAAGGAAAGCCAACTGTCCGGCAATCTCGATCTGGGCGCCGGCAGCAGCGACAGCAAGGAAAAAACCGGCGGCAGCCTCTCCGCCGGCGGCGCGTTCGACATCGCCAAGGTGAATGAGTCCGCGACCGAACGCCAGGGCGCTACGCTCGCCTCAGACGGCAAGGTCACTCTATCCGCCGGCGGCAAAGGCGATGACGCGCTGCATCTGCAGGGCGCCAAGGTCAGCGGCGGCAGCGCCGCTCTCGAGGCGAAAAACGGCGGCATCCTGCTGGAGTCCGCCAAGAACGAGCAGCATAAGGACAATTGGAGCCTGGGCATTAAAGCCAACGCCAAAGGCGGCCAAACGTTCAACAAGGACGCCGGCGGCAAGGTCGATCCGAACACCGGCAAAGACACCCATACGCTGGGCGCCGGTCTGAAGGTCGGCGTGGAACAGCAGGATAAAACCACCCACGCCAACACCGGCATCACCGCGGGCGATGTGGCGCTCAACAGCGGCAAGGACACCCGCCTCGCCGGGGGGCGCGTCGATGCCGACAGCGTACAGGGCAAGGTGGGCGGCGATCTACACGTTGAAAGCCGCAAAGACGTCGAGAAAGGCGTGAAGGTGGATGTGGATGCCGGTCTGAGCCACAGCAACGATCCGGGCAGCAGCATCACCTCCAAGCTGTCGAAAGTGGGCACGCCGCGCTACGCCGGTAAAGTGAAAGAGAAACTGGACGCCGGGGTGAACAAAGTGGCCGACGCCACCACCGACAAGTACAACAACGTGGCGCGTCGCCTCGATCCGCAGCAGGACACCACCGGCGCGGTCAGCTTCAGCAAAGCCGACGGCAAAGTCACGCTGCCGGAAACGCCGGCCGGCGAAAAACCTCAGGGGCCGCTGTGGGATCGCGGTGCACGCACCGTCGGCGGCGCGGTGAAAGACAGCATCACCGGACCGGCGGGCCGCCAGGGGCAGCTCAAGGTCAATGCCGAGGTGGTGAACAACAACGCGGTCGGCGAGCAATCGGCGATTACCGGTAAGCACGGCGTGGCGCTGCAGGTCGGCGGCCAAACCCAACTCACCGGCGGCGAGATCCGCAGCCAGCAGGGCAAGGTGGAACTGGGCGGCAGCAAGGTCAGCCAACAGGACGTCAGCGGCCAACGCTATCAGGGCGGCGGCCGCGTCGATGTGGCAGCCACGGTAGGCGGCCTGGCCGCCGGTGCGGCGAAACAGGGCGTTGACGGCAACGTGCCGTTCGTCAGCGGCCATGCCTCAACGAAACAGGCGGACGCCAAAGCCGGCGTGTTCAGCGGCAAATAACGCGCCTCTCCTAGGCAATGCCCCCGGTGAAAACCGGGGGCATTTTTTTACAGCGTGCTCGGGGTGTCTTCCCAGTCGCGATCGTCGTCCTTCGCATCCTGATCCAACACGTTGTAAGCCACGGCGCAAAACAGCGAGTTCAGGCGCTTCATGTCCCCCAACAATCCCAAATGCAGCGAGCTGGTCTCGATGCTCTGCACGTTTTGCTGGTGCAGGCGATCGACGTGCGCGTGCGCGTAGCGGCGATCCAGAATGCGGAAGCGGTGCTTGGAACGGCGCAGGCGCTTGGCGCTGGTAACGTCGCCGGACAGGAACACCGACAGCCCCAGACGCAGGTTGCCGATCAGCCGCTCGTGCAGCCCGTCCAGCTCCGCCAGCCCTTCCGTCGAGAAGGCCCGGCGCGCGGCATGCGACTTGGCGCCCACGTCGCCGGCCATGCGTTCGATGATGTCGCCCGCCTGTTCCAGGTTGAGCGCCATTTCGATGATCTCCGCCCAGCGGCGCGAATCTTCCTCGCCCAGATCCTCCTTCTGGATCTGCGCCAGATACAGCTTGATGGCGGTGTACAGTACGTCGACGTCGTCGTCCAGACGCCGCACCTCTTTATCCACCCCTTGCTTGCCGTGCAGCACTTCGCGCTGCAGGATCATCATGTGTTCCACCACGTCGCCCATCCGCAGCGTTTCGCGCGCCGCGTTGGCCAGCGCCAGCGTCGGCGTGTCCAGCGCGCTGGCGTCCAGATGGCGCGGCCGCATGCGCGGATCGTCGGCCGCCACGTCGACGATCAGCCGCTCGCACAGCGTGGCCATCGGCCCGGCCAGCGGGATCATCACCAGGCAGCGGATCAGGTTGTAGAACACATGGAAATAGATCACCAGTTCTTCGCTGCCGCCAGGCAACTGAGCCATCACATCCGCCAGATAGGCGACGAAGGGCAGCACCAGCACGCACCCCACCAGCTTGAACAGCAGGCTGCCGAGCGCTACGCGCCGCCCGGCGGCGTTCTGGCCACTGGCGTTGATCATCGCCAGCAGGCCGCTGCCGAGATTGGCGCCGATCACCAGGCAGAGCGCCACCTTCAGCGAAATCACGCCGGACGCGGTCAGGGTAGCGGTCAGCAGCACCGCCGCCAGGCTGGAATAACTGACGATGGCGAACAGCGCGCCGGTCAGGGCGTCCAGCATCACGTCGCCGGTCAGCGACGAGAACAGCACTTTGACCCCGGCCGCCTGGGTGATCGGCGTGGCGGCGGCCACGATCAGCTCCAGCGCCAGCACGATCAGCCCAAGGCCGATCAGGACGCGCCCGATCTGGCCGATCCGCATCTGTTTGCGGCTGAGGAACAGGAAGACGCCGATCAGGATCAGCAGCGGCGACAGCCAGGAAAGATCGAAGGTCAGCACGCGCGCCATCAGCGCGGTGCCGACGTCGGCGCCGAGCATGATCACCAGCGCAGGCGCCAGCCCCACCAGCCCCTGCGCGACGAAAGAGGTCACCAGCAGCGCCGTGGCGTTGCTGCTTTGCACCAGCGCGGTCACGCCGATGCCGGAAACGAACGCCAGCGGCTTTTTCTCAACGCTGTCGCTCAACACGCGCCGCAGATTGGCGCCGTAAACCCGCATGATCCCGGTGCGCACGATGTGGGTGCCCCACACCAACAGCGCCACGGAGGAAAGCAGGTGAAGAAGGGTCAGCACGGAAGATACGCTCCATTAACGCCCGGCCAAAGGAGGCTGATACCCGATGCCTGTCAGGCGGTGCGGACGGACGGAACGGTTCTGTTCGCCTTAGCCGCAGCCGGTAGGCCAAAAGATGACGGGTACAGCGCGCGGTCCCGCCTGCCGGGCGTAGGTCTGGCAGGACAGCGAGCGGGCGGCAGACCGCAGAAGAGAAGGGTTAATGCGGCGGCGGAAAGGCCCCGGCGCCGCGCTGCGAAGTCATGCAACTTCCCGCAATACAACAGGTTCCAAGTGTAGCCCAATTTCCGCGCCGTCGGGCCGCAGGTCGGCCACCGACCGGTTGAGCACGTCAACCAGCAATTCTACACCGCGAACCTGAATCCGATAGCGTACCACATTCCCGAGCAAACTGTGGCCCAGGATCACCCCGCCGATCCCCTGCCCGGCCGGCAACAGGCCGATAGACTCGGGCCGGATCGCCACCTTGCCGGCATAGCTGCGCCCGGTCAGCTGGGCGGCCTGTTCGGCGGTCAGCAGGTTATAGTTGCCGATAAACCCGGCGGCGAAGGCGTCCGCCGGCTGGGTATACAGGGTTTCCGCATCGCCGCTCTGCACGATCTGCCCCTTGTTCATCAGCACGATGCGATCCGACAGGGTCAATGCCTCTTCCTGATCGTGGGTGACGAAGATCGCCGTCAGGTTCAGCTCGCGTTGAATGCGCCGGATCTGCTCGCGCAGGTGTTTGCGGATACGTGCGTCCAGCGCCGACAGCGGTTCGTCGAGCAGCAGCAGCCGCGGGCGGGTGACCAGCGATCGCGCCAGCGCCACGCGCTGACACTGGCCGCCCGACAGCTGATGCGGATAGCGCTTCGCCAGATCGCTCAGCTCCACCAGCGCCAGCACCTCCTGCACCCGCTGGCCGATCTGCCCGGCCGCCAGCTTCTGCATTTTCAGCCCGAAGGCCACGTTGCCTTCCACCGTCATATTGGGAAACAGCGCATAGCTTTGGAACACCATGCCAATGCCGCGTTTTTGCGGCGCCAGCGGCACCAGATCCTGGCCCTGCAGCAAAATGTGCCCGCTGTCGACCGGGGTCAGGCCGGCCAGGCAGCGCAGCAGCGTCGATTTGCCGCAGCCGCTCGGCCCCAGCAGGGTGACGAATTCCCCCTCTTCGGCGGTGAAATCGATATCCTGAAACACCTGGGTCTGGCCATAGTGTTTGTTCAGGCGGGTGACGTTGAGATAAGCCATCGGGTTAACCCTTGTTTTTATTCAGCAGGTTCGCCAGCCAGGTGACGAGCAGCACCACGGCGAAATAGGAGATGACCAGCGCGCTGGTGAAATGCCCGCTGCCGTTGCGCATGTTGAACAGGTAGACCTGCAGCGTTTCATACTGGCTGCCCACCAGCAGGTTGGCGAACACGAACTCGCCGATCAGGAACGAGAACGACAGAAGCACGGCGATCGTTCCGCCCTTGCGCAGGTTCGGCAGCACCACCAGCAGCGCCGCCTGCCAGGTGCTGGCGCCGAGCAGGTGCGCGGCGTCCATCAGATCGCGCAGGTTGATCGCCTGCATGTTGTTGCTGATGGCGCGGTAGATAAACGGCAGCGCGATGGTGAAATAGCAGCCCACCAAAATCCACGGAGTGCCGAGCAGCGGCAGCGGGTCGGCGGCGAACAGCTGCATCAGCCCCACCGCCGAAACCACCGGCGGCACGGCGAACGGCAGCAGAATCAGCACGTTCATCACCGCGTCCAGCTTGGGAAAGTAGTAAGCGATCACAAACATCGCCGGCAGGATCACCACCACCGACAGCAGCAGCGTGCCGAAGCAGATCAACAGCGAGTGCCACAGCGCCTGCAAAAAGCGCGGGTCGCTCCACAGCGCCGCTAGCCACTTCAGGGTAAAACCGTCCGGCAAAATAGTGGCACCCCACTGGGTGGCCAGCGCATAAATCAGCGTCGCAGCCAGCGGCAACAGCAGGATCAGCAGCAGCAGGCCGGTCACCGTGCGATGGTACAGGCGTTCAGCACGCGACATGAGCATTCTCCATCCGATTATGAGCGCGCATTAAGGTAGCTCCTGCGCAGCATCCATTGGTGGATCACCGTGATAAACGCCATCATCACCACCAGCAGCATCGCCAGCGCGCTGGCCAGGTTCGGATCGAGGGAGATGTCCCCCGCCACCAGCGCCGAGATACGGATCGGGATCACATTGAAGTTGCCGGTGGTCAGCGCGTAGACCGTAGCGTAGGCGCCCAGCGCGTTAGCCAGCAGAATGACGAAGGTGCCCATCAGCGCCGGCGCCAGCACCGGCAGGCCGATATGCCGCCAGTAGCGCCAGGGGCCGGCGCCGAGCAGCGCCGCCGACTCGCGCCAGTCGGCGCGCAGCGCGTCGAACGCCGGATACAGCAACAGCACCCCCAGCGGGATCTGGAAGTAGGTATACAGCACGATCAGGCCGCTCTTCGAATAGAGGTTGAAACTCTCCATCAGACCGTATTTGCGCAGCAGCAGCGTCAGGCAACCGTTCAGCCCCAGCAGGATGACGAAGGCGAACGCCAGCGGCACCCCGGCGAAGTTGCTGGTCATGTTGGTGAACGACATCACGAAGTCATGAAATCGGCTCTGGCCGAGCTGGCGCAGCGAGTAACTGCCCACTAACGCAATCAGCAAGCCGTAGGCGCTCGACCACAGCGAGATCTCCAGTGAGAACTGAAAGGCCTGCAGGTAGAACGGCGAGGTGAGGATATCGACATAGTTGCCCCATCCCCAGCCGCTGCTCTCGCTGAAAAAGCTGTGAACGGCGATCCACACCAGCGGGGCGATCTGAAACGCGCCGAACAGCACGATAAACGGCAACAGGCATAGCGCGGCGATCCATTTGGTTTTGCCGTTCATCGCGCATCCTGCGCCAGCAACGCCCGGCAGCGCGGCTTGTCGTGCGGCGCCTGCAGCAGATCGCAAATCGTGCCGCACAGCTCGGTTTGCTGCGGATCGGCGTCGTCCAGGCTGAAGCCCGTGCCGAACACGAACAGCGGCACCTGGCGCTCCTCCGGCAACACCCCGCCGTGGCTGCGATCGTCGTTCATGCCATGGTCGGCAGTAACCAGCACCTGATAACCGGCGGCCAGCCACTCGGGCAGATAGCGCGACAGCGAACCGTCGGCGCGGCGTGCCGCATTGCGGTACTGCGGCGAAGAGAGGCCGAAGCGGTGCCCGGCGTCGTCGATGTTCATCGGATGGACCAGCAGAAAGTCCGGCTGATGACGCAGGCGCAAGCTTTCGGCGTCGTCGAACAGATGGCTGTCGGGATAGCCGTCGTCGTAATAGAAATGCCCGTGCTGGATCGGCAGCTCAGGCGCGTCGGTATGGCGGTCGCGCGCGGCGTCGAACGGCGTGCGGTTATACAATTCGCTGAACCAGTGATAAGCGGCGGCGGCGGTGGTCAACCCGGCGGCGCGCGCGTAATGAAACACGCTTTGTTGATGAGAAAGGCGCGAGACGTGGTTGTGCACCACGCCGCTCTCCACCGGCGTGACGCCGGTGAGGATGCATTCATACAGCGGCCGGGAGAGCGAGGGCAGCTCGCTCTCCAGCAGGTACAACCGTCCGCGTCCCGCCGCGCATTCGGCCTGCAGATAGCCCATGGCGTCGTGCGCCACCCGGTAGTTGAGGCCGTCCAGCAGCACGAGGATCGTTTTCATGGTGCGTTAACTCACTGCTGCATAAACATAATGACGTTTTCCTGCCACAGGCGCGGCAGCGCTTTGGCGCTCTGTTCCCAGGCCGCCGGATCGGCGATCGGGTGCGCGTTCTTGTACTGCTCGGCCGGCAGCAGCTTGGCCTTGACGTCGTCCGGCAGCGTCAGATGTTCGGCGCGGATCGGGCGGGCATAGCCGCGCGCCAGGTTGATCTGGCCGGCGTCGGAGAAGATGTATTCGCGCGCCAGCTTGGCGGCGTTCGGGTGCTTGGCGTATTTGTTGATGATGGTGGTGTAGCCGGAGGTGATCGAGCCGTCCGACGGGATCAGCACTTCAAAGCGGGTTTTGTCGATCTGGTCGCGGTAGTTCAGGCCGTTGAAATCCCACACCACGCCGACCTGCACTTCCCCTTTCTCCAGCGATGCGATCACCGGGTTGCTCAGGCTCAGGCGGCCGGCCTTGGCCAGCTTGCCGAAGAATTCCAGGCCCGGCTTGAGGTTCTTCTCGTTGCCGCCCATGGCGTAGGTGGCCGCCAGCACGCCGCTGGCCGCCTGCGACGCGGTGCCGACGTCGCCGATGGTGACCTGATAGCTGCCCTTCAGCAGATCGGCCCAGCTGTGCGGGATATCTTTAACCTGCTGTTTATTGATGATGAAGGCGATGGTGCCGGTGTAAGCCAGCGCCCAGTGGCCGTCTTTGTCTTTCGCCCAGTCCGGCACCTGATCCCAGGTAGAGGGTTTGTACGGCTGCGTTACGCCCTTCTGCACCGCCACCGGGCCGAAGGCCGCGCCGACGTCACCGATGTCCGCCGTAGCGTTGTTCTTTTCCGCATCAAATTTGGCGATCTCCTGTGCGGAGCTCATGTCGGTATCGACATGCTTCAGGCCATATTTGCTCAACAGATCTTGCCAGGTGCCTTTCCAGTTGGCCCAGCTGTCCGGCATGCCGACGCTGTTGACTTCGCCTTCTTTTTTAGCGGCCTGCTCCAGCGCCGCCAGATCGGTATCCGCGGCCCAGCTCATCTGGCTGGATAACACGATGGCACTGGTTAACACAGAAGCGCACAAACGTTTCATAACTGATGCTCCAGGTGGTAGTGTGGGGATGGCTGGACTAGTCCAGCAAGGGCCAAACCAATCTAACGGACGAATGTGATAATTATATGTCAGCTTAAAAAAGCGACAGTTTTATCACCCATTGCAACGGCGAAAACGCGACGCTGGTCTACCTTAAGGGAGGCCAAACGCACTGAAACGGGACACCCGCTGTATGAGTGAAGCACCGACGACCGTGGCGACCATTTGCCAAACGCTGAACGCCCGCATCACCGCAGGCGAGTTCGCCGTGGGCGGCAAGCTGCCCTCCGAACGCGCCCTGAGCGAGCAATTCGCCACCACCCGCATTACCTTGCAGGAGGCGCTCGGTCAGCTGGAGGCGCAGGGCGTCATCTACCGCCAGGTGCGGCGCGGCTGGTTCATCTCGCCACCGCGTCTTATCTACAACCCGCTGCAGCGCAGCCATTTTCACGCCATGGCGCAGCAGCAGGGGCGCGCCGCCCATACCGAGGCGATCGACAGCACGGTAGTCACGCTCGACGCGCCGCTGGCCGGCCGCCTGGCGCTGCCCCCCGGCGCCGAGGCCTATCGCATTCGCCGGCTGCGCTACATCGACGGGCGCGCGGTGCTGTACTGCGAGCACTACCTCAACCCGGCCTATTTCCCCGGCATTCTGGACGAAGACCTGACCCAGTCGCTGACCGCGCTGTACGCCGCGCGCTACGGCATTCACTACGGGCGGGTACGTTTCGACATGCTGCCCACCCTGCTGCCGCAGCAGGCCGCCGCCATGCTGAAGGTGACCTACGGCAGCCCGGCGCTGTTCATTACGCGGGTGAACCGCGATCAGCACGACCGGGTGATCGATTGCGATCTGGAGTATTGGCGTTACGATGCGCTGCACATCGACGTGGAAGCGCAGTAAATGACAAGGGCGCATCGCTGCGCCCTTAAAGAGGAAATCAGTCGGCGTCGTAGCCGAGGTTAGGCGCCAGCCACCGTTCGACCTCGCTCACGCTCATCCCTTTACGCACCGCGTAGTCTTCCACCTGATCGCGCTGGATCTGCGCCACCGCGAAGTACTTGCTTTCAGGATGGCTGAAGTACCAGCCGGACACCGCTGCCCCCGGCCACATGGCGAAGGACTCCGTCAGCTCCATGCCGGTGTGGCGGTTGACGTCCAGCAGCTGCCAGATGGTCGCTTTCTCGGTGTGCTCCGGGCAGGCCGGATAACCCGGCGCCGGCCGGATGCCCTGATAGTTTTCGCGGATCAGCTCTTCGTTGCTCAGGCTCTCGTCGGCGGCATAGCCCCAGTGCAGCTTGCGCACCTGCTCATGCAGGTATTCGGCGAAGGCCTCCGCCAAGCGATCCGCCAGCGCCTTAACCATGATTTTGTTGTAATCGTCGTGCTGCGCGTCGAACGCCGCCGCCAACGCGTCCTCCTCCAGCCCGCCGGTCACCGCGAAGGCGCCGAAGTAGTCGGCCTTGCCGCTGCTTTTCGGCGCCACGAAGTCCGCCAGGCAGTAGTTCGGGAAGTCGGTTTTTTCCGTCTGCTGACGCAGATGGCGGCTCACCGCCAGCACCTCGTCACGCCGTTCGTCGCGGTATACTTCCACGTCGTCGCCGACGCGGTTGGCCGGGAACAGGCCGTAAACGCCGCGCGGGTTGAGGCTGCGCTCGGCGGCCAGCCGATCCAGCATCTGATTGGCGTCGTGGAACAGGCGCTTGGCCTCTTCCCCCACCACCTCGTCTTCCAGGATGCGCGGGTATTTGCCCGCCAGCGACCAGGTCATGAAGAACGGCGTCCAGTCGATGTAGTGGCGCAGCGTCTCGATACCGGCCGCCACCGGGAACACGCCGAGCTGCCGCGGCGCCGGCGGCTGATAATCGGCCCAGTCCAGCGCCATGGCGTTGGCGCGTGCCTTCTGCAAATCGACCGGCGGCGTGCGTGGCTTTTTACGCGCATGCTGAATGCGCACCGTTTCATACTCTTTGCGGGTGCGCGCCACAAACTCGTCGCGCTGGGTGGCGGACAGCAGCGCCGACACTACGCCCACGGTGCGCGAGGCGTTTTGCACGTAGGTGGTCGGGCCGCTGTAGTTCTGCTCGATTTTCACCGCGGTGTGCGCCTTGGAGGTGGTGGCGCCGCCGATCAGCAGCGGCAACGTAAAGCCCTGGCGCTCCATCTCTTTCGCCACGTTGACCATCTCGTCGAGCGACGGCGTGATCAGCCCCGACAGGCCGATGATGTCCACGTTCTCCTCACGCGCGGTGCGCAGGATTTTCTCCGTCGGCACCATCACGCCCAGATCGACGATTTCATAGTTGTTGCACTGCAGCACCACGCCGACGATGTTCTTGCCGATGTCATGCACGTCGCCCTTCACCGTCGCCAACAGGATTTTCCCCGCAGAGGTGCCCTGCTGCTTGCTGGCCTCGATGTACGGTTCCAGGTAGGCCACCGCCTGCTTCATCACGCGGGCGGATTTCACCACCTGCGGCAGGAACATCTTGCCCTCGCCGAACAGATCGCCAACCACGTTCATCCCCGCCATCAGCGGCCCTTCGATCACTTCGATCGGGCGTTCGGCCTGCTGCCGCGCTTCTTCGGTGTCCAGCTCGATAAACTCGGTGATGCCCTTCACCAGCGAATATTCCAGCCGTTTTTCTACCGGCCAGCCGCGCCATTCAGCCTGCTGCACCGCCACGTCATTATCTTTGCTGCCGCGGTATTTTTCGGCCAGCTCCAGCAGGCGTTCGGTGCCGTCCTCGCGACGGTTGAGGATCACGTCCTCCACCGCGTCGCGCAGCTCGGCGCTTAAATCGTCATAAATCGCCAGCTGCCCGGCGTTGACGATGCCCATGTCCATGCCGTTGCGAATGGCGTGATACAGGAACACCGCGTGGATCGCTTCACGCACCGGATCGTTGCCGCGGAACGAGAACGACACGTTGGACACGCCGCCGGAGATCATCGCGTGCGGCAGGTGGGTTTTGATGTCGGCGCAGGCTTCGATAAAGTCGACGGCGTAGTTGTTGTGCTCTTCAATGCCCGTAGCGACAGCGAAAATGTTCGGGTCGAAAATGATGTCTTCCGGCGGGAAGCCGACGCGTTCGGTCAGAATGTTATAGGCGCGGCGGCAGATCTCGAACTTGCGCTCGCGGGTGTCCGCCTGCCCCACTTCGTCGAACGCCATCACCACCACCGCGGCACCGTAGCGGCGCACCAGTTTGGCGTGGTGGATAAAGGCTTCCTCACCCTCCTTCATCGAGATCGAGTTGACGATGCCCTTGCCCTGAATGCACTTCAGGCCTTTCTCGATAACGGACCACTTGGAGGAGTCGATCATGATCGGCACCCGGGCGATATCCGGCTCGCCGGCAATCAGGTTAAGGAAGCGCACCATCGCCGCTTCGGCGTCGAGCATCCCCTCGTCCATGTTGATGTCGATGATCTGCGCGCCGCTCTCGACCTGCTGGCGCGCCACGTCGAGCGCCTCGCTGTATTTCTCTTCTTTGATCAGGCGTTTGAATCGCGCCGAACCGGTGACGTTGGTGCGCTCGCCGACGTTGACGAACAGGGTGTTGGCATCGATGGTCAGCGGCTCCAGGCCCGCCAGGCGGCAGGCGACCGGGATCTCCGGCAGCCGGCGCGGCGGCACGCCCTCGACCGCGTTGGCCATCGCGGCGATATGTTCCGGCGTGGTGCCGCAGCAGCCGCCGATGATATTGAGGAAGCCGGCCTGCGCCCACTCCCCGACCTGGCGCGCCATCTCGGCCGCATCCAGATCGTACTCGCCGAAGGCGTTCGGCAAACCGGCGTTCGGGTGCGCGGTGACGTAGGTCTCCGAGATGCGCGCCAGCTCGGCGACGTACTGACGCAGTTCGTCCGGGCCCAGAGCGCAGTTCAGGCCGAAAGTCAGCGGCTTGACGTGGCGCAGCGAATTGTAAAACGCTTCGGTGGTCTGGCCGGACAAAGTACGGCCGGAGGCGTCGGTGATGGTGCCGGAAATCATGATCGGCAGTTCCACCCCCAACGCTTCGAATTCGGTTTCCACTGCAAAAGCGGCGGCCTTGGCATTCAGGGTGTCGAAGATGGTTTCGATCATGATCAGATCGACGCCGCCCTCCACCAGCGCGCGGGTCGATTCGCGGTAAGCCGCCACCAGCTCATCGAACGAAATGTTGCGGAACGCCGGATCGTTGACGTTCGGCGAGATGGACGCAGTGCGGTTGGTCGGCCCCAGCACCCCGGCGACGTAGCGCGGTTTTTCCGGCGTGCGCGCCGTCCATTCGTCGGCGCAGGCGCGCGCCAGGCAGGCGGCCTGATAGTTAATCTCGGCGGACAGCGACTCCATGTGGTAGTCGGCCATGGCGATGGAGGTGGAGTTGAAGGTATTGGTCTCAAGGATATCGGCGCCCGCCTCAAGATAGGCGTAATGAATGGCGGTGATCACTTCCGGCTTGGTCAGCACCAGCAGATCGTTGTTGCCTTTCAGATCGCTGCGCCAGTCGGCGAAACGCTCACCGCAGAAATCACGCTCGTCCAGACGGTAGCTCTGGATCATGGTGCCCATGCCGCCGTCCAACACCAAAATGCGCTGCGCTAACTGGCGGCGCAGTTGTTCTACTCGATTCGTCACTGTAACCCCTTCCATTGCCATCCAGCCCATTGCTCAACTGCCGCAAAAACCAACGAGTCATCCTAGCACAGCTTGTAGGGACAAAGGGCCAGGCGACAATTGAGAGTTTTTCAGGTTGTGCGCCAACACCTCCGATGAGCTGGCGGCGACTTGCAATTCATCGACAAAAAACGAAAATGAATTCCATCATACGGAAAAAGGAATCTCACCCATGGCCACCCCTGCTCCCGCCAAACGCGGCAAGAAGCCCCGCGCAGCAGCCCCGGCCGCCAGTGCGGCGACCGGCCAGGTACAATCGTTGACCCGTGGCCTGAAGCTGTTGGAATACATTTCGGAAGCTCAGGGCAACGTGGCGCTGACCGATCTGGCGCAGCAGGCCGGCCTGCCGAATTCCACCACTCACCGCCTGCTCACCACCATGCAGCAGCAGGGATTCGTGCGCCAGGTCGGCGATCTCGGCCTGTGGACCATCGGCTCGCACGCCTTTGTGGTCGGCAGCAGCTTCCTGCAAAGCCGCAACCTGCTGGCGATGGTGCATCCGACGCTGCGGCGCCTGATGGAAGAGTCTGGCGAAACCGTCAACCTGGCGGTGCTGGATACCAGCGAGTACCAGGCGATCATCATCGATCAGGTGCAGTGTACGGCGCTGATGCGCATGTCGGCGCCGATCGGCGGTAAACTGCCGATGCACGCCTCCGGCGCCGGCAAGGCGTTCCTCGCCACCCTGCCGGACGATCAGGTGACCAAACTGCTGCACAAAAAAGGCATGCATACCTACACGCCGCACACCCTGACGCCGCACAACCTGAAAGAGGGGCTGGCGCAGATCCGCAAACAGGGCTTCTCCTTTGATGACGAAGAGCACGCGCTCGGCCTGCGCTGCGTGGCTGCCTGTATCTTCGACGAGCACCGCGAAGCCTTCGCCGCCATCTCCATCTCCGGCCCGGTGTCGCGCATCACCGACGATCGCGTGATCGAACTGGGAGCGCTGGTGATCCACGCGGCGAAAGAAATCAGCCTGGCCTACGGCGGCGTGCGCTGATCCCCCCCTCCTAGGGCGCCCCTGCGCGCCCTCTCTCTCTCGATTCCTTGCTCTGTTGTCAGCATGTAACAGGCTATCGGCATCCTGTTTAGCACACGGGAAAAAAGCTTGAAGCCGATCACAGTTAGCGATCCTCACGGCGAAAGCCCATTGCAACCGCTCAAACTTCCTTCGACAATGTTACCGATAACATGTTACCGGTAACAATCAAGCTGAACGAAGGTAACGCCACCCGGTGCTTTGGAGCCAAGCCATGACCAACAATCAAAATCGCATTTACGTCGTTATGGGCGTTTCCGGCAGCGGCAAGTCCGCCGTCGCCGCCGCCGCGGCCCGCCAACTCTCCGCCGGCTTCCTCGACGGCGACTTCCTGCATCCGCGCAGCAACATCCTGAAGATGGCCGCCGGCGACGCGTTGAACGACGACGATCGCGCCCCGTGGTTAGCCGCGCTCAACGATGCCGCCTTCGCCATGCAGCGCACCAACAACGTGTCGATCATCGTCTGCTCGGCGCTGAAAAAGCAGTATCGCGACCGCCTGCGCGCCGGCAACGGCAACCTGTCGTTTATCTACCTGCACGGCGAGTTCCCGGTGATCGAATCCCGACTGGCGGCGCGTAACGGCCACTTCTTCAAACCGCAGATGCTGGTCACCCAGTTCGCCGCACTGGAGCAACCGGGCGCCGACGAAAGCGACGTGATGGCGATCGACATCAACCAGCCGCTGGACGCGGTGATCGCCGATACCGTGCGCCATATCCAGAGCTTCCTGCCACAGGACGTGTGCGCGTGAGTACCGTTACGCTGGTCGGTACCGCAGTCGGCTCGGTTTTACTGCTGTTATTCCTGGTGATGAAGGCGCGCATGCACGCCTTCGTCGCGCTGATGCTGGTGTCCATCGCCGCCGGCATCTTCTCCGGCATGCCGCTGGACCATATCGCCGACACCATGCAAAAAGGCATGGGCGACACGCTGGGCTTCCTGGCGATCGTGGTGGCGCTGGGGGCAATGTTCGGCAAGATCCTGCATGAGGTCGGCGCGCTCGATCAAATTGCGGCGCAATTGCTGAAACGATTCGGACAAAGCAAGGCGCACTATGCGCTCGGCATCGCCGGCCTGATCTGCGCGCTGCCGCTGTTCTTCGACGTGGCGGTGGTGCTGCTGATCGGCATCGTGTTCGCCGTGGCGCGCCGCACCGACGGCAATATCGTCAAGCTGGCGATCCCGCTGTTCGCCGGCGTGGCCGCCGCCGCCTCCTTCCTGCTGCCGGGGCCGGTGCCGATGCTGCTGGCTTCGCAGATGAAGGCCGACTTCGGCTGGATGATCGCCATCGGCCTGGTGGCGGCAGTGATCGGCATGCTGATCGCCGGCCCGCTGTACGGCAGCTTTATCAGCCGCTTCGTCAACTGGCCAATGCCGCCGGAAGAGAACGAGCCGACGCTGACCAAGGGCAATCTGCCGTCGTTCGGTTTCAGCCTGGCGCTGGTGCTGTGCCCGCTGGTGCTGGTCGGCATGAAAACCATCGGCGCGCGGCTGGTCACCCCGGGTTCGCAGCTGCAGCAGTGGCTGGAGTTTATCGGCCACCCGTTCACCGCCATCCTGCTGGCCTGTCTGATCGTGATTTACGGCCTGGCGAAACCGCGCGGCATGAGCAATGAACAGACGCTGGCCATCTGCTCCGCCGCGGTGCAACCGGCCGGGATCATCCTGCTGATGACCGGCGCCGGCGGGGTGTTCAAACAGATCCTGGTGGATTCCGGCGTAGGGCCGGCGCTGGGTGACGCCATGATCGGCGCCGGCCTGCCGATCGCCGTGGCCGCCTTTGCGCTCTCCGCCATGGTGCGGGTGATTCAGGGCTCGGCCACCGTCGCCTGCCTGACCACCGTCGGCCTGGTGCTGCCGGTCACCAGCCAGCTCGGGCTGAGCGGCGGGCAGCTGGCCGCGCTGGCTATCTGTATCGCCGGCGGCTCCATCGTGCTGAGCCACGTCAACGACGCCGGTTTCTGGCTGTTCGGCAAATTCACCGGCGCCAACGAACTGCAAACGCTGAAAACCTGGACGGTGATGGAAACGATTCTGGGCAGCGTCGGCGGCGCTATCGGCATGATTGCATTCACGATGTTTTAAATCCTAAATCGCCCCCGGCCTTGCACACCAGGGCTGCAAATCACCACCGGGGGCACCGCCACAGGCGGCGACTATAACAACAGCAATGTGAGGAAGGCATGATTAACCCAACCTTGTCCCGTGTCACACAGCGCATCACCCACCGTTCCCAGGCCAGCCGTGCCGCCTATCTGGCGCGTATCGAAGCGGCCCGTTCCCAAACCGTCCACCGCGCGCAGCTGGCCTGCGGCAACCTGGCCCACGGCTTCGCCGCCTGTCAGCCCGATGACAAGACGGCGCTGAAAAACATGGTGCGCAGCGATATCGCCATCATCACCGCCTACAACGACATGCTGTCGGCCCACCAGCCGTACGAACACTACCCGCAGCGGCTGAAACAGGCGCTGCAGGCGGTGGGCGCCGTCGGCCAGGTGGCCGGCGGCGTGCCGGCGATGTGCGACGGCGTGACGCAGGGGCAGGACGGCATGGAGCTGTCGCTGATGAGCCGCGACGTGATCGCCATGTCGGCCGCCGTCGGCCTGTCGCACAACATGTTCGACGGTGCGCTGTTCCTCGGCATCTGCGACAAGATCGTGCCCGGGCTGGTGATGGCCGCCCTCTCCTTCGGCCACCTGCCCGCGCTGTTCGTGCCTGCCGGCCCGATGAGCAGCGGTTTACCCAACAAAGAAAAGGTGCGCGTGCGCCAGCTGTACGCCGAGGGCAAGGCCGACCGCCTGGCGCTGCTGGAAGCCGAGGCCGCGTCCTATCACGGCATCGGCACCTGCACCTTCTACGGCACCGCCAACACCAACCAAATGGTGATGGAAGTGATGGGCCTGCACCTGCCGGGCGCCTCCTTCGTACATCCGGACACGCCGCTGCGCGACGCGCTGAACGACGCCGCCGCGCGCCAGGTGACGCGACTGACCGACACCGCCGGCAACTACCTGCCGATCGGCCGCCTGATGGACGAGAAAGTGGTGGTAAACGGCATCGTCTCGCTGCTGGCCACCGGCGGCTCCACCAACCTGACCATGCATCTGGTGGCGATGGCGCGCGCAGCAGGCATCATCATTACCTGGGACGATTTCTCGGAGCTGTCGGAGGCGGTGCCGCTGCTGTGCCGCATCTACCCGAACGGCCCGGCCGACATCAACCAGTTCCAGGCCGCCGGCGGCGTGCCGCTGGTGGTGCGCGAGCTGCTGCAACACGGGCTGCTGCACGAAGACGTGCACACCGTGGCCGGTTTCGGCCTGCACCGCTACACCCAGGAACCCTGGCTGGATAATGGCCAGCTGGCGTGGCGCGAAGGCGTGGCCGGCTCGCTCGACGCCAGCGTGATCGCCAGCGTCGCTCAGCCGTTTGAGCATCACGGCGGCACCAAAGTGATGGCAGGCAATCTGGGCCGTGCGGTGATGAAAACCTCGGCGGTGCCCGCCGACAACCAGATTATCGAAGCGCCGGCGGTGGTGTTCGACAGCCAGCACGACATCGTGCCGGCGTTCGAAGCCGGCAAGCTGGATCGCGATTGCGTGGTGGTAGTGCGCTTCCAGGGGCCGCAGGCCAACGGTATGCCGGAGCTGCACAAGCTGATGCCGCCGCTAGGCGTGCTGATGGATCGCGGCTTCAAAGTGGCGCTGGTGACTGACGGCCGCCTGTCAGGCGCCTCCGGCAAGGTGCCTTCCGCCATCCACGTCACCCCGGAAGCCTATACCGGCGGCCTGCTGGCGAAAGTGCGCGACGGCGATCCGATCCGCGTCAACGGCCGCAGCGGCGAGCTGCAGGTGCTGGTCGACGCCGACGAACTGGCCCAGCGCACGCCATGCCAACCCGATCTGAGCGCAGAACACATCGGCTGCGGCCGCGAGCTGTTCGGCGCGCTGCGCAGCCAGCTGTCCGGCGCCGAGCAGGGCGCCTGCTGCATCAAATTTTAATCGATAGCCTGGCCGCATCGCCGCCTGGCGGCGGCCACAGAGGAGAACGTCATCATGAACCAATGGAAAACAAGCGCCGAACAGATCCTGACGGCGGGGCCGGTGGTGCCGGTCATCGTGATCAACAAGCTGGAACATGCGGTGCCGCTGGCGAAAGCGCTGGTCGCCGGCGGTGTGCGGGTGCTGGAAGTGACGCTGCGCACCGCCTGCGCCATGGACGCCATTCGCGCCATCGCCCAAGAAGTGCCGGAAGCGATCATCGGCGCCGGTACCGTGATCAATCCCCAGCAGCTGCGTGAAGTGACCGAGGCCGGTGCGCAGTTCGCCATCAGCCCGGGGCTGACCGACGAGCTGCTCAACGCGGCCACCGCCGGGTCCATTCCGCTTATTCCGGGCATCAGCACCGTTTCCGAGCTGATGCTGGGCATGGATTACGGCCTGCGCGAGTTTAAATTCTTCCCGGCGGAAGCCAATGGCGGGGTAAAAGCGCTGCAGGCGATCGGCGGCCCGTTCCCGCAGGTGCGCTTCTGCCCGACCGGCGGTATCTCGCCGGACAACTACCGCAGCTACCTGGCGCTGAAAAGCGTACTGTGCATCGGCGGCTCCTGGCTGGTGCCGGCGGACGCGCTGGAAAGCGGCGACTACGCCCGCATCACCGAACTGGCGCGCGCCGCCGTCGCGGGCGCCCAGGCCTGATTTACATCGCAGCGGTGGCGGCCGGCAGCGCCGCCCCGCTGCGCTGGCTGAACCGCTGCTTCTTGCGGTAAGCGAACACGTCTTCCACGTGCCCCTCGCGGATGCGCTGCTGCAACCCGCGCCAATACTCAGCCGTAAACAGATCGCTGTGCAGCTCTTCAAACACCTGCCGAATGCGCCGATCGCCGCACAGGAAGTGGCGGAACTCTTCCGGGAATACGTCGTTGGGCGCGATGCTGTACCACGGTTCGCTGGCCAGCTCGTCCTCCGGATAGCGCGGCGGAGGAATGTCGCGGAAGTTAACCTCGGTCATGTAGCAAATTTCGTCGTAGTCGTAGAACACCACCCGCCCGTGGCGCGTCACGCCAAAGTTCTTGAACAGCATGTCACCGGGGAAGATATTGGCGGCGGCCAGCTGCTTGATGGCATTACCGTACTCTTCGATCGCATCGCGCATCTGCTGGTCGTTGGCCTGCTCCAGATACAGATTCAGCGGCGTCATACGCCGTTCCATATACAGGTGCTTGATCACGATGCGATCGCCGAGATCTTCCAGTTTGCCCGGCACTTCGCGCTGCAGTTCCGCCAACAGCACCGGGCTGAGGCGCGCCTTGTCGACGACGAAATTCTCGTACTCTTGGGTATCCGCCATGCGCCCGACGCGATCGTGCTCTTTCACCAGCTGATAGCAGGCCATCACCTGCGCCTGCGTCACCTCTTTTTGCGGGGCGAACTCGTCCTTGATCACTTTGAATACCCGATCGAAGGACGGCAAGGTGAACACCAGCATCACCATGCCCTTCACCCCCGGCGCGATGATAAATTGCTCCTGCGACTGCGCCATAAAGGTCAGGTATTCGCGATAGCATTCGGTTTTGCCGTGCTTCTGGCAGCCGATCGCCATGTACAGCTCGGCGGTGGTTTTGCCCGGCAGGATCTCGCGCAGCCACTCCACCATCGCCGCCGGCAGCGGCGCGTAGACCATGAAATAAGAACGAGCGAAGCCGAAGACAATGCTGGCCTCGGCCTTACCGGTCAGGCAGGCGTCGATAAACAGCGCGCCCGATTCGCTGTGGTGGATAGGCAGCAAGAACGGATAAACGCCGTCGGCCAGGCGCAGCTTGCCGACCAGCCAGGCGGCCTTGTTGCGGTAGAACAGTTCGTTGGCGATCTGGAAGGTTGCACCCGCCAGCTGCTGTGCGCTGAAGGCGCGTTGCAGCGCCTGAGTGATGTAGCGAATATCGCGCGTCAAATCCTCCCACAGCAGCCGCAGCGGCAGATCGCTCAGTACGCTGCGCAGCATCGCCGGCAGATCGCCATGGGGAGTAAAATCGCGCGCCAGCGGACGCGGGATGTCGCGAAAGCGCCGCTCCGGCTGCGAACTGAAGACGAACAGCTTGTCCGGCGTCAGATCGCGGTGCTTGAACAGCCTGCAGTAGACCGAGTTAAAGAAGCTTTCGGCGATCTCGAAACGCGGATAGTCCGGCAGCAGGTCGATATAGACTGCTTTGACCCGGCTGGGGAAGTCGGCGTCGAAGTATTTCTGCCCGGTGATGCATTTGAGCTGCTCCACCACCAGGCCGACGTGATGGTCGTACAGATGGATGCGCTTTTTCATCGCCTGCTGCACCGCCGGCCAGTCCGCCTGCTCGAAGCGCTGCTGCGCGCCGGCGGTCACTTCCAGAAAGCGGCCGTACTGCGCATCGAAGCCCTGCAGGATCGTCTGTGCGATCAACAACTCCAGTTTTGCCGCCATCCTTACCCCCGCCAGAAAAAGAAGCCTGCGCATGCAGGCTCCGGGTGGAACGTCTTCAAGCTTGCCGCATCAGAACTGCTGTTCTTCCGTCGAACCGGTCAGCGCGGTGACCGAAGAGGCGCCGCCCTGAATGATGGTGGTGACCTTGTCGAAGTAGCCGGTGCCCACCTCTTGCTGGTGCGACGCGAAGGTGTAGCCGCGATCCACCGCGGCGAACTCCGCCTGCTGCACCTTCTCGACGTAGTGTTTCATGCCCTCGCCCTGCGCATAGGCGTGCGCCAGATCGAACATGTTGAACCACATGCTGTGGATGCCCGCCAGCGTGATGAACTGATATTTGTAGCCCATATCCGACAGCGCCTGCTGGAAGCGAGCGATGGTCTGGTCGTCGAGGTTCTTCTTCCAGTTGAACGACGGCGAGCAGTTGTAGGCCAGCAGCTTACCCGGGTATTTGGCGTGGATGGCGTCGGCGAAGCGCTGAGCGGCATCCAGATCCGGCGTTGAGGTTTCGCACCACACCATATCCGCGTAAGGAGCGTAAGCCAGGCCGCGGCTGATCGCCTGCTCGACGCCGGCATGGGTGCGGAAGAAGCCTTCCGCCGTGCGCTCGCCGGTGACGAAGGCGCTGTCATACGGATCGCAATCGGAGGTCAGCAGGTCGGCCGCATCGGCGTCGGTGCGGGCGATCACCAGCGTCGGCACGCCGAGCACGTCGGCCGCCAGGCGCGCGGCGACCAGTTTCTGGATCGCTTCCTGCGTCGGCACCAGCACTTTGCCGCCCATATGGCCGCATTTCTTCACCGCCGCCAGCTGGTCTTCAAAGTGTACCCCGGCGGCGCCGGCGGTGATCATCGCTTTCATCAGCTCGAAGGCGTTCAGCACGCCGCCGAAGCCGGCTTCCGCATCGGCGACGATCGGCAGGAAATAATCGGTGTAGCCTTTGCTGCCCGGCTCAATCTGGTTAGCCCATTGGATCTGATCGGCGCGGCGGAAGGTATTGTTGATGCGCTCGACGACCTTCGGCACCGAGTCCACCGGATACAGCGACTGGTCAGGGTACATGGCCGCCGCGCTGTTGGCGTCCGCCGCCACCTGCCAGCCTGACAGGTAGATAGCCTCGACGCCGGCTTTGGCCTGCTGCAGCGCCTGGCCACCGGTCAGCGCGCCCAGGCAGTTCACGTAGCCTTTGCGCGCCTTGCCATTCAACAATGCCCACAGTTTGGCGGCGCCGTTTTGCGCCAGGGTGCATTCCGGGTTGACCGAACCGCGCAGGTTGATCACGTCTTCGGCGCTGTAAGGGCGAGTGATGCCTTCCCAACGGGCCGATTTCCATTCCTGTTCCAGCTGCTGGATCTGTTGAGAGCGAGAGGTAGACATAATTTTTATCCTTTCAGTCATGTAGGGTTGATTGGGAAAATTCAGGCCAGCAGCGCATAGCCGGGCAGCGTCAGGAAATCGATTAACTCATCTTGCGTGGTGATGCGCTCCATCAGGCGCGCCGCCTCTTCGAACCGGCCGGCGTTAAAGCGCGCTTCCCCCACTTCTTCACGCACCACCAACATCTCTTCTTGCAGCATCTGGCGGAACAGCGCCTTGGTGACCGGACGCCCGTCGCTCAGGCTCTTCTCGTGGTGGATCCACTGCCAGATTGACGTACGGGAGATCTCCGCCGTCGCCGCATCTTCCATCAAACCGTAAATTGGTACGCAACCGTTGCCGGAGATCCAGGCTTCGATGTACTGCACCGCCACGCGGATATTGGCGCGCATCCCCGCCTCGGTGCGTTCGCCGTCGCACGGTTCCAGCAGCTGTGCGGCGCTGATCGGCGCGTCTTGCTCACGCAGCACCTCCAGCTGGTTCTGGCGATCGCCCAATGCTTTGCCGAATACCTCCATCACCGTATCCGCCAGCCCCGGGTGCGCCACCCAGGTGCCGTCATGGCCGTTGCTGGCTTCCAGCTCTTTGTCCGCCCGTACCTTATTCAACACCCAGTCATTTTTCTCGGCGTCTTTGCTCGGGATAAACGCCGCCATACCGCCCATGGCGAACGCGCCGCGCTTATGACAGGTTTTGATCAACAGACGCGAATAGGCGCTGAGGAAAGGTTTCTCCATGGTCACCGACTGACGATCAGGCAGCACGCGATCGCCATGATTCTTCAGCGTTTTGATGTAGCTGAAGATGTAATCCCAGCGGCCGCAGTTCAGGCCGACGATGTGGTCGCGCAGGTGGTAGAGAATTTCGTCCATCTGGAACACCGCCGGCAGGGTTTCGATCAGCACGGTCGCTTTGATGGTGCCGCGCGGCAGATCGAAACGATCCTCGGTAAAGCTGAAGACATCGCTCCACCAGGCCGCCTCTTCCCAGGACTGGGTTTTCGGCAGATAGAAATATGGGCCGCTGCCCTTGGCCAACAGTTGGCGATAGTTGTGGTAGAAGTACAGCGCGAAATCGAACAGGCCGCCGGGAATGGCTTCATCACGCCACAGCACGTGTTTTTCCGGCAAATGCAGGCCGCGCACGCGAGCGATCAATACCGCCGGGTTCGGTTTCAGCTGGTAGATTTTGCCGGCTTCATTGGTGTAGGAAATGGTGCCGTTAACTGCATCGTGCAGGTTGATTTGGCCGTCGATGATTTTGTCCCAGCTTGGCGCCAGCGAGTCTTCGAAGTCCGCCATGAACACTTTTACGTTGGCATTAAGCGCATTGATCACCATCTTGCGCTCAACCGGCCCGGTGATCTCGACCCGGCGGTCACGCAGATCTTGCGGAATGCCGCGGATCTGCCAGTCACCTTCACGAATGGAAGTGGTTTCCGAAATAAATCCCGGCAGTTCGCCGCGATCGATATTTTGCTGCCAGCGGACACGCGCCGCCAGCAGCTCGTTGCGCCGCGGCGTGAATTTCCCCACCAGTTCCGCCAGGAATTCAACCGCTTCATCGGTCAACACCTGGCGCTCCGCTGCGGCGAAACCCTGCGTAAACCTTAACTCCGTGCCTGCTATCTGTTGCGTCATGACCTTGCTCCTTCCCATCGTTGCGCTCGCGCGACCGGCGCATTTTCATCAGAAATCACTGTGGATCAGGGTGGATGAAACGATCCTCAACTGGTCAGATCTCATCCCGATAGCTCTAAGAATACTCAACAAAAAATAAAAATCAAAAACCATTTCCATTTTATTATTAAATATTTTATTAACACTTTATTATCAATTAGTTATATAAAATAACAATAATGACCGGTAAGGAAATCGCTTCCACCAGAGTGATAAAGATGCGCTAACACCTTGGTTAACAATTGATTTTAAGGAGGTGTGACGGAGAAAAAGAGGATCGTTCAGAGGATCAACGGCGCGGCGGCCTCGATTCAGCCGCCGGCGAGCAGAAAAGATCAGTCGAGCGTCGGATTCATATGGCGCAGATCGTACGGCGTGATCTGGTAGACGTAATAGTTGAGCCAGTTGGAAAACAGCAGATGGCCATGGCTGCGCCAGGTGGCTTTCGGTGTCAGTGAGGGGTTGTCATCGGGGAAGTAGTTGAGTGGAACGGCAGGATCGAGGCCGGCTTCGTTGTCGCGACAATACTCTCCTGCCAGGGTCAGCGTATCGTATTCCGGATGGCCGGTGACAAACGCCAGGCGCTTGTCCCTGCTGGCAAACAGGTAGGCGCCGGCCTGCTCGGATTCGGCCAGGATGTCCAGGTCGGTATATTGGCGAATCACTTCGGTCGGGAAATCGGCATAGCGTGAATGCGGCGCCAGGAAGCTTTCGTCGAAGCCGCGCGTCAGCAACGCATGCTGCTGCAGCGTTTGGTGCGGATAAACGCCGGAGAGCTTCACCTCGCGCGTCATCTTGGGAATGCCGTACAGGATGTTCAACGCCGCCTGTACCGCCCAGCAAACGAACAGCGTGGAGGTAACGTGGTTCTTAGCCCAGTCAATCACCCGTTCGATCTGCGGCCAGTAGGCAACATCGCAGAAATCGACCAGCCCCAGCGGCGCGCCGGTAACGATCAAACCATCGAAGTTCTCGTTCTGGATATCCTCGAAGTCGCAGTAGAAGTTATTCAGATGCTCGGCCGGCGTGTTCTTCGATTCGCGGCTATCGATACGCAGCAGCTGGATATCAATCTGCAGCGGCGAGTTGGACAGCAGGCGCAAAAACTGGTTTTCCGTTTCGATCTTCTTTGGCATCAGGTTGAGGATCAGCACTTTCAGTGGCCTGATTTCCTGTGTTTTTGCCCGCGAGGATGTCATCACGAAGACATTCTCACCGCGCAAGAAATTGACCGCAGGTAACTCATCAGGAACACGAATCGGCATTGCTTAACCCTCACACATCCATTTATACGTTTAGACTTCTAGATGCCCGAAGATAGCGTTTTTTTCCGTCGATGTCGAGCATTCGGCGAAAAGGTGAAAATGTTTCATTGCGCGCTCTGCGCCAAGATATGAGGAGGGGGAGTAAAGGGACTGAAAAGCAAAAAGGCCATCCTTTCGGATGGCCTCTTGGCTTATTTGATGCTTGGCAGTGTCCTACTCTCGCATGGGGAGACCCCACACTACCATCGGCGCTACGGCGTTTCACTTCTGAGTTCGGCATGGGGTCAGGTGGGACCACCGCGCTATTGCCGCCAAGCAAATTCTTTTTTCTGCCGAACTTCTAAACCCACTTTAAATAAAGTGGTGCTGATACCCAGAGTCGAACTGGGGACCTCACCCTTACCAAGGGTGCGCTCTACCA
>NZ_KV792433.1:0-1442 GCF_001808215.1 Serratia sp. HMSC15F11
TGAACTGCGCCCCATAAGTTGGACGATGTAAATTCAGGCGGCCTTCATGGCCTGAGTTCGATACTCTACCGGACTCAGGCCTTTTAGCTTCTCTCTGAGGCGGTCGTGGTTGTAGTAATCAATGTAGTGCTCTATTTCTTTTGCCAGGTGCTCAACGTTATCAAAGCGTTGTAAGTAATAAAGCTCCGCTTTCAGATGGCCGAAGAAGTTCTCCATCACCGCATTGTCCAGGCAGTTCCCTTTGCGAGACATGCTCTGCTCTATTCCATGCTCCCGTAACTGATGCTGGTAAGCCTCCATCCGGTAATGCCAGCCCTGGTCGCTGTGCAATACTGGCTGCTCGCCTGGTTTCAGTGTGCTCAGTGCCTTGTCTAGCATCGATTTTACCAGCCTGAACTCCGCCCTGCGCGCCAGTTCATACGCGATGATTTCACCGTTGTACAAGTCAAGAACCGCTGACAGATACAACTTATTTTCCCCCACCTGGAACTCCGTCACATCCGTTACCCATTTTTGATTCGGACACTGGGCGATAAAGTCGCGTTGCAGGAGATTGGGCGCAACCTTACCGACATCCCCCTTATAAGACCGGTACTTCTTGCTGCGTACCGGTGACTTCAACTGCAGTGCCGTCATCAGCTTCCGGACGGTTTTATGATTTAACCGATGCCCTTCCTTCCGCAGAACACAGGCCACGCGGCGATAGCCGTAACGGCCTTTATGGGCGTGGAAGATGGTCTCCACCCGCTGTTTCGTCTCCCGATATTTGTCCGGCCTCTTGCTGTTTTTGCAGCAATAATAATAGGTGCTGCGGGGCAAGGCGCTGACCTGCACTAACAGGCCCAGTCCGTGTTTCTGCCTCAATGCCGTGACGATTTTTGCCCTTTCCGACGCGCTCTGGCATCGTTCTCCTGCATCAAGGCTCTCAACTTTTTTATGTAGTCATTCTGTGCACGCAGGAACGCGATTTCCTCCCGCATCTCTTCCGGCGTCAGTTCATCGGGCGATTTATCGGCATAGGGGGTTTTGGGATGTCGAGACATACGGTGACCACGCTTATCCAGGTTGAGGGCTTCGGCCCCATTCTCCTGATAAAGCTTAACCCAGTGTTCCAGCGTCGTGTATGAAGGAATGTCGAATCTGGCGGCAACGTCCGCTAAGGACAGTGGATTTGAACGGGCAAACTCGACGGCAGCGAGTTTGAACGCTGGCGTGTAGCGCCGACGACGTCCGGGTTGCAGCCCCGATTTGCCATGATGCTGATAAGCGGCAATCCAGCGCCGCAACTGGACATGAGCGACGGAGAACTTCCTGGCAGTCTGCCGTTGGCTGCCAAGCCCGGCAAGGTAATATCGGACGGCATTGAGTTTGTCTTGCAGTGAATACTTCATAAAGCTGCACCTCCAAATGTCAGATGTGTCCAACATTTGGGGTGCAGTTCA
>NZ_KV792434.1:0-62365 GCF_001808215.1 Serratia sp. HMSC15F11
TTTACATCGTCCAACTTATGGGGCGCAGTTCATTGCGGCGCCCTTTCTTTTAACCTTTATATACGCATCCCGCGGTACAGGTCTCTTTCACCATCACCGCAGTCAGTTCCGGCAACTGGGGCTTGAGCTGCTGCCAAATCCAGGCGGCGAGCACTTCGCTGGTGGGATTTTCCAATCCTGGAATATCGTTCAGATAATGGTGATCCAACCGCTCCCAGATCGGGGAAAACACAGCCTTGAGCTCGGCGAAATCCATCACCCAACCGGTGTGGGGGTCCACTTCACCGGTCACTTCCAGACGCACCATAAACGAATGCCCATGCAGGCGGCCGCATTTATGGCCCTCCGGCACGTGCGGCAAACGGTGTGCGGCTTCAAACTGAAAATCTTTAAACAGCGTGGTTGCCATTATTACGGCCTCATTGACTCAAAAACCGCCGCATAGTACCGGAAAGCGCGTCTGCTTGCCATTTATACCGTTATGGTCTAGCGCCACGACAACCGCGCGCGGTTAACACTTTTTTTGTTTGGTGTTTGCGGCACCTATCGGCTGGGGTAATGAGTCGAAATGTTGAACGGTGAAAAAATGATGAAAAAAAGCGTTTTAATTTCATCTGGATAAAAAACTTTGTTTAACGGTTTAAGCGTTATCCCTTACCAGAAAAACAGCTTAGTCATTTTGGTTATGATTTATTGCTATCCCTTATTTAATCGTTGCTATTCTGCTCGGTAACCTTACAAACTCTCCTGATCTTTTCCGCACACCCGACGCAGCGAAGAGACAGCGACTGACACTGGCGCGCGCCTGGCAGGAAAGGCGCTAAGTATAGGAAATAAGTACAGCAATGACGACTCAGGCTCCTCCAACATCTTTGCTCCCGCTGACGCCCGAACAGCTGGCGCGCCTGCAGGCGACGATCGGCGACTATTCGCCGACGCAGCTGGCGTGGCTGTCCGGCTATTTTTGGGGCATGGTCAATCAACAGCCCGGAGCCGTGGCCATTGCGCCTGTCGCCCCTGCGGCTGCCGCCGGCATCACCATCATTTCCGCTTCGCAGACCGGCAATGCGCGCCGCCTGGCGGAGCAGCTGCGCGACGATCTGCTGGCCGCCAATCTGAGCGCCACGCTGATCAGCGCCGGCGACTACAAGTTCAAGCAGATAGCCCAAGAGCGCCTGCTGGTGATCGTCGCCTCCACGCAGGGGGAGGGCGAACCGGCGGAAGAAGCGGTGGCGCTGCATAAATTCCTGTTCTCGAAGAAGGCGCCGAAGCTGAATGATACCGCTTTTGCGGTGTTCGGGCTGGGCGACACCTCTTATGAGAATTTCTGCCAGTCAGGTAAAGATTTCGACGGCAAGCTGGCCGAGCTGGGCGCCGAGCGCCTGGTGGAGCGCGTGGACGCCGACGTGGAGTATCAGGAACTGGCCGCCGCCTGGCGCAAACAGGTGGTGTCGGTGCTGAAGGCGCGCGCGCCGGCGGAAAGCGCCGCGCCGGGCGTGTTGGCCAGCGGCGCGGTCGATCTGCTCGACAGCAGCCCGTACAGCAAGGAACAGCCGCTCACCGCCCAGCTGGCGGTCAACCAGAAAATTACCGGCCGCGCGTCGGATAAAGACGTACGCCATATCGAAATCGATCTGGGCGACTCCGGCCTGCGCTATCAGCCAGGCGACGCGCTCGGCGTATGGTTTGACAACGATCCGGCGCTGGTGGACGAACTGGTGCAACTGTTGTGGCTGAAAGGCGACGAACCGGTCGAGGTGGAAGGGCAGACCCTGCCGCTGGCGCAGGCGCTGCGCAGCCATTTCGAACTAACGCAGAACACCACGCCGATCGTCGATAAATACGCCGCGCTGTCGCGCGATGAAAAGTTGATCGGCCTGTTGGCGGATAAAGCCGCGCTGCAGCAGTACGCGCACAACACGCCGATCGTCGACATGGTGCGTCAGGCGCCGGCGGATCTGAGCGCCGAACAGCTGGTCGGTCTGCTGCGTCCGTTGACGCCGCGCCTGTACTCCATCGCCTCTTCACAGGCGGAGAACGAAAGCGAAGTGCATATCACCGTGGGTGTGGTGCGTTACGACATCGACGGGCGTGCCCGCAGCGGCGGCGCCTCCGGTTTCCTGGCTGATCGCCTGGAGGAAGACGGCGACGTGCGGGTGTTTATCGAGCACAACGACAACTTCCGCCTGCCGGCCAATCCGGAAGCGCCGGTGATCATGATCGGCCCAGGCACCGGCATCGCGCCGTTCCGCGCCTTTATGCAGCAGCGCGACGCCGACGGCGCCGGCGGCAAAAACTGGCTGTTCTTCGGCAACCCGCACTTTACCGAAGACTTCCTGTATCAGGTCGAATGGCAGCGCTACGTGAAAGACGGTCTTTTGACCCGCATCGATCTGGCCTGGTCCCGCGACCAACAACATAAAATATACGTACAAGACAAACTGCGCGAACAGGGCGCGGAAGTGTGGCGCTGGATTCAGGAAGGCGCGCACATTTACGTCTGCGGCGATGCCAATCGCATGGCGAAAGACGTGGAAAACACATTACTGGAACTGGTGGCCGAGCACGGTGGCATGGATACCGAGCAGGCGGATGAATTTTTAAGTGAGCTGCGCCTTGAGCGCCGTTATCAGCGAGATGTTTACTGATGAGTGATAAACACCCCGGGCCTTTGGTAGTCGAAGGCAAACTGGCCGATGCGGAGCGCATGAAGAAGGAGAGCCACTTCCTGCGCGGCACCATCGCCGAAGATTTGAACGACGGCCTGACCGGCGGCTTCAACGGCGACAACTTCCTGCTGATCCGTTTTCACGGCATGTATCAGCAGGACGACCGCGACATTCGCGCCGAACGCGCCGAGCAGAAGCTGGAGCCGCGCCACGCCATGATGCTGCGCTGCCGCCTGCCGGGCGGCATCATCAGCCCGCAGCAGTGGCTGGGCATCGACAAGTTTGCGCAGGAGAGCACGCTGTACGGCAGCATTCGCATCACCAACCGCCAGACGTTCCAGTTTCACGGCATTCTGAAAGGCAACGTCAAACCGGTGCACCAGCTGCTGAACCGCCTGGGGCTGGACGCGCTGGCGACCGCCAACGACGTGAACCGCAACGTGCTGTGCACCTCCAACCCGGTGGAGTCCGAGCTGCATCAGGAAGCCTACGAGTGGGCGAAGAAGATCTCCGAACACCTGCTGCCGCGCACCCGCGCCTACGCTGAGGTGTGGCTGGATCAGGAGAAGGTGGCCACCACCGACGAAGAGCCGATTCTGGGGCCGACCTACCTACCGCGTAAGTTCAAAACCACGGTGGTGATCCCGCCGCAGAACGACGTCGATCTGCACGCCAACGACATGAACTTCGTGGCGATCGCCGAAAACGGCAAACTGGTAGGCTTCAACCTGCTGGTGGGCGGCGGATTGTCCATCGAGCACGGCAACAAGAAAACCTATGCGCGCCAGGCCAGCGAGTTCGGCTACATTCCGCTCGAACATACGCTGGCGGTCGCGGAGGCCGTAGTGACCACGCAGCGCGACTGGGGCAACCGCACCGATCGTAAGAACGCCAAAACCAAATACACGCTGGAGCGCGTCGGGGTGGACGTTTTCCGCGCCGAAGTGGAAAAGCGCGCCGGCATCACCTTCGCGCCGATCCGGCCGTATGAATTCACCGGCCGCGGCGATCGCATCGGTTGGGTGAAGGGCATCGACGATCAGTGGCACCTGACGCTGTTTATCGAGAACGGCCGCCTGCTGGACTATCCGGGGCGCCCGCTGAAGACCGGTATGGCGGAGATCGCCAAGATCCATAAAGGCGACTTCCGTCTGACGGCGAACCAAAACGTGATCATTGCCGGCGTGCCGGAAAGCGAGAAGGCGAAGATCGAGGCCCTGGCGCGCGATCATGGCCTGATCGACGATGAGATCAGCGAGCAACGCAAGAACTCGATGGCCTGCGTATCGTTCCCGACCTGCCCGTTGGCGATGGCGGAGGCTGAGCGCTTTCTGCCGCAGTTCGTCACCAAGGTGGAAGGGATCATGCATCGGCACGGGGTGGGCGACGAGCATATCGTGCTGCGCATCACCGGCTGCCCGAACGGCTGCGGCCGCGCGCTGCTGGCGGAGCTGGGGCTGGTGGGCAAGGCGGTCGGCCGCTATAACCTGCATTTGGGTGGCAACCGCGAAGGCACGCGCATTCCGCGTATGTACCGCGAGAACATCAACGAAGACGAGATCCTGAGCGAGATCGACCTGTTGGTGGGGCGCTGGGCGAAGGAGCGCAACGCCGGCGAAGGCTTCGGCGACTTCACCGTTCGTGCGGGCATCGTCAAACCGGTGCTGGATCCGGCGCGGGATTTCTGGGAGTGAGGCCGGGCGGCCCCTGGGCAGAGGGGCCGCACAGGTAATTTCAAGTAGCAGGAGAGACAACATGGCTGAATTCGATCTGGCGGCGCTGAACGCGTTGCCCAAATCCGGGCAGGCGCTGGCATTGGCGGTGGTCAACGGCCAACTGGAGACCCTCAGCGCCGAACAGCGCGTTGCATGGGCGCTGGAGCATCTGCCCGGCGAGTTCGTACTCTCGTCCAGTTTCGGCATTCAGGCGGCGGTATGTTTGCACCTGGTGACACGCATCCGGCCGGATATCCCGGTGATCCTGACCGACACCGGTTACCTGTTCCCGGAAACCTACCGCTTTATCGATCAACTGACCGACCAGCTGAAGCTGAATCTGCAGGTGTTCCGCGCCGAACAGTCTCCCGCCTGGCAAGAGGCGCGCTATGGCAAACTGTGGGAACAGGGCGTGGAAGGGATTGAAAAGTACAATCAGATCAACAAGGTTGAGCCGATGAACCGCGCGCTGGAGACGCTGGGGGCACAGAGCTGGTTCGCCGGCCTGCGGCGCGAGCAGTCCGGCAGCCGCGCCAATCTGCCGGTGCTGGCGGTGCAGCGCGGGGTGTTCAAGATCTTGCCGATCATCGACTGGGACAACCGCAAGATTTACCAGTATCTGACCGAGCACGGGCTGAGCTATCACCCGCTGTGGGAGCAGGGCTACCTGTCAGTAGGCGATACCCACACCACCCAGAAGTGGGAACCGGGTATGAGCGAGGAAGAGACGCGTTTCTTCGGGCTGAAGCGCGAGTGCGGCCTGCACGAAGGCTAAACGAGGCGAATCACACGACAGGGCTCAGCAATGCTGGGCCCTGTTTTTTTGCGGGCTACTTTTTCTTCTGTGCTTTCGGCGGGTGCGCCTGCGCCAGCTCTTTGATCAGCGGCAGCAGGATCTGCACGCTGTCGCGGCTGCGTTTGTCGATCCGCCCCGGCAGGTAGCGATCCAGGTACTGCAGGTTGTCATACTGCGGGCGGTGCCAGGTGATGCCCTGCGGGAAGTGCGGGCTGACGGCGCGCTGCTGGTAGCCGTCCTTGTCGCCCAGCGACCAGTTGGTGGCCTCCACCGACAGCACCGGGATGCCCGCCGCATCGAACACCTCTTGATCGGAGCAGCAGCCGGTGCCCTTCGGATGCTGTGTGCTGCCCGGATTGCTGGCGGCGGCGATGCCGTAGCGATGGGCGATATCCAGCGCGCGATCGCGGGAGCGTTTCGCCATCTGCGACGGCGTGTTGCGCCCGGCGTTGAAGTACAGACGATCGCCGGTGATCAGGCTGTCGAGGTTGATCACCAGCACGGTGTTGCTTTTCTCTTCCGCGCTCATGCGCTGCAGGTAGTTCTGTGCACCCAGCGAGCCGAGCTCTTCGGCGCTGGTGGCGACGAAGCGCAAGCCGTAGGCGGTGGGGATGCTCTTCAGGCGCTCCGCCAGTTCCAGCATTACGCCGATGCCGGAGGCGTTGTCGTCGACGCCCTGCAGCGTCAGGCCGCCGAGGTTGTTATCCAGATCTTCGTCGCTCTGCGGCGTGTAGGTGTCGAAGTGGGCGACGATCACTATCTGTTTCGGACTGTCGCCGTTGCGGGCGGCGATCACCGAGCTGGCGGTGACGTTGTTCCAGTTCTTCTTGCCGTCTTTGCTGGTGTAGAGATAGCGCGTGTTGACGCTGCGAATGTCGCTTTGGTAACCCATCTTGCTGAACTGCTGCTTCAGGTAGTCGGCGGTGAGCAATTCGGCCGGGCTGCCCGTCATGCGGCCGGGGAAGTAAGTGGCGATGTGGCGGGTCTGTTCGGCGGCGAAACGGCCCATTGGCGCGTCTTTTGCGGGCTGTGCGGCACAAACGCTGAAGACGCCGCCGAGTGCGAGGGCCAGCAGGCTGGTCTTCAGGTAAAAACGGGAAAACATACCGAAAAATCCTTCTTTGCTATCGGCGCTGCCGATCATTTTTCTGCGGCACCCAGTATGAGACGCCGGGCGGCATTACACAATTTCCCCGTCTCTTAATTTTCGCGCGAATGCGCAAACCGCCGCCGCAGTTATCACCGTTTGCCTCTGGCGTTGCGGCCTATATTCCATAAAGGAACTAATCATTCCTTTTCGTCATTTCAGAGGCTAAATCTCAGCCCGTATAGTCACACTATCTTTCTGTTATATGAAAAGGCTGTTGTGGACTATCTACCAATATTCGCCGATCTGAAACAACGTCCGGTGCTGGTCGTTGGCGGCGGTGACGTGGCTGCGCGCAAAGTCGATCTGCTTCAGCGCGCCGGGGCTGAAATACGGATAGTTGCGCAGTCGCTCTCACCGGAACTGGAACTACAACGTCAGCGAGGGCAACTGCTCTGGCTGGGGAAAACCTTTGACCCGCCGCAGCTGGACGACGTGTTTCTGGCGATCGCCGCCACGGACGACAACGCGCTGAACGCCGCGGTGTTCGCCGAAGCGGATAAACGCCGGGTGTTGGCCAACGTGGTGGACGACCAGCCTCGCTGCTCGTTTATCTTCCCATCGATCATCGATCGCTCGCCGCTGGTGGTGGCCGTATCGTCCAGCGGCCAGGCGCCGGTGCTGGCGCGGTTGCTGCGCGAAAAGCTGGAGGCGCTGCTGCCCGCCAGTTTGGGGCAGATGGCGCAGGTGGCGGGCCGCTGGCGCGGCCAGGTCAAACAGCGGCTGGCCTCGATCGGCGAGCGTCGCCGTTTCTGGGAGAAAACCTTCGGCGGCCGTTTCGCCACGCTGGTGGCCAACGGCCAGACGGCGCAGGCGGAGCGGCAGCTTGAGCAGGATTTGCAAAGCTTCGCCGCAGGCGATGAAGGCGCGCAGGGTGAGATAGCCTTGGTGGGCGCCGGGCCGGGCGACGTGGGGCTGCTGACCCTGCGCGGGCTGCAGGTGATGCAGCAGGCGGACGTGGTGCTGTATGACCATCTGGTCAGCGGCGAGATCCTCGATCTGGTGCGCCGCGACGCCGAGCGCATCTGCGTGGGCAAGCGCGCCGGCGCGCACTCGGTGATCCAGGAAGAGACCAACCGGCTGTTGGTGGAGCTGGCGCAGCAGGGCAAACGCGTGGTGCGCCTCAAGGGCGGCGACCCGTTCATCTTTGGCCGGGGCGGCGAAGAGCTGCAGGTAGCCGCCGCCGCCGGCATTCCGTTCCAGGTGGTGCCGGGCGTCACGGCCGCTGCGGGGGCGACCGCCTACGCCGGCATTCCGCTGACGCACCGCGACCACGCGCAGAGCGTGACCTTTATCACCGGCCACTGCCGCCCCGACGGCGATGGCCTGGACTGGGCCGATCTGGCCCGGGCGCGGCAGACGCTGGCTATCTACATGGGCACCATGAAGGCGGCGGACATCAGCCAACGCCTGATCGCCCACGGCCGCGCTGCCGATACGCCGGTGGCGGTGATCAGTCGCGGCACGCGCGCCGATCAGCAGGTGCAGATCGGCACGCTGGATCAACTGGAACATCTGGCCCAACGGGCGCCGCTGCCGGCGCTGCTGGTGATTGGCGAAGTGGTGGAACTGCACCATCAAATCGCCTGGTTCGGGCATCAATCGCAGACGGAAGGGGCCGCGCGCCCGGCCGTCGTGAATTTGGCATAGGCAAGGCTTTTAAGGACCTGTTATGGACGAAAAACGACTCACTCATTTGCGGCAATTGGAGGCGGAGAGTATCCATATCATCCGTGAAGTCGCCGCTGAATTCGCCAACCCGGTGATGCTTTACTCCATCGGCAAAGACTCTTCCGTGATGCTGCATTTGGCGCGCAAGGCGTTCTTCCCCGGCACGCTGCCGTTCCCGCTGCTGCACGTCGATACCGGCTGGAAGTTCCGCGAAATGTACGAGTTCCGCGATCGCACCGCGAAAGAGTACGGCTTCGAGCTGCTGGTGCATAAAAATCCGGAAGGGGTGGCGATGGGCATCAACCCGTTCGTGCACGGCAGCGCCAAGCATACCGACATCATGAAGACCGAGGGCCTGAAGCAGGCGTTGAACAAGTACGGTTTCGACGCCGCCTTCGGCGGTGCGCGGCGCGACGAGGAGAAATCGCGCGCCAAAGAGCGCATCTATTCGTTCCGCGATCGCTTCCACCGCTGGGATCCGAAAAACCAGCGGCCGGAGCTGTGGCACAACTACAACGGCCAGATCAACAAAGGGGAGAGCATCCGCGTCTTCCCACTGTCGAACTGGACCGAGCTGGACATCTGGCAGTACATCTTCCTGGAAAAGATCGACATCGTGCCGCTGTACCTGGCGAAACCGCGCCCGGTGGTGGAACGCGACGGCATGCTGATGATGGTGGACGACGATCGCATCGATTTGCAGCCGGGCGAAGTGATCAGCCAGCGCATGGTGCGTTTCCGCACATTGGGGTGCTGGCCACTGACCGGCGCAGTGGATTCGCAGGCGCAAACCCTGCCGGAGATCATCGAAGAGATGCTGGTCTCCACCACCAGTGAACGCCAGGGGCGGATGATCGACCGCGATCAGTCCGGCTCGATGGAGCTGAAAAAGCGTCAAGGGTATTTCTAAGGAGCCGCCGGATGAACAACGCAATCGCACAACAAATCGCTGACCAGGGCGGCGTCGAATCCTACCTGCACGCGCAGCAACACAAGAGCCTGCTGCGCTTTCTGACCTGCGGCAGCGTCGACGACGGCAAAAGCACCCTGATCGGTCGCCTGCTGCACGATACCCGCCAGATCTACGAGGATCAGCTGTCGACGCTGCACAGCGACAGCAAACGCATCGGCACCCAGGGCGAGAAGCTCGATCTGGCGCTGCTGGTGGACGGCCTGCAGGCCGAGCGCGAACAGGGCATCACCATCGACGTGGCCTATCGCTATTTCTCGACCGAAAAACGCAAATTTATCATCGCCGATACCCCAGGGCATGAGCAGTACACCCGCAACATGGCCACCGGCGCCTCCACCTGCGATCTGGCGATCCTGTTGATCGACGCGCGCAAAGGGGTGCTGGACCAGACTCGTCGCCACAGTTTTATCGCAACCCTGCTGGGCATTCGCCATCTGGTGGTGGCGGTGAACAAAATGGATCTGGTGGACTACCAGGAAACGGTGTTCGAGCAGTTCAAACAGGATTACCTGACCTTTGCCCAGCAGCTGCCAGGCGATCTGGATATCAAATTCGTGCCGCTGTCGGCGCTGGACGGCGACAACGTGGCGAGCGAAAGCGCCCATATGCCGTGGTACAGCGGCCCGACGCTGCTGGAAGTGCTGGAGAGCGTTGACGTGGTCAGCGAGCGAGAAAACCAGCCGCTGCGCTTCCCGGTGCAGTACGTCAACCGCCCGAACCTCGATTTTCGCGGCTATGCCGGCACGCTTTCCGCCGGCGTGGTGCGGGTGGGGCAACGGGTCAAAGTGCTGCCTTCCGGTGTGGAGTCCAGCGTGGCGCGCATCGTGACCTTCGACGGCGATCTGCAAGAGGCGGTGCCGAGCGAGGCGATTACGCTGGTGCTGAAGGATGAGGTGGACATCAGCCGCGGCGATCTGCTGGTCGACGCCGGCGAAAGCCTGCAGGCGGCGCAGAGCGCGCTGGTGGACGTGGTATGGATGGCCGAACAGCCGCTGGTGCCGGGCCAGAGCTACGACATCAAGATCGCCGGTAAAAAGACCCGCGCCCGCGTGGAGAGCATCCGCCATCAGGTGGAGATCAATACGCTGGCGCAGCACCCGGCAGACACGTTGCCGCTTAACGGCATCGGTCTGGTGGAGCTGACCTTCGACGAACCGCTGGTGCTGGACAGCTATCAGAGCAATCACGACACCGGCGGGCTGATCTTCATCGATCGCATGAGCAACGTCACGGTAGGCGCCGGTCTGGTGCGCGAAACGCTGCAGGCCACCCCGGCGGCGCACGGTGAGTTCAGCGCCTTCGAGCTGGAGCTGAATGCGCTGGTGCGCAAGCACTTCCCGCACTGGGGCGCACGCGATCTGCTCGGTGGTCGATAAGGTGGCCGCCGAACTGAGGGCGACCGGGCCGGACGATGAGAACGTGGTTTGGCATCCGCACGCGGTGACGCGCGCGGATCGCGAAGCGCGCAACGGCCATCGCGGCGTGGTGCTGTGGTTTACCGGGCTGTCCGGCTCGGGCAAATCCACCGTCGCCGGCGCGCTGGAGCAGGCGCTGCACGGGCTCGGCGTCAGCACCTATCTGCTGGACGGCGATAACGTGCGCCACGGCCTGTGCCGCGATCTCGGCTTCTCTGACGAGGATCGGCGCGAGAACATCCGCCGGGTGGGGGAAGTGGCCAAACTGATGGTGGATGCCGGGCTGGTGGTGCTGACCGCGTTCATTTCGCCGCACCGCGCCGAGCGGCAGATGGTGCGCGAAATGCTCGGCGACGATCGCTTTATCGAGGTGTTCGTCGACACGCCGTTGGCGATCTGCGAGGAGCGCGATCCGAAGGGATTGTATAAAAAAGCGCGCGCCGGCGAGCTGCGCAATTTCACCGGTATCGACGCGGTTTACGAGGCGCCGCAGCAGCCGGAAATCCACCTTGATGGCCAACAATTGGTAACAAATTTGATTGCGCAATTGTTAGACGTGTTGCGTGGTCAGGCTATTATCAAACCCTGAATTCAAAAAAAGCGTGTGGCGTTTTTCGCCATGCGCTTTTTACTCTAAGCCGCCGCAGAGCGAGCCGAATAACCAGGGATCACTATGCAAAATGTCACGCCTATCTTGATCGACTCCAAGCAGTCAAAACAGGAGAGAGAGGAGCCTTCTTATTCTTTCCTGGGCGGCGTCAGCGGCTTTGTTTTCTACTGGCTGGCGTTCGCGTTGCCGTTCCTGGTTTACGGTTCCAACACGCTGTTTTTCCTGCTCTATACCTGGCCGTTCTTCCTGGCGCTGATGCCGCTGTCGGTGCTGATCGGCATCACCCTCAGCATGCTGTTGCGCGGGCGTCTGATCCTGACGCTGCTGCTGACCGGCGCCATCGTGCTGTGCCTGTTCTGGCTGGTGTTCAGCTTCTTGACCGGGTGGTGAGAGAGCGGGCGCCGCTGCCGGCGCCCGAAGGATTGCAAAGCGGTGCCGAAGGTTACAAAACTTTGCTCAGAAACGCCTGTGTGCGCGGATTGGCCGGATGGCTGAAGATCTGCTGCGGCGCACCTTCCTCCTGAATGATCCCCTGATCGATAAACAGCACCCGATCGGCCACCTCGCGGGCAAAGCCCATCTCATGCGTGACCACCACCATGGTCATGCCCTCGTGTGCCAGCGATTTCATCACCGCCAACACTTCGCCCACCAGCTCCGGATCGAGCGCGGAGGTGGGTTCGTCGAACAGCATGATCTTCGGCTCCATCGCCAGCGCGCGGGCGATCGCTACCCGCTGCTGCTGGCCGCCGGATAGGCTGTTGGGGTAGGCGTCTATCTTGTCGAGCAGCCCGACCTTGTGCAGCAGCTGCTCGGCTTGCGCGATGGCTTCGGCGCGCGGCCGTTTCTTCACGCTCACCGGTGCCATGATGATGTTTTCCAACACCGTCATGTGCGGGAACAGGTTGAAGCGCTGGAACACCATACCCACGCTTTCACGCATCTTGTTCAGGTCGGTTTTTTGATCGTGGACGGCGAAGCCGTTGACCTCGATCTCGCCGCCGGAGAGCGTTTCCAGCGCGTTGATGCAGCGCAGGAAGGTGCTTTTACCCGAGCCGGAAGGGCCGATGACGCACACCACTTCGTTGGCGGCGATCCGGCAGGAAATGCCGCGCAGCACGTGGCTCTCGCCGAACTGTTTTTGCAGGTTATGTACGCGAATCACTTTTACCGAACCTCTTTTCCATGTGTTGGACTAACAGCGAGAGCAGGAAGGTGATGACCCAATAGACCAGCGAAATGGTCAGGTAGGGCTCCCAATAGGTGGCGTAGGCGCCGGAGACGGTGCGGGCGGCATAGGCCAGATCCGCCAGGCCGATGGCGGAGGCCAGCGACGAATCCTTGACGATGGCGATGGCGTTGTTGCCCAGCGGTGGCAGCATACGGCGGAAGGCCTGCGGCAGGATCACCTGGCGCATGGTCTTGCCGTAGCTCATGCCCAGCGAGCGCGAGGCCTCCATCTGGCCGCGATCGATCGATTGGATCCCGGCGCGGAAGATCTCCGATACATAGGCGCCGGCGTTGAGCGTGATCGCCACTACGCAGGAGAGAAAGGCACCGTAGTCGGCGCGCAGCGCGCGGGCAAAATCGACGCTCATCAGGCCGCTGGTGACCAACAGGCCGTCGCGTGGGTTGATGAACAGCGGTACCAGCGCGAAGTGCACCACCATGATTTGCACGAACAGCGGCGTGCCGCGAAAGGCGCTGATGTAAATGCGCACCGGCCACTGAACGCCGTAATGCAGGATGGGTTTCCAGATGCCGTGCGGCGCCTGCGCCAAACGGCCCAGCCCGAGGATCAATCCCCAGGTGGTGCCGAGCAGTACGCAGATAATGGTGCATTTGATGGTCATCCAGGCGCCTTCCATAAACAGCGGCGCGTATTCCTGGATGATCTCCCAGCGGAAGTTCAAAGGGTATTCCTTCTTGGTAGGCTGAAACAGGGGGCGCCGACGGCCTGGCGGGCGCCGGCGACAGGGCATTATTCCGCCGGCAGCGTCGGTACGTTGCTGTCGAACCAGGTTTGGTAAATCTTGGCGTAGATGCCGTCGGCGACGATTTTCTTCAGGCCGGCGTTGATCTTGTTACGCAACTCATCGTTGCCTTTGGCGACGGCGATGCCGAAATACTGGCGCTCGAACTTGGCGTCGGGCACCAGCTTGAAGGCTTTCTCAGGGTGGGTTTTGATATAGAACTTGGCCACGCCGACGTCGCCGACCGCCGCGCCGATGCCGTCTTCATACAGCTCCTGCAGCATCAGCGGCGTATTGTCGAAGCGCTTGATGGCGGTGCTGTTTTTGCCCAGTACGTCGGACACCACGATGTCGCCGGTGCTGGAGTTCACCACGCCGACCTTCAGCGCTTTCAGCGCGGCGATGGAGTTTACCGTCGAGTCCTGCGGCACCACGATAGCCTGCTCGGCCGGGAAGTAAGGCGCCGAGAAATCAACCATTTGTTTGCGCTTGTCGGTGATGGTGATGCCGGAAATGATGATGTCGCGATCGCCGGAATTCAACGTGGCGAAGATCCCCTCCCACGGCGTATTGATCAGTTTGATCTGGAAGCCTTCGGCCTTGGCCACCGCTTTGATGATGTCGATGTCGAAACCTTCCAGCTGTTTTTGGCTGTTTTCAAATTCGAACGGCCGATAGGTGCCGCCGGAACCGACGACGTAGGTAGGTTCAGCCGCCAACGCGGCGGTGGAGAAGGTGGCGGCCAGGCAGGCGCCGATCAGAACTAAACGTTTTAACATCGCGATCCCCGATAATGAAAGGTTATATATTGGAATTATTTATGCACTAGTAATGCATAAAAATAAGTCTCAATGAATAAAAGTACAAGCCCTGCATAAGGAATATTATTTGTATGGTGTTAAATATTCACTTTTTGCGTTGCGACGGAGTAAGCGATGGGGCAGAAAGCGGGGAGGCAGTGGTTCTTGCTGCATAATAGGTGAAGGGCAGTGTGTGCCTCATTGGAAAACACGTCGTGCGCATCCGGTGTAAGGGGCTTTTTTTGCCGCTTTCGCCGCGGAATTAGGCGGTAAACTCGGTAACCCTTCATCCGTATTCTGAATTTGGCGTTGAAATGCCGCTCTCAGTGTGGAGTCCAACGAAAAGTTGTGGGATGATTGGTCGGTTTTTCAGGGGGCGGAGATGGGAAAACTTACGCTGCTATTGCTGGCATTGCTCGGTTGGTTACAGTATTCACTGTGGCTGGGCAAAAATGGTATTCACGATTACGTGCGAGTCAATGAAGACGTTGCGGTCCAGCAGGGCAACAACGCCAAGTTGAAAGCGCGTAACGATCAGCTGTTTGCCGAAATCGATGATTTGAACGGCGGTCAGGAAGCGATCGAAGAGCGAGCGCGTAATGAGCTGGGTATGATCAAGCCCGGTGAGACTTTCTATCGTCTGGTTCCTGACCAATCCAGACGCAACGCGGCGTCTTCCTCGCAAAATAACGCACAAAAATAACGCATGAATCACTCCGCAGGCACCTTTCCTTCGGTGATTGCCGTCCTGCCCGCTGCCGGTATCGGCAGCCGCATGCAGGCGGAATGCCCGAAGCAATATTTAACCATCGGCCGGCACAGCATCGTCGAGCACGCCATCCACGCCCTGTTGCGTCATCCGCGCATTGAGCGGGTGATCGTGGCGATCGGCCCCGAAGATCGCCAGTTCGAACAGTTGCCGATCGCCCAGGATCCGCGGGTGATCGTCACTGAGGGCGGCAAACAGCGCGCCGATTCGGTGATGGCCGGGCTTAAACTGGCGGGCGATGCGGACTGGGTACTGGTGCACGACGCTGCACGCCCCTGCCTGCACGCCGACGATCTCGAGCGCCTGCTGGCGATCACCGCACACAGCAAGGTCGGCGGCATTCTCGCCGCACCGGTGCGCGACACCATGAAACGCGCCGAACCCGGCCGCGAAACCATCGCTCACACCGTCGAACGCCAGGATCTGTGGCACGCGCTGACGCCGCAGCTGTTTCCGCTGCCGCTGCTCAAGCAGTGCCTGCAGCGCGCGCTGGATGAAGGTGCGAACGTCACCGACGAAGCCTCGGCGCTGGAGCATTGCGGTTATCATCCGCAGCTGATCGCCGGCCGGGCGGACAACATTAAAGTAACGCGGCCGGAGGATTTGGCGCTGGCGGCGTTCTATTTGACTCAGTTGGACAATTAAGGAGCGCACCATGCGTATCGGTCACGGTTTTGACGTACATAAATTCGGCGGCGAAGGCCCGTTGGTGATCGGTGGCGTTCGCATCCCTTACGACAAAGGTTTGCTGGCCCACTCCGACGGCGACGTCGCGCTGCATGCCGCGACCGACGCCCTGCTGGGCGCGGCGGCGCTGGGCGATATCGGCAAGCTGTTCCCCGATACCGATCCGGCGTTCAAAGGCGCCGACAGCCGCGAGCTGCTGCGCGAAGCCTGGAAACGCATCCGCGCCAAAGGATACCGCCTCGGCAACCTCGATATCACCATCATCGCTCAGGCGCCGAAAATGGCGCCGCACATCCCGCAGATGCGCGTCTTCCTGGCGGAAGATCTGCAGTGCCATATGGATGACGTCAACGTGAAGGCCACCACCACCGAGCAGCTCGGTTTCACCGGGCGCGGCGAGGGCATCGCCTGCGAAGCGGTCGCCTTGCTGATCAAGGAATAACCGCATGGATATGGCGAATCTGACCTGGCTGCATGGCCGGCCGCAGAGCACCGGGGTGTTGAAAGCCAATCCGGAAGATTTTGTGGTGGTTGAAGACCTGGGCTTTGCGCCGGACGGTGAAGGCGAGCACGTCCTGGTTAACATCCGTAAAAACGGCTGCAATACCCAGTTCGTGGCCGATTACCTGGCGCGCTTCGCCGGTATTCACGCCCGTTCCGTCAGCTATGCCGGCTTGAAGGATCGCCACGCGGTGACCGAGCAGTGGTTCTGCCTGCATATGCCGGGTAAGGACACGCCGGACTTCTCCCGGTTTACGCTGGAAGGCTGCGAGGTGCTCTCGTACGCCCGCCATCTGCGTAAAATGCGCATCGGCAACCTGAAGGGCAACCACTTTACGTTGGTGCTGCGCCAGATTTCCGACCGGCAGGACGTGGAACGCCGCCTGCAGGCTATCGCCGTGCAGGGCGTGCCGAACTACTTTGGCAGCCAGCGTTTCGGCCGCGGCGGCAACAACCTGGTGATGGCGCGCCGCTGGGCGAATGACGAAATTCGCGTCAAAGAGCGCAGCAAGCGCAGTTTCTACCTGTCCGCCAACCGCAGCGCGCTGTTTAATCAGGTCGCGAGCAGGCGTCTGGCCGACGGCCTGCAGCGCACCGTGCTGGAAGGTGACGCCCTGCAGCTGAGGGGCCGCGGCAGCTGGTTTGTCGCCAAAGCCGATGAGCTGGAGACGCTGCAACAGCGCTTGGATGCCGGCGAGCTGGTTGTCACCGCGGCGTTGCCGGGCGACGGCGAGCCGGGTACTGCCGGCGATGCGTTGGCATTTGAACAACAATGCTTGGCGGAGCAGCCGGAATTGCTTACGCTTTTAAAGCGCGAGCGTGTCGAACCCGCTCGTCGGGCCCTGCTGTTGCAGCCGCAAAATATGCTGTGGAACTGGTGGGATGACGTTACCGTGGAACTGCGCTTCTGGCTGCCGGCAGGCAGCTTCGCCACCAGCGTAGTTCGCGAGATCATGCAGCAGGATGACAGTGATGCGGATATTGCTGAGTAACGATGACGGCGTCAGCGCTCCGGGCATTCAGGTGCTGGCGGCGGCGCTGCGGGAATTCGCCGAGGTGCAGGTCGTGGCGCCGGATCGTAACCGCAGCGGCTCTTCCAATGCTCTGACGCTGGAATCGCCGCTGCGCACGCAGACGCTGGCCAACGGCGATATTGCGGTGCTGCAGGGGACGCCGACCGACTGTGTCTATCTTGGCGTCAACGCACTGATGCACCCGGCACCGGATATCGTGGTCTCCGGCATCAACGCCGGGCCGAATTTGGGCGACGATGTCATCTATTCCGGCACCGTCGCAGCGGCGATGGAGGGCCGGCATCTGGGGCTGCCCGCGTTGGCGGTGTCGTTGAACGGCCACCAGCACTATGCGACCGCCGCTGCCATTACTTGCCGTATCCTGCGCGCGTTGCGGCGTGAGCCGTTGCGTACCGGAAAAATCCTGAATATCAACGTACCGGATCTGCCCCTGGCGGAGATTAAAGGCCTGCGCGTTACCCGCTGCGGCAGCCGCCATCCCGCCGACAAGGTATTCTGCCAGCAGGATCCGCGCGGACAAAATCTCTACTGGATCGGGCCGCCTGGTGATAAATTTGATGTCGGGCCGGATACCGACTTTGCGGCGGTGGAACAAGGCTATGTGGCGATCACGCCGCTGCAGGTGGATTTGACTGCCTACGTGGCGCAGGAAGTCGTGAAAACATGGTTAACCAAGGCAGAGGTTAGCGGGGAATGGTGAACAAGCGTATGCAAACATTGCTGACGCAGCTGCGGCAGCAGGGGATCCGGGACGAAAAGCTGCTGCGGGCGATCGAAGCGGTGCCGCGCGAGCGTTTTGTCGACGAAGCGCTGGATCATAAGGCCTACGAAAACACCGCGCTGCCGATCGGCTCCGGCCAGACCATTTCCCAGCCTTATATGGTGGCGCGGATGACCGAGCTGCTGAATCTGAAGCCCACTTCACGGGTGCTGGAGATCGGCACCGGTTCCGGTTATCAGACCGCTATCCTGGCACATCTGGTGCAACACGTTTGTTCCGTCGAGCGCATCAAGGGGCTACAGTGGCAGGCCAAGCGCCGCCTGAAGCAGCTCGATCTTCATAATGTTTCCACCCGCCACGGCGACGGCTGGCAGGGCTGGGCGTCGCGTGGCCCGTTCGATGCGATCATCGTCACCGCCGCGCCGCCGGAGATCCCGCAGGCGCTGGTGGAACAATTGGACGACGGCGGCATTTTGGTGCTGCCGGTGGGCGAGCAGGCCCAAACCCTCAAACGCATTCAACGCCATGGCAACGAGTTCATTGTCGATGCGGTGGAAGCGGTGCGCTTTGTCCCGCTGGTGAAAGGCGAATTGGCCTAGCGATTGTCTGATTTTTCGACCGTCTGCAAAATCTGTTGCACTTTCATCACGTCCGGATAAGGTTTTCTCGTTCCAATCAGGCTAATTTTCACTAGAATTGGCCTTTCTACGTAGTTGTCTTATGGTGCGGCAACGCCAATGTGGTTAGCATTGGCGCGCGTTTTGATGCTCCGGCGGGAGATGACCTGGCGTTCAGGGATCGGCCGGCGGCGCCTTTACATCGCAGGGACTGGGAAGTGGCAAAAGCTCGGCTACGATGTAAAGGGTATTTTGGATATATCACTGATATTGCTGTCATGGGGGAAGCATGAGCACGGGAAGCCCAATGATTACGTTACGCCGGGTAGCGGTGTGTACGATGGTAAGTTTGTGGTTGGCGGGTTGTACGAACAATGCCTCGACGTCGGCCCCTATCAGCAGCGTGGGTGGCGGCGGTGCCGTTCCATCCGGCAATAATAATGGCGGGGCGCAGCAGGTCAGCCCCGAGGGCCGCATTGTCTATAACCGCAGTTATAACGCTATCCCTAAAGGGAGCTACAGCGGCGGTGAAACCTATACGGTCAAGCGCGGCGACACGCTGTTTTATATCGCTTGGATCACCGGCAACGATTTCCGCGACCTGGCGCAGCGCAACAATATTCCCGAGCCATACAGCCTGAATGTTGGCCAAACCATTCAACTTGGTAATGGTTCTGCCAACGGCGGCGGCGGCATGCTGGCGACGACAGACGCGACCAAAGGCGGCGTTCCGAAGCCACCTTCCAGCTCCCAGATCCAGACGGCAACGGTTGATTCTCAATCAACTAACGCGTATTCTGAAAACTCGGGTAAACAGAATGTAGGTAAGATGTTACCTGCAGCAGGTGCCGCAGCGGTTGGGACCGCGACTGCGCCTGTTACCGCACCGGAAGCCGCTCCACCCGTGAGCAGCACCGTCAGCAACAGTTCTCCGGTCAGTACCTGGAGATGGCCGACTGACGGTAAGATTATTGATAACTTTTCCTCATCAGAAGGTGGGAATAAGGGCGTCGATATCGCCGGTTCCCGTGGGCAGCCTATCTTCGCTACCGCCGATGGCCGCGTAGTGTATGCCGGCAACGCTTTACGGGGTTACGGTAATCTAATCATCATCAAACACAATGATGATTACCTGAGCGCCTACGCTCATAACGACACAATGCTGGTCCGGGAACAACAAGAAGTGAAGGCGGGTCAAAAAATAGCCACCATGGGTAGCACCGGTACCAGTTCAGTACGTTTGCATTTTGAAATTCGTTACAAGGGGAAATCCGTAAACCCGCTGCGTTATCTTCCGCAGCGATAGATTGGGCAGAATACGCTGAGATTCTGCTCGCGGTATCACGGGTAGGAGCAGCATATGAGCCAAAATACGCTGAAAGTTAACGAGTTACATGATGATGCGGATTTCGACGAGAATGGAGCTGAGGCTGAGTCGTTTGATGAAAAAGCGCTGGTAGAAGAAGAGGCCAGCGAGAACGATTTAGCGGAAGAAGAGCTGTTGTCTCAAGGCGTTACGCAACGCGTATTGGATGCGACGCAGCTCTATCTGGGTGAGATCGGTTATTCACCTCTGCTGACCGCAGAGGAAGAAGTCTATTTTGCGCGGCGTGCTCTGCGCGGTGACGTGCCGTCCCGCCGCCGCATGATTGAAAGCAACCTGCGGCTGGTGGTGAAAATCGCCCGCCGCTACAGCAACCGCGGTCTGGCGCTGCTGGATCTGATCGAAGAGGGTAACCTCGGTCTGATTCGCGCAGTGGAAAAATTCGACCCGGAACGCGGTTTCCGCTTCTCCACTTATGCAACCTGGTGGATCCGTCAGACGATTGAACGGGCGATCATGAACCAAACCCGTACCATTCGTTTGCCTATCCATATCGTCAAAGAACTGAATGTCTATCTGCGCACCGCGCGCGAGCTTTCCCACAAGCTGGATCATGAACCGAGCGCTGAAGAGATTGCCGAGCAACTCGACAAGCCGGTGGATGACGTCAGCCGCATGCTGCGCCTGAATGAGCGCATCACCTCGGTGGATACGCCGCTGGGCGGGGATTCGGAGAAAGCGCTGCTGGACATTCTGGCCGACGAGAAGGACAACGGGCCTGAAGACACCACGCAAGACGACGATATGAAGCAAAGCATCGTCAAATGGCTGTTCGAACTGAACGCCAAACAGCGTGAAGTGTTGGCGCGTCGTTTCGGCCTGCTGGGCTATGAAGCGGCGACGCTGGAAGACGTAGGCCGGGAGATTGGCCTGACGCGCGAGCGCGTCCGTCAGATTCAGGTTGAAGGTCTGCGCCGTCTGCGTGAAATTCTGCAGATGCAGGGCCTGAGCATTGAGGCACTGTTCCGCGAATAACGCCGGTTGTTGAACCGCATCAAATAAAAACGGTGAGCATGATGCTCACCGTTTTTTTATGTCCGCGTTTGGCGCCAGACTACACCATATTTTTCAGCCGGTAGATCCATTCCAGCGCCTGGCGCGGCGACAGGGAATCCGGATCCAGTGCCTCCAGGGCTTCTACCGCCGGCGAGGTCTCTTCCTGCAGCAGCGTCATCTGGGTGGCATCGACGCTGCCCGAGGCGGTGTGGCTGGAGATAGACTCCAGCTCGCGCAGCTTCTGACGGGCGCGCTTGATGACGTCGCGCGGTACGCCGGCCAGCGCGGCGACCGCCAGGCCATAGCTTTTGCTGGCGGCACCGTCCTGCACGCTGTGCATGAAGGCAATGGTGTCGCCATGTTCGAGCGCGTCCAGGTGCACGTTGACCACGCCTTCCATTTTCTCCGGCAGGGTCGTCAGCTCGAAGTAGTGGGTGGCGAACAGCGTCATCGCCTTGATGCGGTTAGCCAAATTCTCGGCGCAGGCCCACGCCAGCGACAGGCCGTCGTAGGTGGAGGTGCCGCGGCCGATTTCATCCATCAACACCAGGCTGTGCTCGGTGGCGTTGTGCAGGATGTTGGCGGTTTCGGTCATCTCCACCATGAAGGTAGAGCGGCCGGAAGCCAGATCGTCCGCCGCGCCGACGCGGGTGAAGATGCGATCCACCGGGCCGATGGTGGCCTTGGTGGCCGGCACGTAACTGCCGATGTGCGCCATCAGCACGATCAGCGCCGTTTGCCGCATATAAGTGCTTTTACCGCCCATATTCGGGCCGGTGATGATCAGCATGCGGCGCTGTGGCGACAGGGTGAGCGGGTTGGAGATAAACGGCTCGCTCAGCACCTGCTCTACCACCGGGTGGCGGCCTTCGGTAATGCGGATCCCCGGCTGTTCACTCATGGTTGGGCAAGCGTAGTTCAGGGTATCGGCGCGCTCGGCCAGATTGGCCAGCACGTCCAGCTCGGCCAGTGCGGCGGCGCTTTGCTGCAGTTCCGCCAGGTGCGGCAGCAGCAGATCAAACAGCTCGTCGTACAGGCTTTTCTCGATCGCCAGCGCCTTACCCTTGGAGGTGAGCACTTTGTCTTCGTACTCTTTCAATTCCGGGATGATGTAGCGCTCGGCATTTTTCAGCGTCTGACGGCGCACATAGTGGATCGGCACCAGGTGGCTTTGGCCGCGGCTGACCTGAATGTAGTAGCCGTGTACGCCGTTAAAACCGACCTTGAGCGTATCCAGCCCCAGCTTTTCACGCTCGCGGATCTCCAGCCGGTCGAGGTAGTCGCTGGCGCCGTCGGCGAGTGCGCGCCACTCGTCCAGCTCGCTGTTGTACCCGGGGGCGATCACGCCGCCGTCGCGTACCAGCACCGGCGGCGATTCAATGACCGCGCGTTCCAGCAGCTCACGCAGCTCGTCGAACTGGCCCACCTGTGACAGCAGCTGCTGCACGTGCGGGGTGTCCACGTCTTGCAGCAGCGCACGGATGTCCGGCAGTTGCTGGAAAGCATGACGCATGCGCGCCAGATCGCGCGGCCGGGCGGTGCGCAGCGCCAGACGCGCCAAAATTCGCTCCTGATCGCCCACCTGACGCAGCGAAGGCTGCAGATCGGTAAACAGCTCCTGCAATGCGCCGATCGCCTGTTGGCGAGCGGTGAGAACCTTGATATCCCGGGTCGGCATGTGCAGCCAGCGTTTCAGCATGCGGCTGCCCATCGGCGTGACCGTACGATCGAGGATCGCCGCCAGCGTGTTGTCGCTGCCGCCGGACAGGCTCTGCGTCAGCTCCAGATTGCGGCGGGTCGCGGCGTCCATGATGATGCCGTCCTGCTGGCGCTCCATGGTGAGGCCGCGAATGTGCGGCAGCGAAGTGCGCTGGGTATCTTTGACGTACTGCAACAGGCAGCCGGCGGCGCGCAGCGCCTGGTGAGCCTGCTCGACGCCGAAACCGGTCAAGTCGCGGGTACCGAATTGCAGGTTGAGCTGCTGACGCGCGGTCTCAAGCTCGAATTCCCACAGTGGGCGGCGGCGCAGGCCGTGGCGCTGTTCGATCAGCGCCATTTGTTCGAAGGTTTCCGGGTAGAGCAGCTCGGCCGGATTGGTGCGCTGCAGCTCGGCGGCCATGGTTTCCAGATCCTGCGGCTCGGCGACGCGGAAGCGGCCGGAGCTGACGTCCAGCGTGGCGTAGCCGAAGCCGCGCGCGTCCTGCCAGATCGCCGCCAGCAGGTTGTCCTGACGCTCTTGCAGCAGCGCTTCGTCGGTGATAGTGCCGGGGGTGACGATACGCACCACTTTGCGTTCGACCGGCCCTTTGCTGGTGGCCGGATCGCCGATCTGCTCGCAGATGGCGACGGACTCGCCGAGCTGCACCAGCTTGGCCAGGTAGTTCTCTACCGCGTGGTGCGGCACGCCGGCCATCGGGATCGGTTCACCCGCCGAGGCGCCGCGCTTGGTCAGCGAAATATCCAGCAGTTGGGAAGCGCGCTTGGCGTCGTCGTAAAACAGCTCGTAGAAGTCGCCCATGCGGTAGAACAGCAGGATTTCAGGATGCTGGGCCTTGAGGCGCAGGTACTGCTGCATCATCGGCGTATGCGAATCGAGTTTATCGGTGCTATTCATGCGATTATTTTTCCAATCCATTGAATGTAAAGGGAACTGTGATTTTCATTGTCGTCATTCGCTATCACATTGTTTCAGCAGGCGCCGCCCCATTTAGCGCTTGCCGGGCGGCGCAAATCAAATCATCAAAACGCCAAACGGCGCGCTCAAACCCGAGGTTTGCACAGATGCTTATACTAGCCCAGCGGGCAATCGGCTGTCACAGGTAAAAATGGGAAGCGTAGCGCAAGGCGGGTTTGCAACGAAGCGTGATTGTTGTTCGCCTGCTGGTAACAACGCGAGCCGCCACCCGCAGTCGTGGTGGAAAGGTTATTGCGCGGCGGTGAGAGGCAAAGGCAGTTGATAGAGGCGGAAGCTGTCGGGCACTTCGGTTTCATGGCCGGGCAGCAGGCGGTGGCGGATGCGCGATTCGCTGACAAAGGCGCAGCCTTGTGGGGGGATAGTCAGGTTGACCGGCGACTCCATGCCTTCGCGCAAGATCTCAATCCGGTGCATGCCTGCCGCCTTGGGGGAAGGGATCCGCAGGATCCGCCCCTGGCCGCTCTGGATCGCGTTTTCCAGCACGATCAGCGCGCCGTCCGGTGCCAACCCCATCCCGTCCGGGTTTTCGATGAGGCGCGGCAGCTGCATTTCCGTCAGCTGCGGCTTTGGATCGTTATAGCTGAGGGGGTAGAGCTTACCGGTGCCGAAATTGGCGCTGCCATCAGCCGGTCGTCGAACAGCACGATCCCGGCGGCTCCCAACCCGCTGGGAGCCGCCAGCTGCGGATCCCGATACAGTGTACTAAATGCCGTTTCGCCCGGCCGCAGGCGCAGGATGCCGCCGCCGCGGGTTTCCGTCACGTACACCGTGCCGTCTGCGCCGAGCACGATATCGTTGCTCATTTCCCCCGACGGCAGCGCCAGGTTGCGGTTGGGGGGGCCATCCGCGACGTTCAGCGCATAGATGCGGTTGGCGCGCGTTTTGCCGCCGGAGAGAAAGTCCGGCGAGTTCCCCCACAGCAGCCCGCGCTGTTCGTCCAGCCGCAGCGCGTTTGAGGCGAACACCGTGTCAGCGCCGGGGAAAAAGGTTTCCCACGTTTGACCCGGCCGCTTGCGCAGCACGTTGCCGCTGGTGACAAAGCCGACATACAGCGTACCGTCCGTCGCACGGGCGATGCCGTTGGGGTAAAGCGCGCCAGGCGGCAGCGTCATGCTGTTTGCGGCGCAGTCTGCGCTGGCGGCAGCCTGCACCGGAGCGCTAAAGGTGAATGCGGCAGCGAGGGCGAGCAACACCGCTCGTGTGGTAAGCGCATATGACATGTCTTCTCTCCTGGAATGACGGAAAAGGGGCTACCAGCGATCGGGGCGGACAGCGTGCGCCATTGGCGCCTCTAGCGCGGCCACGTCTTCCGGTGATAGCCTGAGGTCGAGCGCAGCCAGCGCATCCTGCAGATGATGCGGCTTGGACATGCCCACCAGCGGCGACGCCACGCCGGGTTTGGCCAACAGCCAGGCCAGCGCGATTTGCGCTGGTGGAACGCTGCGCGCGGCCGCCACCTCCGCGACCGCCGCGACGGTGCGTTCTACCTCGTTTCTGCCGCCGTACCAACGGGGCGCCTGTTCGTCGGTGGCGGCGCGCAGCGTGCCGCCACTGCCGGAGCCGGCCAGCACGCCGCGGGCCAGCGGCGACCAGGGGGTCAGACCAAGACCTTCCTCCAGGCACAGCGGGATCAGCTCCTCTTCATCTTCACGCGTCACCAGGTTGTATTGGCTTTGCAGCGAAATAAACGGCGCCAGGCGGTGCTGACGTTGAAAGGCCAGCATTTTCATCAGGCGCCAGGCGTGCAGCGAGGAGGCGCCGAGATAGCGGATCTTGCCCGCCCGCACCAGGCCATCGAGGGTGTCGGCGGTTTCTTCGATCGGCGTTTCGGTGTCGAAGCGGTGCAGCACGAACAGATCGAGGTAATCCGTTCCCAGCCGCTGCAAGGAGGCGTCGACGCTGTGCAGCAGGTGCTTGCGTGATAGCCCCCGGCTGTTCGGCTGCGCGTCCATTGGAAAGTAGGCCTTGGTGGCGATCACCACGTCTTCACGGCGGGCGAACGCCCTCAGCGCGCGGCCGAGAATGCGCTCGCTTTCTCCGCCGGAGTAAATGTTGGCGGTATCGAAAAAATTGATACCCGCCTCCAGCGCCTCGCGGATAAAGGGGCGCGCTTCATCTTCCTTCAGCACCCAGGGCCGCCAGGCCGGATCGCCGTAGGTCATGCAACCCAGGCAGAGGCGGGACACCTTCAGGCCGCTGTCGCCAAGCCGAACGTAGTTCATGGCCTCGTCTCCTCAACGCATGCCGGCGATGGTGTAACCGCCGTCCACCAGCAGGCTTTGGCCGGTGATGAAGCGAGCTTCGTCCGTCGCCAGCCACAGCGCCACATCGCCGATGTCTTCCGATTCACCCAGGCGGCCGGCGGGCGTGTGGGCGATAAAGGGCGCGAAGGCCGCGCTGTCAGCCACGCTGCCGCGTGCCATTGGCGTGTCGATGATGCCGGGGTTGATGTTGTTGACGCGGATGCCCTGGCCGCTGTATTCGAGCGCCACCGCGCGGATCATCGCATCGAGCGCGCCCTTGCTGGCGGAGTAGCTGGATGAGCCGGCCAGCGCGCCGTGGGTCAGCCAGGAGGAGGTGTTGATGATCACGCCGCCCGAGCGCTGAGCCAGGAAGGTTTCAATCTCATATTTCATCGCCAGCCAGACGCCCCTGAGGTTAATGGCGATAACCCGGTCAAAATCCTCGCTGGTCTGCTCGGTGATGGGGGCGAAGTTGCCGATGATGCCGGCGTTGTTGAAGGCGACGTCGAGCCGGCCGTAATGGGCGGTCACCGTGGCGATCAGTTGGCGGATATCGCCTTCCTGGGAGACGTCGGCCACGATGGGCAGGGCGTCGCCGCCGGCCAGCGCGATGTCGCGCGCCGTGGCTTCGATTTCCGCCGCGCGTCGGCCGGCCAGCGCGACTTTGGCGCCTTCGCGGGCATAGGCCAGTGCGGCGGCGCGGCCGATGCCGGTGCCGCCGCCGCTCACCAGTACAACTTTGTCCGCCAGACGGCGCGGCGTTTCATGAGTTGGAGCTGTAGCATTAATCATCGTATCGATACCTGGTAATGGGGTCGATCGCAATGCTATGTTGTTAGATGACGGATAACTATCCGCTAAAAATTCATCTCACTATTAGATAATTTATATCAATAGCATGAAAAAACCTGAACTGTCCGGCCTGGCGGCCTTCGTGGCTATCGCCAGTGAACGCAGCTTCCGCCGCGCCGCCGCCCGATTGGGCGTGACGCCGCCGACGCTGACTCACACCCTGCGCGGGCTGGAAGCGCAGGTGGGCATTCGCCTGCTGAACCGTACCACCCGCAACGTCTCGCCGACGGAGGCCGGTGAGCATCTGTTGGCACAGCTGGTGCCGGCCTTTACCGACATCGACGCCGCGCTGGAGAGCCTGAATGCGTTTCGCGAAGGGCCACGCGGCCTGGTGCGCATCAACGCGCCGCGTTCGGCGATCGATCTCGCCATCGTGCCGCATCTGGGGCGGTTGGCCAGCAAGTACCCCGGCATTACGCTGGAGGTGGTGGCGGACGAAGGGTTTGCCAACATCGTCGAACAGGGCTTTGACGCCGGTATTCGGCTCGGCGAGGATCTGCACAACGATATGCGTGCGGTGCGCCTGACGCCGGATCTGCGTTTCGCCATCGTCGCCACGCCGGACTATTTTCAACGGCACGGCGAACCGACGCATCCACAGGATTTGTTGCAGCACCGCTGCATCGGTTGGCGCAAGGCCTCTTCGGGCGAGCGCTACAAATGGGCATTTCACCAGGGCGAGCAGCGGTTTTCCGTGGCGGTTAACAGCCCGTTGATACTCGATGACGGCAGGATGATGGTGCAGGCGGCGCTGGCGCACGTCGGCATCGCTTTCGCCATCGAACAAGAGGTAGAAGAACACCTGGCGAGCGGGCGGCTGCGGCGGGTGTTGGCCGACTGGTGCGCGCCGTTTACCGGTTTTTACCTCTATTACCCCAACCGCAGGAATCATTCCGTGGCGCTGAGCACGGTGATCGAGTTGCTGCGTCTGCCCACCTAACCCTCTTCACCGGCTATCGCGTTCGGATGGCTGTAGGTGAATCAAGCTTGAACTATTTTTATTCCCTTTTCGCTTGTTCAGGCGCAAATAAACCCTTAAATTCTCGGTGAGTTTGTAACTTGCTGTTTATAATTGTTATTTGAATATTTATTGCGAATATTCCGAGTCTATATCGGTTATTTGAGAGCCCGGTCACACTATTTTTTTGTGCGAAATGTGAAGGGGGTCAAGCCAGCAGGTCAAGGAGAGACGGTTATTATCCTCGCTGGCTTACCGATCCGTTTTTCATGCTCCGTATACTGTCTGCAACCAGGGCAACGTGACGGAAATTTTCATAAGGAATGTGCGTGAAGCAATCGTGATTGCATCTGGCATACAAATAACACGGGGTTTTTTTGATTATCTGAGGTGCTTGGTATGGAAAAGAAAAAAATCTATCTGTTTTGTTCTGCCGGTATGTCCACTTCCCTGTTGGTATCAAAAATGAAGGCGCAGGCCGAGAAATACGAAGTACCGGTGATCATCGCCGCCTATCCGGAGGCGCTGGCCGCGGAGAAAGGCGTTGAAGCGGATCTGATCCTGCTGGGGCCGCAGATCGCCTACACCTTGCCGGAAGTGCAAAAACAGCTGCCCAACAAACCTGTTGAAGTCATCGATCCGCTGCTGTACGGCAAGGTCGATGGGCTGGGGGTGCTGAAGGCCGCAGTGGCCGCCATCAAGAAAGCCAATCAATAACAGGAGGCCGCCGTGAATACCCTCATTGCCTCGCTCGAGAAGGTTATCCTGCCTTTCGCCGTAAAAATCGGTAAGCAGCCCCACGTCAACGCCATCAAGAACGGCTTTATCCGCCTGATGCCGCTGACCTTGACCGGGGCGATGTTCGTGTTGATCAACAACGTGTTCCTGAGCTTCGGCGAAGGATCGTTCTTCTATTCGCTGGGCGTGCGCCTGGATGCCTCCACCATCGAGACGCTGAACGGGCTGAAGAGCATCGGCGGCAGCGTTTACAACGGTACGCTGGGGATCATGTCCCTGATGACGCCGTTCTTTATCAGCATGGCGTTGGCCGAAGAGCGCAAGGTCGATCCGTTGGCTGCGGCACTGCTGGCGGTGGCGGCCTTTATGACCGTCACGCCGTTTAACGTCGGCGAGGCCTATGCGGTGGGCGCCAACTGGCTGGGCGGCGCCAACATCATTTCCGGTATGGTGATCGGGCTGGTGGTGGCCGAGATGTTTGCTTTCATCGTGCGGCGCAACTGGGTGATCAGCCTGCCGGACAGCGTGCCGGCTTCGGTGTCGCGCTCCTTCTCGGCGCTGATCCCCGGTTTCATCATCCTCTCTATCATGGGGCTGGTGGCGTTCGCGCTGGCGCACTGGGGCACCAACTTCCACCAGATCATCATGGACGGCATTTCGGCGCCGCTGGCCAAGATGGGCAGCGTGGTGGGCTGGGTGTACGTGCTGTTCTCCTCGCTGCTGTGGTTCTTCGGGGTGCACGGCTCCATGGCGCTGGCGGCGCTGGACAGCGGCATCATGACGCCGTTCGCGCTGGAAAACGTGGAGCTGTATAACAAATACGGTTCGGTCGAAGCGGCGGTGGCCGCCGGGAAAGAGTTCCATATGTGGGCGAAGCCGTTTGTCGACTCCTACATCTACCTTGGCGGCACCGGCTCGACGCTGGGCCTGATCATCGCCATCTTCATCGCCTCGCGCCGCGAAGATTACCGCCAGGTCGCCAAACTGGCGACGCCGTCCGGCATTTTCCAGATCAACGAACCGATTCTGTTCGGCCTGCCGGTGATCATGAACCCGGTGATGTTCATTCCGTTCATCCTGGTGCAGCCGGTGCTGACCATTATCACCTCGCTGGCTTATTACTCCGGGCTGATCCCGCCTATCACCAACATCGCACCCTGGACCATGCCGGTCGGCCTGGGGGCGTTCTTCAACACCAACGGCAGCATCATGGCCCTGTTGCTGAGCTTGTTCAACCTGGCGGTCGCCACCGTGATTTATCTGCCGTTCGTGGCGATCTCCAACAAGGCGCAGAGCCAGATCGACGCGGCGACGGAAAGCGAAGAAGACATCGCCAAGGCGCTCAAATTCTAACAGTGGAACGGGGCGGCGTGGCCGCCCCGCGAGGGACGCGAGTATGGAATATCAATTTGCCGACGGGTTCTGGTGGGGCAGCGCCACCTCCGCGCCGCAGTCTGAAGGGGCGGCCGCGCGGGACGGCAAGAGCCGCAACATCTTCGACTATTGGTTTGAGATCGCGCCCGAGCGCTTTCACGATCGGGTGGGGCCGGGCGAGGCCTCAACCTTTTACGACCATTTCCGCACCGATATCGGGCTGCTCAAAACGCTGGGCCACAATACCTTTAGAACGTCGATCTCGTGGTCGCGGCTGATCCCGGACGGCGACGGAGAGGTAAACCCGCAGGCGGTGGCCTTCTATAACGCGATGATCGACGAGCTGCTGGCGCAGGGCATCACCCCGTTTATCAATCTCTACCACTTCGATATGCCGCTGTGCATGCAGCATCGCGGCGGCTGGGAAAGCCGGGCGGTGGTCGAAGCCTATGCGCGTTACGCCGATACCTGTTTCGGTCTGTTTGGCGATCGGGTCACCCACTGGTTCACCTTCAACGAGCCGATCGTGCCGGTGGAGGCCGGTTACCTGAATGACCTGCACTACCCTTGCGTGGTGGATTTCAAACGGGCGGTCACCGTGGCGTATCACAGCGTACTGGCGCATGCCATGGCGGTGCAGCGTTTCAGAGCGCGGGAGCTGCCGGGGAACATCGGCATCATTCTCAACCTGAGCCCCACCTATCCGCGTTCCGACGCGCCGGAGGATCGGCAGGCCGCGCACGACGCCGATCTGCTGCTCAACCGCAGTTTCCTCGATCCGGTCGCCAAAGGGCGTTATCCGGCGGCGTTGCTGCAGCTGCTGGAGCGGCATGGGCTGATGCCCCACTGCGAGCCGCAGGATGCACAGCTGATTGAAGACGGCGTGGTGGACATCCTCGGCGTCAACTATTACCAACCGCGCAGGGTGCTGGCGAAAGAGGGGCGCCGTGCCGAGGGGCCGATCGCATCGCCGGAGGATTTGTTCAGTTACTATGCAATGCCGGGCCGCAAAATCAATCCGCACCGCGGCTGGGAGATCTACGAAAAGGGGCTGTACGACATCCTGATGGATCTGAAAGAAAACTACGGCAATCTGCCTTGTTATATTTCGGAAAACGGCATGGGCGTTGAGGGCGAAGAGGCGTTTATCGGCGCCGATGGGCGGGTGGAGGACGATTACCGCATCGACTTTATTCGCGAGCACCTGAAATGGCTGCACCGCGCGCTGGCGGAAGGCTCGCAGTGCAAAGGCTATCATCTTTGGACCTTTATCGACTGCTGGTCCTGGCTGAACGCCTACAAGAATCGTTATGGGCTGGTGCGGCTGGATCGGGCGGATCAGCGCCGCACCATCAAGAAAAGCGGCTACTGGTTTGCCGAGGCGGCCAGACGCAACGGATTTGACTAACGGGAGGCCGGCGCCGTGTCCGACAACCGAATTTCGCTGAGTGCGAACGACGTGAAGCTGATTCGCGAGCAGGATTTTTTTAACTGCAAAGATTTTCACCTGTTTATCTACAACAAGGTGGAAAGCGCCACCGGGCTGCATCAGCACGACTATTATGAGTTCACCATCGTGCTGAGCGGCAAGTGCTACCAGGAGATCAACGGCAAGCGGGTGTTGCTGGAACGTGGGGATTTCGTCTTTATCCCTATCGGCTCCCACCACCAGAGTTTTTACGAGTTCGGCGCGACGAAAATCTTCAATGTGGCGGTCAGCAAAGCGTTCTTCGAAGAGCACTATTTGCAGCAGCTGCCGCGCTGCTTCGTCGCCTCGCAGGCCTACAGCCTGAGGAGCGAGTTTTTGGCCTATATCGAATCGGTGGTGAATTCGCCGCAGTTTCGCGAGGATGATTTCGCCGAATTTCTCGAAACGCTGACTTTCTATGTGATCAGCCGCATTCGTCACTATAAGGAAGAAAACGACGGCGGCGATGATATCCCGCAGTGGCTGAAGAACACCCTGGCCGGCATGCATGACAAGGCGATGTTCGGCGAAAGGGCGTTGGCGAACATGGTGGCGCTGTCGGGGAAGACTCAGGAGTATCTGACTCGGGCGATGCGGCGTTACTACCATAAGACGCCGATGCAGGTGATCAATGAGATCCGTATCAATTTCGCCAAGACGCAGCTGGAGGTCACCAACTCTTCGGTTTCCGATATCGCCTTTGATTCCGGCTATGGCGATGTCAGCTTGTTCATTAAGAACTTCAAGCGGCTCACCGACGTGACCCCAGGCAACTACCGAAAAAAGTGCTACGGCCCTCTTTAGGGCCGCTCCCGATCAGTATCAACGCCGATATGCCGATGAGCTTCAGGCCGCCGGCCGGTTAATCATTCGATTTTTACCTTAGCGAAGGGGAATGCCGCGTCGGTCGGTCGGACTTCCCTTGCCAAAAATCCATCTCGCGGGAGCCACTATGGAAAAACTACTGATCGTGAATGCCGATGACTTCGGCCTGAGCAAGGGGCAAAACTACGGCGTCATCGAGGCGTATCAGCATGGCGTGGTTTCTTCTACCACGGCAATGGTGAACGGCGGCGGCGCCCAGCACGCGGCGGCGCTCAGCCGGCAATATCCGGGGCTGCCGATCGGGCTGCATTTCGTTTTGACCCATGGCAGGCCGCTGGGCGCCATGCCTTCGCTGGTCAACGAGCATGGCGAACTGGGTAAATGGCTGTGGTGCCGCGCCGAGGCCGGCGAGCTGCAGCTGGACGAAATTCACGAGGAACTGCAGCGCCAGTTCGCGCGGTTTGTGACGCTGTTCGGCAGGCCGCCGACGCACATCGACAGCCACCACCATGTGCATATGCAGCCGCAGATTTACCCGCTGGTGGAGGCGTTTGCCCAGGCACAGGGTCTGCCGCTGCGCCTCGATCGCGAAGAGGCGAAACGGCGCGATATTACCTTGCAGACGCCCTGCAGTACCGACGTGTTTGACGCGGGATTCTACGGTGAAATGATTTCCGAAGCCTTGTTCCTGCAGCGGTTGACGCGTGCCGACGAGCAGGGCGCCGAGTCATTGGAAATGATGTGCCACCCGGCATTCCTCGACGCGACGATCCTGCAGAGCAAATACTGTCATCCGCGCCTCGTCGAGCTGGATGTGTTGACCGCATCGACGCTGAAAGCGGCGATCGCCGAACGCGGTTTTATGCTGGGCTCCTTCCAGGATCTGTAGCGCCGCCGTTTACAGCATGGCGTGCGCCTTTTTCAGGCCGGTATCCTCTTGCGGATCGGCCCCCTGAGGCAGGGGCTCTGCCTCCTGTTCCTCGGGCTGCGGCTCGTCGACATCGGGCGCCGCTTCCGGCGGCGGCATGGTGTCGTGAATGATCTGCTCATCGAAGGTCGGATTGAGCGCCGGCGACAGCGGCGAACTGGTGAGGCTGTCCGGCAGCGGAATATGCGGCACCGGTGCGTCCTGCGCCAACTGCGGTTCCTCCGCTTTCGCCGTGCGGCTGAGGGCCGCCAGCAGCACGCCGCACAGGGCGAAGAAGGCGTACAGGATATTACCGCCAAGCGGCTCGATCAGCGCGCCGACCGCCAAGGGCCCGATGCTGGCGCCGACGCCGAACGCCATCAGCAGGCAGGCGGCCAGCGATACGCGGCGCTCCGGCTCAATCAGATCGTTGGCCAGCGCCACTACCAACGGGTAGAGCGTAAACTGCAGCATGCTGACGACGAATCCCACCGCCAGCAGCAGCGGGAAATCGATGTGCGGCAGCAGCGCCAGCGGCAGCGCCGCCACGATCAGGAAAATAGCGTTGAGTCGCATCAGCAACGGGCGGCTATAGCGATCCGACAGCCAGCTGAGTGGGAACTGCGCCACCAGTCCGGCGAAGATGGCCAGCGCCATGAACAGGCCGGTTTGCTGAGTGGTTAAGGACTGCAGGCTGGCGTAGACCGGCGCCAGGCCGTAAAACGAGCCCACCACCATGCCGATCACCAACGTGGTGGCCAGCACTTTGGGAATGGCGCCGACAAAGTAGCGCAGCTCCATCGGCGCCGGCGACATGTGGCGCGCATTGGTGCGGGTGGTGAGGGCGATGGGCACCAGACAGAGCGCGAAGCACAGCGCGATCACCAGCAGCGTGGTGATGCCCAGGTTGCTTTGCAGCATCAGCACGATCTGGCCCAGCGACATGCCGAGATAGGTCGCCGCCATATAGAAGCCGAACACCATGCCGCGCTGGTTGGATTCCGCCTGGTCGTTCAGCCAGCTTTCCAGCACCATGTACTGACACATCATGCACAGCCCGATCACCAGGCGCAGGGCGACCCAGGCGGGAATGAACTCCGTCAGGCCGTGCCCCAGCACCGCAGCGGTAATGATGCCGGCGCAGGCCACGTAGGCGCGGATATGCCCGACGCGGGCGATCAGAAAGTGGCCGACCTTGCCACCGATCACCAACCCGATGTAGTTGGCGGCGATGATGGCGCCGATCAGCGCGCTGCTGACGTGGATGGAGGCCAGCCGCAGTGAGACGTAGGTGGTGAGCAGTCCCGAGCCCAACAGCAGCAGCAGGGTGGTGGTGTACAACGGCAAGAATACGCCCAACGTTTTTTTCACGCTATCATCCTAATCTCTTCTGGTGCGCCCTGAGGCCGCCGCCGCAGCGTGCCGCCTCCGTGATGTTCCTTGTGCTGGTGCGCCGCCGCTCGCTGGGGCGCTTCTTTTGATACTAGCAGCTTGGCCGGGCGCTTAAAACCGCATCTCCTGCGAGGCGCTGCGCATTTCCACGCGTCGGCCGTCGCATCGCCTTGATAAATGCTACTATCGGGCGCATATACCTGAATTCGCGAGGGAGAGGTTATGAGTGAAAACCAACTGCGCCGGCTCAGCGTGCTGGTGGGGGAAAAACTGAAGGCTCAGGGCCGCTGGATCACCTGCGCGGAATCCTGCACCGGCGGCGGTATCGCCAAGGCCATTACCGATATCGCCGGCAGCTCCGCCTATTTCGATCGCGGTTTCGTCACCTACAGCAATGCGGCGAAGCATGACCTGTTAGGGGTGAGCGAAGCCACGTTGGCGGCGCACGGCGCGGTCAGCGAAGAGGTGGTGCGCGAGATGGCGATAGGGGCGCTGCGGGCGGCGCAGGCCGATCTGGCGCTATCGGTGAGCGGCATCGCCGGCCCGGATGGCGGCAGCGCGGAAAAGCCGGTCGGTACCGTGTGGTTCAGCTTCGCCGGCAGCGATGGCCGGGGGCTGTCGCGCATGATGCAATTCGAGGGCGACCGCGACGCGGTGCGGCTGCAGGCGACGATTTTCGCGCTGCAAACCGCCATCGACGAATTTTTGTAAATTAGGCTTGATACTGTATGACCATACAGTATAATTAGTGACATTTCCTGCACAACATACATTCAGTGGCAGTGTGGGGTAACACCGGCATTGCGAAACGAAGGAGCAAAAATGGCTATTGATGAGAACAAGCAAAAGGCGTTAGCTGCGGCACTGGGCCAGATTGAGAAACAGTTCGGCAAAGGCTCCATCATGCGCCTAGGTGAAGACCGCTCCATGGACGTGGAAACGATCTCCACCGGCTCACTGTCACTCGATATCGCTTTGGGCGCCGGCGGCCTGCCGATGGGCCGCATCGTTGAAATCTACGGCCCGGAATCCTCTGGTAAAACCACCCTGACGCTGCAGGTGATCGCCGCTGCGCAGCGCGAAGGCAAAACCTGTGCGTTCATCGATGCCGAGCACGCGCTGGATCCTATCTATGCGAAAAAGCTGGGCGTCGATATCGACAACCTGCTGTGCTCCCAGCCGGACACCGGCGAGCAGGCGCTGGAAATCTGTGATGCGCTGACCCGCTCCGGCGCGGTTGACGTCATCATCGTCGACTCCGTGGCGGCGCTGACGCCGAAGGCGGAAATCGAAGGTGAAATCGGCGATTCGCACATGGGCCTGGCGGCACGCATGATGAGCCAGGCGATGCGTAAGCTGGCCGGCAACCTGAAAAACGCCAATACCCTGCTGATCTTCATCAACCAGATCCGTATGAAAATTGGTGTGATGTTCGGCAACCCGGAAACCACGACCGGCGGTAACGCCCTGAAGTTCTACGCTTCGGTGCGTCTGGATATCCGCCGCATCGGCGCCATCAAAGAGGGCGACGAAGTGGTGGGCAGCGAAACCCGCGTGAAAGTGGTGAAGAACAAAATCGCTGCGCCGTTCAAGCAGGCTGAGTTCCAAATCATGTACGGCGAAGGCATCAACAGCCGTGGCGAGCTGGTCGATCTGGGCGTGAAGCACAAGATGATCGAAAAAGCCGGCGCCTGGTACAGCTATAACGGCGAGAAGATCGGTCAGGGCAAGGCGAATGCCTGTAACTTCCTGAAAGAAAACCCGGCTATCGCCGCTGAGCTGGATAAGAAGCTGCGTGACCTGCTGCTGCACAGCGGCGGTGAGCTGGTGGCCGCTTCCGGTGACGACTTCGAAGACGACGAAGCGGAAACCAGCGAGCAGTTCTAATCGCTGAAGGTATGCGCCGCCGTTCGTGTGGCGCATATCCCATAAATTCAGGCTTGAATGATGAATGACTTGCTAAGCCGCGCCATGCGCCTGCTGTCGCAACGCGATCATAGTGAAGCTGAACTGCGCCGCAAACTTGCGGCGCAGCCGTTTGTGGCGAAAGCCCGTTTTGGCGGCAAGGGGCCACATGCGCCGGCATCACCGCCGGTGGCTGAAGAGCCGGTGGATCCTGCGCTGATCGAGCAGGTTATTACCTACTGTTACCAGCATAATTGGCTAGACGATAAGCGTTTCGCTCACAGCTACATCGGCAGCCGCAGCCGCAAAGGTTACGGTGCGCAGCGCATCCGCAGTGAACTGATGCAAAAGGGCGTCGACAAAACGCTGGTGCAGGACGCGCTGGCGGAATGCGACATCGACTGGTGCGAACAGGCGAAACAGGTGGCGCAGCGAAAATTTGGCGATGCGTTGCCAACCGACTGGAAAGAGAAAGCCAAAGTGCAGCGCTATCTGCTCTATCGCGGCTTCTTCCAGGAAGAAATTCAGTCAATTTACCGTGATTTTGCGCAATGAGCGCACACGGGGTTTTACTTCCCTCTGAAGAAAATTTATCTTATCCCCACTTTTTGTTCGTGAGCTGGTTGTCATCGTCGGGATGACGCGTCACCGGCTCACGTGTCGTTATTCTAGCCTTTCCAGGAAAATTATGAGCAAGAGCACCGCTGAGATCCGTCAAGCGTTTCTCGATTTCTTTCATAGTAAGGGTCACCAGGTTGTAGCGAGTAGCTCCCTGGTGCCTAACAATGATCCGACATTGCTGTTTACCAATGCCGGCATGAACCAATTTAAGGATGTTTTCCTGGGGCTGGACAAACGCGCCTATTCCCGTGCCACCACCTCGCAGCGCTGCGTGCGCGCAGGCGGCAAGCACAATGATCTGGAAAACGTCGGCTATACCGCCCGTCACCACACCTTCTTTGAAATGCTGGGTAACTTCAGCTTCGGCGATTACTTCAAGCATGACGCGATCAGCTACGCGTGGGAACTGCTGACCGGTGAAAACTGGTTCAACCTGCCGAAAGAGCGACTGTGGGTCACCGTGTATGAAACCGATGACGAAGCGTTCGACATCTGGCAGAAGCAAATCGGCGTACCGGCCGAGCGCATTATCCGCATCGGCGACAACAAGGGCGCGCCTTTCGCTTCCGACAACTTCTGGCAGATGGGCGACACCGGCCCATGCGGCCCGTGCACCGAGATTTTCTACGATCACGGCGATCACATCTGGGGCGGCCCTCCTGGCAGCCCGGAAGAAGACGGCGACCGCTACATCGAGATCTGGAACATCGTTTTCATGCAGTTCAACCGCCAGTCCGACGGCACCATGCTGCCGCTGCCGAAACCTTCGGTGGATACCGGTATGGGCCTGGAGCGCATCGCGGCGGTGTTGCAGCATGTGAACTCCAACTATGAAATCGATCTGTTCCGTACCCTGATCGCCGCCGTGGCAAAAGTGACCGGTGCAACCGATCTGGACAACAAATCCCTGCGCGTTATCGCCGACCACATCCGTTCTTGCGCCTTCCTGGTGTCGGACGGCGTGATCCCGTCTAACGAAAACCGCGGCTACGTGCTGCGCCGCATCATTCGTCGCGCGATCCGCCATGGCAACATGCTGGGCGCGAAAGACACCTTCTTCTACAAGCTGGTGGCGCCACTGATCGAAGTGATGGGCCCGGCGGCCGACGAACTGAAACGCCAGCAATCGTTGGTGGAGCAGGTGCTGAAAACCGAAGAGGAGCAGTTTGCCCGCACGCTGGAGCGTGGTCTGGCGCTGTTGGACGAAGTGCTGGCCAAGCTGCAGGGCGATACCCTGGACGGCGAAACCGCTTTCCGTCTGTACGATACCTACGGCTTCCCGGTCGATCTGACTGCTGACGTCTGCCGCGAGCGCGGTCTGAAAGTCGATGAAGCGGGCTTTGAAGAAGCGATGGAAGCGCAGCGCCGCCGTGCGCGCGAATCCAGCGGTTTCGGCGCCGACTACAACAGCCTGATCCGCGTGGACGGCAGCAGCCAGTTCAGCGGTTACGATCACGACGAGCAGCAGGCAACTGTCATCGCGCTGTTCCGCGACGGCCAGCCGGTCGATCGGATCAACGCCGGCGAAGAGGCGGTGGTGGTGCTGGATGAGACGCCGTTCTATGGTGAATCCGGCGGCCAGGTCGGTGATAAAGGCGTGCTGAAAGCCACCGGCGTAGAGTTTGTGGTCAACGACACCCAGAAATACGGCCAGGCTATCGGCCACCAGGGCAAACTGGCGCAGGGCTCGCTGAAGCTGAACGATCGCGTGGATGCGCAGATCGACGCTGAGCGCCGCAACAGCATCCGTCTGAACCACTCCGCGACTCACTTGCTGCACGCCGCGCTGCGCCAAACGTTGGGTGACCACGTCGCGCAGAAAGGCTCGCTGGTTAACGACAAATATCTGCGTTTCGACTTCTCGCACTTCGAAGCGATGAAGCCGGAGCAAATCCGCGCGGTGGAAGATCTGGTGAACCAGCAGGTGCGTCGTAACCTGCCGGTACAGACCGAGCTGATGGCGTTGGAAGATGCCAAAGAGAAGGGCGCGATGGCGCTGTTCGGCGAGAAGTACGATGACAACGTGCGCGTACTGACCATGGGCGATTTCTCCACCGAGCTGTGTGGCGGTACTCATGCCAGCCGCACCGGCGATATTGGCCTGTTCCGCATTCTGAGCGAGTCGGGCACCGCGGCGGGCATCCGTCGTATTGAAGCGGTGACCGGCGCCGGCGCTATCGCCACGCTGCACCAGCAAAGCGATTTGTTGCAAGACGTTGCGCAGCTGGTTAAGGGCGACAGCAATACCCTGACCGATAAAGTGCGCTCGGTGCTCGATCGCACCCGCGCGCTGGAAAAAGAACTGCAGCAGCTGAAAGATCAGCAGGCGGCGCAGGAAAGCGCGTCGCTGTCCAGCCAGGCAAAAATGGTTAACGGCGTGAAGCTGTTGGTCAGCCAGTTGGACAATGTCGAAGCCAAAATGCTGCGCACCATGGTGGATGACCTGAAAAATCAATTGGGTTCGGCCATCATCGTGTTGGCAACGACGGCTGATGACAAAGTCAGCCTGGTTGCAGGCGTGACCAAGGATCTGACTGACCGCGTGAAAGCCGGCGAGTTGATCGGCAACGTGGCGCAGCAGGTAGGCGGCAAGGGCGGTGGTCGCCCTGATATGGCGATGGCGGGGGGGACGGATATCAACGCCCTGCCAGCGGCGTTAAACAGCGTAGAAGCCTGGGTGGCCTCGAAGCTGTGAACATAAATAAATAGCACGCGCAAACGCCATAATACTTTGTTGATTATGGCGTTTTCATACTGTGCTAACACAATTTAGTTACAATTGCGGGAACAAAGTTTTTCAGGTCGGCTAAACTTACCATTATCTGAGGTGGGACCAAGTCTGCTTACACTTATTGTGGGCTGCGCGGCTTACGTTTTCACCACATATGATGGATAATGACGGGGAAACTGAGAGACCCGACTCTTTTAATCTTTCAAGGAGCAAAGAATGTTAATTCTGACTCGTCGAGTTGGTGAAACCCTCATGATTGGCGATGAGGTTACGGTCACTGTGCTAGGGGTAAAAGGCAACCAGGTGCGTATTGGTGTGAACGCCCCCAAAGAGGTTTCGGTTCACCGTGAAGAAATCTATCAGCGCATTCAGGCAGAGAAGTCTCAGCAGACGACTTACTGATTCCGAAGCAGCGTCTCGTTGCCAGACGAGACGCTACTGCATCGTTTTATCCACTTCTTTCGTTCTCCCCTCTCTTTTTCGTGATTATTTTCCCGGTTAGTTTTCTGCTTTGTTGCTACAGACGCTGCGGTTGCCTGTTGATAAAACGCCCTTTTTGCCGTGAAATCGCCCATGTTGGGTGCGAATTGTGCAAACGCACATGAGTTGGGAAAAATTGTTTGACTTAAAAGTCGGAGAAAGTAATATGTGCGCCACGCAGTGCCGATGAGCTTCTCTAAAGCAAGTTAGGCACAATTCGAAAGAAGCGTTTGGTGAGGTGGCCGAGAGGCTGAAGGCGCTCCCCTGCTAAGGGAGTATGCGGTCAAAAGCTGCATCCGGGGTTCGAATCCCCGCCTCACCGCCATTTGCATCCGTAGCTCAGCTGGATAGAGTACTCGGCTACGAACCGAGCGGTCGGAGGTTCGAATCCTCCCGGATGCACCATATTAGCCGTATGGTAGAGTTGGGAACAAAGTACCATAGGGTATCAAAGAATTACTGTGCATCCGTAGCTCAGCTGGATAGAGTACTCGGCTACGAACCGAGCGGTCGGAGGTTCGAATCCTCCCGGATGCACCATCTAAGAGAAACCCGCTTCGGCGGGTTTTTCGCTTTTCAGCATTTAGCCATTCTCTCCCCCCTGTCCTCCTTTGCGGCCGATCGGGCACAGCACATTCCGTTATGACGCAGTCAGCGACAACCCAACGGCTTTACGCTAAAGTAGTTTTCTTTCCTCAACGATCATGGAGTAACGATGTACGACCGCTATCAGGGTCTTATTTTCGACATGGACGGCACGATTCTGGACTCCGAGCCAACGCATCGCAAAGCGTGGCGTGAAGTGCTGTCCCGTTATGGCATGACGTTTGATGAAGCGGCCATGGTGGCGCTGAGCGGTTCACCGACCTGGCGCATCGCTCAGGCGATTATCGCCAGCCATCAGGCCGATCTCGATCCCCATCACCTGGCCGCGGAGAAAACCCGCGCGGTGGAAGCGATGCTGTTGGACAGCGTGCGTCCATTGCCGCTGATCGAGGTGGTGAAGTCCTATCATGGCCGCCGTCCGATGGCGGTCGGTACCGGCAGCGAGCACCGCATGGCGGAAATGCTGCTGCGTCATCTTGGCCTGTTCAACTGCTTCGACGCGATCGTCGGTGCGGACGACGTGCAGCGCCACAAACCGGAGCCGGACACCTTCTTGCGCTGTGCCGAACTGATCGGCGTGCCGCCGGAAAAATGCGTGGTGTTTGAAGACGCCGATTTCGGCATTCAGGCGGCGAAAAGTGCCGGTATGGCTGTGGTAGACGTCCGTACGCTGTGAGTAGTACGCTAGCCGTAATATCGTTATTTGGCAGTAGCTTCCTCAGTGCGACGCTGCTGCCGGGAAATTCAGAAATCGTTCTGGTCGCCTTGCTGACCCAGAGTCGCGTCTCGCCGGAGTTGCTGGTGCTGGCCGCGACCCTGGGCAATACGCTGGGTGGCTTGACCAATGTCATTATCGGGCGCCTGTTACCGGCGTTGAAACCACAGCGGGGGCTGGCAACGGCGCTCGGGTGGCTGCAACGCTTCGGCCCGGCTGCGCTGCTGCTCAGCTGGGTGCCGGTGGTGGGCGATTTGTTATGCGTGTTGGCAGGTTGGCTGCGCATGCCCTGGGGCTCTGTCGCGCTGTTTCTGTGTATCGGAAAGGCGCTGCGTTACATCGTTTTGGCTATGATAACGGTACAGGGTATCGCCTGGTGGCAGTAACCAAGTGAATATAACTCAATATTCTCTCGGGTGCGGATTCAGTATGCTTACGAGTTATTGTTTTTAGAAGCGGGAGGTCAATTTGATCCCGGACGTATCACAGGCGCTTTCTTGGTTGGAAGCCCATCCCCAGGCATTAAAAGGCATTCGTCGCGGCATCGAGCGTGAAACGCTGCGGGTCACGCCGAACGGCACCTTGGCGACCACCGGGCATCCGGAAAAGCTGGGCGCGGCATTGACGCACCACTGGATCACCACGGATTTCGCCGAAGCGCTGTTAGAGTTCATTACGCCGGTTGATGACAACATCGATCACCTGCTGACGTTCCTGCGCGATATTCATCGTTACGTGGCGCGCAATATCGGCGATGAGCGCATGTGGCCGCTCAGCATGCCGTGCTTTATCGAAGCCGAGCAGGATATCGAGCTGGCGCAGTTTGGTTCGTCGAACATCGGCCGCATGAAGACGCTGTACCGCGAAGGGCTGAAGAATCGCTACGGCGCGCTGATGCAGACCATTTCCGGCGTGCACTACAACTTCTCGCTGCCGCTGGAGTTTTGGCAGGCCTGGGCCGGCGTGCAGGACGCAGAAAGCGGTAAAGAGCAGATCTCGGCGGGGTATTTCCGCCTGATCCGTAACTATTACCGTTTCGGTTGGGTGATCCCGTATCTGTTCGGCGCATCGCCGGCCATTTGTTCTTCGTTCCTCAAGGGGCGTGAGACCAATCTGCCGTTCGAGCGCACCGAGCAGGGGATGTGCTACCTGCCGTACGCCACCTCGCTGCGTCTGAGCGACCTGGGTTACACCAACAAGTCGCAGAGCAATTTGGGCATCACCTTCAACGATCTGCACAGCTATGTGGCCGGTCTGAAGCGGGCGATAGCCACGCCTTCCGAAGAGTTCGCCAAGCTGGGCGTGAAAGAGGGCGATCGCTACCTGCAGCTGAATAGCAACGTGCTGCAAATCGAGAACGAGCTGTATGCGCCGATCCGGCCGAAGCGCGTGACCCAAAGCGGCGAGACGCCGTCTGACGCGCTGCTGCGCGGCGGCATCGAATACATCGAAGTGCGTTCGCTGGATATCAACCCGTTCTCGCCAATCGGCGTGGACGCGGTGCAGGCGCGTTTCCTGGATCTGTTCCTGGTGTGGTGCGCGCTGGCCGATGCGCCGGAGATGAGCAGCGATGAACTGCTGTGCACGCGCAAGAACTGGAACCAGGTGATTCTGGAAGGGCGCAAGCCGGGCCAGACCATCGGCATCGGCTGTGGCGCCAGCCATGAACCGCTCGAAAAAGTGGGTAAGGCGCTGTTCGCCGATCTGCGTCGGGTGGCGGAAGTGTTGGACAGCGAAGCCGGCAACCGTCAATACCAGCAGGTGTGCGACGAGCTGGTTGCCGCGTTCGACGATCCTGAGTTGACCTTCTCTGCGCGCATTCTGAAGGCGATGAAGGCGGAAGGCACTGGGCGCGTCGGGTTGCAGCTGGCGGAGCAGTATCGTCAGATGTTGCTGGAAGAGCCGTTGGAAATCCTGAACGAAGCCGAGCTGGATAAAGAGCGGGAAGCCTCGTGGCAGCGCCAACGCGACATAGAAGCCAATGATACGCTAAGCTTTGAAGCGTTCCTGAAGCAAAATGGCGGAAGCTGAAAAAGAAAAAGGCCACATCAATGTGGCCAAATATGCATCTCTGATGACAGGGATGATGATAACAAATGCGCGTCTTTCACATACTCAGACTCGCAGGGTTGGAAAAGGTTTCCCGGTTAGGAAAAAAAGTTTCGAAATAAATGCTCTTTTACGAGGAGGTAGCGAAATGCCATTGCTGGATAGCTTTACCGTCGATCATACCCGTATGGCAGCTCCGGCTGTCCGCGTTGCGAAAACCATGAAAACGCCTCATGGCGATACCATCACGGTGTTTGATCTGCGCTTTTGCCGCCCGAACCTGGAAGTGATGCCCGAGCGCGGCATTCACACGCTGGAGCACCTGTTCGCCGGCTTTATGCGTGACCACCTGAACGGCCAGGGCGTGGAGATTATCGACATCTCCCCGATGGGCTGTCGTACCGGTTTCTACATGAGCCTGATCGGCGTGCCGGAAGAGCAGCGCGTAGCCGATGCGTGGAAAGCGGCGATGGCCGACGTGCTGAAAGTGACCGACCAGCGCAAAATCCCTGAGCTGAACGAATACCAGTGCGGCACTTACCATATGCACTCGCTGGAAGAAGCGCAGGAGATCGCCAAGCACATCCTGGATAACGACGTGGTGGTTAACCACAACGACGAGCTGGCGCTGCCGAAAGAGAAGCTGCAGGAACTGCATATCTAGCCGCGAGTTTCCCGCAGAGATAAAAAAAAGACGCGATTTCGCGTCTTTTTTACTTTCAGGCCGGCGGTCAGTGGTGGCCGACGCTGGACTGCAGCGAGGTGATCGGCGTGACCCGCACCTGTTTGATCATGTTGCCCTGCACGTCGAGAATGTCGATATCGTAGTGGCCGATACGCACCCGGGTGCCGGTTTCAGGGATCTCTTCCAGCTCTTCGAGCAGCATACCGTTGACGGTGCGAGCCTCGCTGGCCGGCAGGGTCCAGTTAAAGGCTTTGTTCAGCTCGCGCACGTTGGCGGTACCGTCGATCAAGACCGAGCCATCGCTCTGCGGCGTGACCTCTTCCGCCAGCGTTGGTGACATTGAGGTGGTGAAGTCGCCGACGATCTCTTCGAGAATGTCTTCTACCGTGACCAGGCCCTGAATGTCGCCGTACTCGTCGACCACGATGCCGACCTTCTCTTTGTTGCGCTGGAACTTCACCAGCTGCACGTTGAGCGGCGTGCCTTCCGGCACGAAGTAGATTTCATCGGCGGCGCGCAGCAGGTTCTCTTTGTTGAACTCTTTTTTCTCGGTCATCAGGCGGTAGGCTTCCCGCACGCGCAGCATGCCGATCGCGTCGTCCAGCGAGCTGCGATACAGCACGATGCGGCCGTGCGGCGAGTGGGTCAGCTGGCGCATGATCGACTTCCAGTCGTCGTTGACGTCGATGCCGACGATCTCGGTGCGCGGCACCATGATGTCGTTAACCGTCACCTTTTCCAGGTCCAGCACCGAGATCAGCATGTCCTGATTGCGGCGGGAGATTTGCGACTGGGATTCGCGCACGATAGTGCGCAGCTCATCCTTGCTGACGGCGTCGCTGATGCGCACGTTGGTGCGGATGCCGAACAGGCGCAAGGTCAGGCTGGTGATACCGTTGAGCAGCCAGACCAGCGGGAACATCACCTTTTGCAATGGCGCCAGCAGGACGCTGCTGGGGAAGGCAATACGTTCCGGATAGAGGGCGGCGAAGGTCTTTGGCAGCACTTCGGCGAACAACAGCACGGCGAAGGTCAGTATGCCGGTCGCGATCGCCACGCCGAGATCGCCATACAGCCGCATGCCGACGATGGTCGCCAGCGCCGAGGCGAGGATGTTGACCAGGTTGTTGCCGATCAGCACCAGCCCGATCAGCCGATCCGGTTTTTGCAGCAGCTTCTCCACCCGACGCGCCGAGCGGTTGCCCTGTTTGGACAGGTGACGCAGGCGATAACGGTTGAGCGTCATCATGCCGGTTTCGGAAGCGGAGAAGTAAGCGGAGACCACGATCATGATCACCAGGATAATGATGAGGGTCCCCGTCGACACATGCTCCAATGCAGTATTCCTTATAGAGAGGGAGAATTGAACCGGGCTGGCTTAGCGCACCATCACCTGCTGAATCAGACGGCTGCCGAAGTAGGCGAGCGTCAGCAGGAAGGCGCCGGCGAAGCTGAACCAGACGACGCGGCGGCCGCGCCAGCCTTCATGGTAATGGCCCCACAACAGCACGATATACACGAACCAGGCCATGATCGACAGCACGGCTTTATGCACGTTCTCTTTGCTGAACAGATTATCCATGTACAGCAGGCCGGTGCACAGGGTGAGCGTCAGCAGCACCACGCCGATCTGGGTGATATGGAACATCTTGCGCTCGATGCTCATCAGCGGCGGCATGTCGGCGCTAAAGGTCAACTTCTTGTTTTTCAGAAGGTAGTCGAGCCAGGCGAGCTGCAAGGCGTAGAGCGCGGCGATGATCAGGGTAGCGTAAGAGAACAGCGCCAAGCCGATATGCACCATCAGTTCCGGGCTGGCCTCCAGGTGAGTGATGAACTCGCCGGGCATGAAGCTGGCGAAGGCCAGGTTGATCATCGCGAAGCTGTAGACGATCGGCAGCAGGAACCAGCCGCGGTCGCGCGAGGCGACGAAGGTCATCACCGAGCAGATGATCAGGCTGACGATGGAGCCAATGTTCAGCAGGCTGAGATTCTGCCCGGCGCTGACGTCAAAGATGCGCTGCTGCAGCGCGATGGCATGGCAAATCAGCGCCACCACCGCCGAGACGAGGGCAAGCCGACGGTATGCGCTGTTCTTCCGCAACAAGCTGGGAATGATCAGTCCAAGGCTGAGCAGGTAGGCCATCAAAGCCACAATGGAGAAAACTGGCATAGCGTTTAATTTTGCTTCGGCGTGGTTAATTGGAGTGTCAGTATAACGTTGCGCGCGTTTCACTCCAACCTATCTCCAACGCTGAGGCAGAGATCCGCCGCGCTTCGTGTTATCATCGGCGCAATTGTGTCGCCGGAGCGGCCTGTCATTACACGTTGAGCATGAGACGATGTTTGAAAATTTAACCGATCGATTGTCGCGCACGTTGCGCAATATCAGCGGCCGCGGGCGGCTGACCGAAGAGAATATCAAGGAAACCCTGCGTGAAGTGCGTATGGCATTGCTGGAGGCGGACGTTGCGCTGCCGGTGGTGCGCGACTTCATCAACCGCGTCAAAGAGAGCGCGGTCGGCCATGAAGTCAACAAGAGCCTGACGCCGGGGCAGGAATTCGTCAAGATCGTCAAGGGCGAGCTGATCGCCGCGATGGGCGAAGTCAACACCGAGCTGAATCTGGCGGCCCAGCCGCCGGCGGTGGTGCTGATGGCGGGCTTGCAGGGTGCCGGTAAAACCACCAGCGTCGGTAAACTCGGCAAATTCCTGAAAGAAAAACAGAAGAAGAAAGTGTTGGTGGTTTCCGCGGACGTTTATCGCCCGGCGGCGATCAAACAGCTGGAAACGCTGGCGGAAGGCGTCGGCATCGATTTCTTCCCGTCTGACGTCAAAGAAAAACCGATCGACATCGTCAATCGCGCGCTGCAACAGGCCAAGCTGAAATTCTACGACGTACTGATCGTCGATACCGCCGGCCGTTTGCACGTTGACGAAGCGATGATGGACGAGATCAAACAGGTGCACGCGGCGATCAAGCCGGTGGAAACCCTGTTCGTGGTCGACGCCATGACCGGCCAGGACGCCGCCAATACCGCCAAGGCGTTTAACGAAGCGCTGCCGCTGACCGGCGTGGTGCTGACCAAGGTCGACGGCGACGCGCGCGGCGGTGCCGCGCTGTCCATCCGTCATATCACCGGCAAGCCGATCAAATTCCTCGGCGTGGGCGAGAAGACCGAAGCGCTGGAGCCGTTCTACCCGGATCGCGTGGCATCGCGCATCCTGGGCATGGGCGACGTGCTGTCGCTGATCGAAGATATCGAAAGCAAGGTCGACCGCGAGCAGGCGGAGAAGTTGGCCAACAAGCTGAAGAAGGGCGACGGTTTCGATCTGACCGACTTCCTGGAGCAGCTCAAGCAGATGCGCAACATGGGCGGCATGGCAAACATGCTGAGCAAGCTGCCGGGCGCCGGCCAGCTGCCGGACAACGTCAAGTCGCAGATGGACGATAAAGTGCTGGTGCGCATGGAGGCGATCATCAACTCGATGACGCTGAAAGAGCGCGCCAAACCGGAAATCATCAAGGGCTCGCGCAAGCGCCGCATCGCGATGGGGGCCGGCATGCAGGTGCAGGACGTCAACCGCTTGCTGAAGCAGTTCGACGAAATGCAGCGTATGATGAAGAAGATGAAGAAAGGCGGTATGGCGAAGATGATGCGCGGCATGAAAGGTATGATGCCGCCGGGCTTCCCAGGCCGCTGACGGGCTCCCGCACGCCGAGTGCGGGCGCTTTCAGCATTCGCCGTTCGCGGTGAAAACCGCCCGAAATTTGACAGGCTGCAAAAGTTGTCCCCTGCGATCGACGCTTTAGATTGCTTTTTGCGCCAAAATGAGTAAAATTTTCGGGCTTTTTATATTGCAACCGGGCCCCGTCCCTCAATGGGGCCCGGCTGTTTTATTAACTAAAGAGGATGTTATGGTAACAATTCGTTTGGCACGTGGCGGCGCTAAAAAGCGTCCGTTCTATCAAGTAGTAGTGACCGACAGCCGCAACGCTCGTGATGGTCGTTTCATCGAGCGCGTAGGCTTCTTCAACCCGATCGCTTCCGGTCAGGCTGAAGCACTGCGTCTGGACCTGGACCGCATCGAGCACTGGGTTGGTCTGGGTGCAACCGTTTCTGATCGCGTTCACGCGCTGATCAAAGACGCTAAGAAAGCAGCTTAATCTGTCGCGGTGGTGGCAATGAGCAAGCAACTCAAACCGGTAGCGCCTAAGCAGCCGATTGTACTCGGTAAAATGGGGTCCGCTTACGGCATTCGTGGTTGGCTCAGAGTGTTTTCATCCACCGAGAACGCCGAAAGCATTTTTGACTATCAGCCGTGGTTTATCCAGCAGGCGGGTCAGTGGCAGCACATCGAGTTGGAAGACTGGAAGCGCCACAGTCAGGATCTGATCATCAAGGTCAAAGGCATTGACGATCGGGACGCGGCGAATCTGCTGACTAATCGCGAGATTATGGTGGATTCTGAGCAACTTCCTCCGCTGGAGGGTGACGATTACTACTGGAAAGACCTGATGGGCTGCCAGGTAGTCACCACCGCCGGCTACGAGCTGGGTAAAGTCATCGATATGATGGAAACCGGCTCGAACGATGTGATGGTTGTGAAAGCGAACCTGAAAGATGCGTTCGGCATGAAGGAGCGGTTGATTCCGTTTCTTCATGGGCAGGTTATCAAGAAAGTCGATCTCACTGCCCGCGTGATTGAGGCAGATTGGGATCCTGGTTTTTGACCCCCGGATCAAACGGTCGAAGCAAGTGGAATAACGGTAAGGGGATTGGCTTGTGTTCATCGGTATTGTAAGCCTGTTTCCTGAGATGTTCCGCGCTATCACCGATTACGGGGTGACTGGCCGGGCAGTAAAAAATGGCCTGCTGAGCGTGCAGTGTTGGAGTCCTCGCGACTTCACCTACGACCGGCATCGCACCGTGGACGATCGCCCCTATGGCGGCGGCCCGGGAATGCTGATGATGGTGCAACCTTTACGGGAAGCCATTCATGCGGCGAAAGCAGCGGCAGGCGAGGGAGCAAAGGTGATTTATCTGTCACCTCAGGGGCGCAAGCTGGATCAAACCGGCGTGTGCGAACTGGCGGCCAATCAGAAGATGATTCTGGTGTGCGGCCGTTACGAAGGGATAGACGAGCGCGTAATCCAAACCGAAATTGACGAAGAATGGTCAATCGGCGATTACGTTCTCAGCGGCGGGGAACTGCCGGCGATGACTCTGATTGATTCAGTCGCCCGTTTCATACCGGGTGTGCTGGGCCATCAGGCCTCAGCGGAGGAAGACTCCTTCGCCGACGGATTGCTGGACTGCCCGCACTATACCCGCCCAGAGGTGTTGGAAGGGATGGAAGTACCGCCGGTTTTGCTGTCGGGCAACCATACCGAGATACGTCGCTGGCGCTTAAAGCAGTCGCTGGGCCGAACCTGGCTTAGAAGACCTGAACTTCTAGAAAGCCTAGCTCTGACTGACGAGCAAGCGGTGTTGCTGGCTGAGTTCCAACGGGAACATCAGGCCAGGCAACAGGACTATGAAGGAAACGTCTGACATCAGACGGGACCGATATATCAGTTTACCTAGGGTAAGAGACATATTATGAGCAACATTATTAAGCAACTTGAACAAGAGCAGATGAAACAAGACGTACCTGCATTCCGTCCGGGTGATTCCGTGGAAGTGAAGGTATGGGTCGTTGAAGGTAGCAAAAAACGTCTGCAGGCATTCGAGGGCGTGGTTATCGCTATCCGTAACCGCGGTCTGCACTCTGCATTCACTGTTCGTAAGATTTCCAACGGCGAAGGTGTTGAGCGCGTATTCCAGACTCACTCCCCAGTAATCGACAGCATTACTGTTAAACGTCGTGGTGCCGTTCGTAAAGCTAAACTGTACTACCTGCGTGAACGTACTGGTAAGGCTGCTCGTATCAAAGAGCGTCTGAACCGCGTTAACTAACGCTGCATCCAAAAGTTAATAGTTATCAGGGGTTGGCCTATGCCAACCCCTTTTTTTATCTGAAAATCCGGCTTCGTTGCATTTGCGAGATTTAACCGCGTTGTAGCGACATTAAAAAGCCTGCATCAGCAGGCTTTTTGCATTACAGCGCGGCGGCGCTTTGTTTATGCTGATTCTCCGGCGGGTGCGGCTGCGCCGGCACAATATCATCGCCAGGCTTAACGATTACCCGTGCAACGGATTCGTGCGTGGCGAACGTGCAGCTGCAGTTGATATTGCGGCATTGATGGTAACGCTCTTTGGTCGACTCGCTCAGATAGCGACTGGAGCGAGTGTGGGCCACGTGACCGCATAGTGGACAGTGCATCATAAGAACCCCCTTGAACAAATTAAGTGAAATTGTTGTGGCATCACCACTTAGGCGAGCGAGCCCGTCATGATGAGGCAATGCCTTGCAAGCACAGTGCGCGTTCCGTGGCGCGTCGCTGTTCCAGCCCCTTGTTTTTCTTTCCGTTTACGTAAACCCAACGTGGCAACTGATCGCAAGCCTGTTGCCACTGGCGCTGCTGCAGCAGCGTGACCAGCGTGGAGTGGCAGGCGGCGCTGATGCCCACGTTGAAGGCGAAGGCGATCACCGCGTCATAGGTTTCTTGTGGGAGCGTTTGCGGCAGGCAGGCGGCCATGCCACGCTCGGTGCGGCGAACATCGTCTACCAAATCCACAGCGGCTTGCCGCTCATCGATAGCCTGGCCCGGGATGACGCCGGCGGTGTGCCCAATGCCCTGTGTCCACACTCCGGCGCTGCACTGGTAAGGCGACAGGCGGCAACCTTCGAGATCGGCGATCAGCCTGAGGCCGGCTTCTGAGGTTTGCAGCTCGCCAAATGACGGTAACAGCACGGCGATGGCCAAAACGGCGGCGACGCTGCAGCGCTTAACGATTGCACTCATCGTAAATTTTCCTCCGTGATGCCGCATTGCGCTCAATGGCCTTTAAGATCTGCAGGCTTTTACGCCGGTAGTACCAGTTCACCAGAAACGTGCCGATTCCTACCGCCGCACCGACTAAAAAGGCAATGTCCTGCGGAGAGAGCCTGCCGAGCCAGGCGAGAAACAGCGCCATGGCGTAGGTGATGAATGAGGTGATTTTCTCCATAGCTTATGCTCGCTTTGTTTACCGCCTCTCGGAACTGAGGCTATCGATGCGTTGCTGACCACTCGCTATCGAAATCCAGCATGCCCCAAGGCTGTATGATAATTACTGTATATACATACAGTATTAAGCTATTTGCTAAAGTCGTCAATGGGTGTGGTGAATATTTTTAGCAGATTGTGCAAGAAAGGGCGGCGGGTATAAAAAAAGCCCATCGATGATGGGCTTCGAGAGAGTCTGGGCGGAGGAGGTTACAGGCCGTAGACCAGCGTGACCGAAGTGGTGGTATCGGTGTTCTTCGGCGCTGAGGCCGGCGGTTTGCTGTTGTAGGTCACGGTGTAGGCCACGCGCAGTGAGAAGCGATCGTTGATCGCCACGTTCAACGCGCTTTCCGAGTTCAGCGTGGTTTCCTCGTTCGCCAGCGCGGAAACGCCTTGAATGAACTTGGTGTTGTCGGTCAGCTGATAGGAATAGTTGGCCGCACCGTAGGCCAGCCCTTTGGTTGAGCGGCCGCCGCCGTGGTATTCGTCATGGCGCACGCCGGGACCGAATTCCACCCGCAGGTCGCTGAGCGGCCCGTTGAGGATTTGACGGCCGTAACCGCCGGTCAGCGTGGAGCGTGAGTCATAACCGTTGAAACGGTCGCTCAGCCAGCTGGCCTGGCCAAACAGGTAGTTGCGATCGGTCAGGTTATAGCGTGTACGGCCACCGGCCTGGTACTTTTCGGACGAGCGCACGTTGGAGGAGGTGGTGTTGTTGGCTGCCCCCCACAGGCTATATGCCGCGTCGGTATTGAACCAGGTCATGTTGGTGTTGGCCAACAGGGTGGAGCTTTGCGAGTTGCCGGACTGGGCGTTGTAGCCCGCCTGCACGTTGCCTTCGAACGGTTTCTTGGCGGTGGCCGGATCGTCCATCGCGGTGAAAAGCGTATTGTCGGCAAGGGCTGAAACACTGGTGAAAGTCGTTAAGCAGCAAATATACAGCGGAAAAGCGCGACGAGCGCGAGAAGAGAGCATCTTGGATCCAGTTGTTAAGGGTGGTTATTGTTGATGACGGTCACATTATATCGGTTCACTTCGGCGACAAAAATAGCCGCCATTAGCTTAAGTTTTTAATTTTTATTCCTCATTTATTCGCTTTTCTTCTACTTAAATTCATCGCTTTCGGCGGCATTTCGTGCTGAGTCTGACGGTATCCGCTACTGCCCGTCCATGGGCGCCGAGACGGGCGGTGTATCTTCCCTGTAAAATTGATTGTACACATATGTTTACGTTATTGGGTTTTGGTTGGCAGGGCGCATAGGCGCGTTTTTAAGATCTTGAGGGTTGTTTATATTGTTGATTTAAATAAATTTAATTGCGTTTCATGGATGTTTTTATACATGTTTTTTCATAAGTAAAAGCACGGTAATTTTTTATTTACGGAAATTGGATTGAAAACTTTACATTGCGTGGTAAGGTAGAGCCCTGAAACGCTCAATGTTCCATTTCAACGCATAACGCCAAACGACAGGAATAGCATCATGCAAAAAGACGCGCTCAATAACGTACACATCAGTGCAGAACAGGTTCTCATCACGCCGGAGGAGCTGAAGAACCAGTTCCCGCTTAGCGCCGACGACGAAAATGAAATCGCCACCGCGCGCAACACCATCGCCAACATTTTGCAGGGGCGCGATCATCGCCTGTTGGTAGTGTGCGGGCCTTGTTCGATCCACGATCCGGATGCGGCGCTGGACTACGCCCGTCGTTTGAAAACCCTGGCGGCTGACTTGAGCGATCAGCTGTACATCGTTATGCGCGTCTATTTTGAAAAACCCAGAACCACTGTCGGCTGGAAAGGTTTGATCAACGATCCGTACATGGATGGTTCGTTTGACGTTGAAGCAGGCTTGCATATCGCGCGTCGCCTGTTGCTGGATCTGGTGGGCATGGGCTTGCCGTTGGCTACCGAAGCGTTGGATCCGAACAGTCCGCAGTACCTGGGGGACTTGTTCAGCTGGTCGGCGATCGGCGCACGCACCACCGAATCGCAGACCCACCGCGAAATGGCTTCCGGCCTGTCGATGCCGGTCGGCTTCAAAAACGGCACCGACGGCAGTCTGGGCACCGCCATCAACGCCATGCGCGCCGCCGCCATGCCGCACCGTTTTGTCGGCATCAACCAGGCGGGCCAGGTTTGCCTGCTGCAGACCCAGGGCAACCCGGACGGGCACGTGATCCTGCGCGGCGGCAAAACCCCGAACTACAGCGCCGAGCACGTTGCGGCCTGTGAAAAACAGATGCTTGAGGCGGGACTCCATCCGTCCTTGATGATAGATTGCAGCCATGGCAACTCGAATAAAGACTATCGCCGTCAGCCGGCGGTGGCCGAGTCCGTGGTGGAGCAGATCAAAGCGGGCAACCGTTCGATCACCGGCATTATGCTGGAGAGTCACCTGCATGAGGGCAACCAGTCTTCCGAACAGCCGCGTGCAGACATGCGTTACGGTGTGTCCGTCACCGACGCGTGCATCGACTGGGAGAGCACGGAAACGCTGCTGCGTCATATGCATCAGGAACTCGGCGCTGCGCTGACGGCACGCACGGGAGAAAAGTAAGTTATGGTGGCAGAACTGACCGCGCTGCGCGATCAAATCGACGAGGTGGACAAAGCGTTGCTGGATCTGCTGGCGAAGCGCCTGCATCTGGTAGCGGAAGTGGGGGAGGTGAAAAGCCGCCACGGCTTGCCGGTTTATGTGCCGGAGCGCGAGGCGGCGATGCTGGCCTCGCGCCGTCAGGAGGCGGAAAACCTCGGGGTGCCGCCGGATTTGATTGAGGACGTCTTGCGCCGCGTGATGCGCGAATCATACGTCAGCGAGAACGATAAAGGCTTTAAAACCCTGTGCCCGCAGCTGCGGCCGATCGTCATCATCGGTGGCAACGGCCAGATGGGCCGGCTGTTCAACCGTCTGCTGACGCTGTCGGGTTATCAGGTCAGGGTATTGGATCAGGAAGATTGGCCGCAGGCGGAACAGCTGTTGGCCGACGCCGGCATGGTGATCGTCAGCGTGCCGATCCATGTGACAGAGCAGGTGATAAGCCGCCTGCCAACGTTGCCCGATGACTGCATTCTGGTGGATTTGGCGTCGGTGAAGAACCGTCCGCTGCATGCGATGCTGGCGGTGCACAGCGGCCCGGTGGTGGGGCTGCACCCGATGTTCGGCCCGGACGTGGGCAGCGTGGCGAAGCAGGTAGTGGTCTACTGCGATGGCCGCCGGCCGGAGGCTTACCAGTGGTTGCTTGAACAACTGCAGGTGTGGGGGGCGCGGCTGCATCGCATCAGCGCGGTCGAACACGATCAAAACATGGCGTTTATTCAGGCGCTGCGGCACTTCGCCACCTTCGCCTACGGGTTGCACCTGGCGGAAGAGAACGTGCAACTGGAGCAGCTGCTGGCGCTCTCCTCGCCGATCTACCGGCTGGAGCTGGCGATGGTTGGCCGCCTGTTTGCGCAGGATCCACAGCTGTACGCCGACATCATTATGTCGTCGGAGGAAAACGTGGCGCTGATTAAGCGTTACTACCAGCGCTTCGGCGAGGCGATAAAGCTGTTGGAGCATGGCGACAAACAGGCGTTTATCGACAGTTTCCGCAAGGTGGAGCACTGGTTCGGCGATTACGCCCAGCGCTTCCTGGTGGAGAGCCGCACGCTGTTGCGGCAGGCTAACGACAGCCGGCAGTAAAACGCGGGCGGTAAACGTAAAGGTAAAGGGTTCGGCTTGGCCGAACCCTTTTTTTATGGTTTCAGGATGGGTTGACCGGCACTACGGTATCGCTCGGGTAACAGCCCAGTACCTTCAGCGAGCGGGTGATTGGTGCCAGATCGCGCAGCGCTTTTTGCATCGCGTCGGCACGCAGGTTGGCCTGCACATCGATATAAAACATCTCTTCCCACGGATTGCCGTTGATCGGGCGTGACTCCAGTTTGGTCATGATGATGCCGTTATCGCGCAGTACCAGCAGCGCTTCGACCAGTGCGCCGGATTGCTGGCCGGTCGCCATGATCAGCGTGGTTTTGGCCGGTACCTGTTCGGAGACGTCAACCGCTTTACGCGCCAGGACGATAAAGCGGGTGATGTTCTGCTGCTGGTTGGCGAGGTTATGTTCCAGCACCTGCAGCCCGTACAGTGCGCCGCCGGCTTCGCTGCCCAGCGCCGCTACCTTCGGCGAATTCAGCTTGGCGACTTTCTCCATCGCGGCGGCAGTGCTTTCGGTGTATTCGATTTTCCAGTGCGGGAAGCGGTTCAGGAACTGGCTGCACTGCTGGAACGGCTGCGGGTGGCTGTAGACGGTTTCAATCTGGCTCAAATCGCTGTCGCCGGCAATCAGAACGCAGTGGTTGATCGGGTTGGTCAGCTCGCCGACGATCGACAGACTGGTGTGTTGCAGCAGATCGTACACCTCGTTAATCGAGCCGGAGCTGGTGTTCTCGATCGGCAGAATCGCGTAGTCCGCCTGGCCGGTTTCCACTTGGGTGAAGATATCCTGAAACTTCTGGCAGCCACATTCGATCAACCGATCGAAGTGGCGGGCAGCGTATTGGCGCGCCGCCAGATGCGAGTAAGAGCCTTTCGGGCCGAGGAAGGCGATGCGGGCGGAGTGCTGGCTGACGGGGTTGAGCTGGTGCTGCAGCAGCGCCTGCTGGGTCAGAACGGAGTCTTCAATGATCAGTTGGAACAGGCGGGTGACGTAGAAGCCGTCCAGGTCGTAAGGTTTGGCGGCGGCGATCAGCGCGTCCAGCAGGTCGCGCTCGCGTTCTTTATCGCGGATCGGGCGGTGGGAGTGCAGCTTGGTCTTGCCGACTTCGATCGCCAGCTCACGGCGTTCCGCCAGCAGGGCCAACAGTTTCAAGTCCAGTGCGCTGATGCGCTCGCGCAGCACCAATAACGGGTTGTCAGTCATAATCAGCTTCCGCCTTCAGTTCTTATTCGTTGTAAAACAGCCATAAAAAAAGCCCCCTGTTTCCAGGAGGCCTTGTTGTTCGTCTTCGCATTCTTTCTCACACGACGAAACGCCTCCCAGTCAGGGGAAGGTAAAAAAGAATGCGAAGAAAAACGGTGTGCGTGGCATGGTCTACCTAAGGTTAATGCGAACAGGTTTTAAAGTAACCGCTGGCTTTTAGCCCGTCAACAAAAATACCCGACAAAAAACGCGCCCTCGGGCGCGTTTGATGCGGCAATCGCTGTCGGACGGTTATTCTTGCTCTTGCGTGACTTCCGGCACGATGTCTTTCACGCTGGCATTGCAGCGGCGCGCTTCGCCTTTGTGCTGCACCTTGTTCAGCTGGCGCTCCAGCTTGGCGATCAGCTCGTTAACGGCGGTGTACATGTCATCATGTTTGGCGCTGGCGACCAGCGGGCCGTTAGGCGTGGTAATGGTAGCGTCGGCGACAAACCCCTGCGGTTCTTTAGATAAGACGATATGCGGGTTTATCAGCTGGGTCTGCCATTTTTCCAGTTTGGTGAGACGGTCTTCGACGTGATTGCGGATTGCGGGAGTGATATCCATTTGTTTGCTGGTAATGTTCAATGTCATATAACTTACCTCTCTGTCTTTCCGTCTTGGTGAATCCAGCATACCCCGCTTTTTGTTTAAATGCGTGATGTAAATCACGATTTTTTGTCACTTTTTGCAAAGTTAGTTCAATCTGTGATTCAGCATCTGAATTGGCTATCTAATGCTTGAGAGTTGCCGCCGGATGGCGCATTATCGATGAGTTGACCGGTGAGGAGCGCTAGCTAACACCGTGTTTTTACTTGTGTATTTTTCCAGTAAAAAACCGGTCCACGCCAATGAAAACGGCAGCCGAGGCTGCCGTTTTGTTTTTCTGCCGTTGCCGACGCGCGCTTATTGCGGGTTGGCAGCGATCACTTTGGCCACTTTGTCAGCCTGGCCGTTCAGCTGCAGCTGCTTGTAGGCATTTTCCATCAGCGGCAACACGTCGTGCGTCGCTTTGGTATCCGGGAATTCACGCAACATCTGCTCTGCGCGATTAACGACCGCGACGTAAGCACCGCGTTTAGTGTAGTATTCCGCCACCGAAAGCTCATACTTGGCCAAGCGGTCTTTCAGATATACCAAACGCTTGTTGGCGTCGGTCGCGTATTGGCTGTTCGGGTATTGCTGAATCAACTGGCTGAAATCGCGGAACGCAGCGCGAGCGTGCTGAGGATCGCGGTCAGAACGGTCAACCCCGAAGAAGCCCTGCAGTGCGCTGTCATCGAGCGCCATGTCGGTCAGACCGCGCATGTACATCACGTAATCGATGTTCGGGTGCGTCGGGTTCAGACGCATGAAGCGATCGATGGATGCCTGAGCCATTGGCAAGTCGGCAGCCTTATAGTAGGCGTAAATCAAATCCAGCTGGACCTGCTGGGAATACGGCCCGAAAGGATAGCGGTTATCTAACGCTTCGAGTTGCGTAATCGCGCCCTTGAAGTTACCGTCCTGCAGTTTTTGCTGCGCGGTAGCATAGATTTCCGAAGGTGGGTTGTCGGGAACCGCATCCTTGGATGTGGAGCAACCTGCCAGCGCCAGGCTCAACGTGGCTGCCGCCACCAGATATTTCATACGCGTCATGACGTTTTGATTATCCTCAGGGTGTTATTCCGGGAGACTGTCCGTTAAGCTCCCGACAAAGACCAGGTACAATAGCACATTATATTAAACGGCATCGCCGTGAAAACCCAACGTTAACGAAGAAGCTGCATATGGCACAACAAGTACAACTCACCGCAACGGTGGCCGAATCTCAACTCGGACAACGTTTAGATCAGGCTTTGGCCGAATTGTTCCCTGATTATTCACGATCTCGCATAAAAGAGTGGATCCTGGGCGATCGGGTGAAGGTCAACGGCAAAACGTCAAACAAACCGAAAGAGAAGGTGCTGGGCGGAGAGACCGTCGCCATCGATGCACAGATTGAAGAAGAGGCGCGTTGGGAGCCGCAGGATATCGCGCTGGATATCGTCTATGAAGACAGCGACATCCTGGTGATCAACAAGCCGCGCGATCTGGTGGTGCATCCTGGCGCCGGTAACCCGGACGGCACGGTGCTCAATGCGTTGCTGCATCATTACCCGGAAATCGCCGACGTGCCGCGTGCCGGCATTGTGCACCGTTTGGATAAAGACACCACCGGACTGATGGTGGTGGCGAAAACCGTGCCGGCGCAAACCCGGCTGGTGGAAGCGCTGCAGGCGCGTGAAATTACCCGCGAATACGAAGCGGTGGCGATCGGCACCATGACCGCCGGCGGCACGGTAGAAGAGCCAATCGCGCGTCACTCCACCAAGCGCACCCACATGGCCGTGCACCCGATGGGTAAACCGGCGGTGACGCACTACCGCATCATGGAACACTTCCGCGCGCACACTCGTCTGCGTTTGCGCCTGGAAACCGGCCGTACTCACCAGATCCGCGTACACATGGCTTACATCAGCCATCCGCTGGTGGGCGATCCGCTGTACGGTGGCCGTCCACGTCCGCCGAAAGGCGCTTCGGAAGCCTTCATCAACACGCTGCGCGGCTTTGACCGCCAGGCGCTGCACGCCACCATGCTGCGTTTGTACCACCCGATCAGCGGTATCCAGATGGAGTGGCATGCGCCGCTGCCGCAGGACATGGTCGATCTGATCAACGCGCTGAAGGCGGACACCGAAGAATTCAAAGATCAGATGGACTGGTAATGAACTCGCTCATTCTGCCCGACTGGCCGTTGCCTCCCGGCGTTAAGGCCTGCAGCACCACGCGCGGCGGCGGCGTCAGCCTGCCGCCTTATGACTCGCTGAACCTCGGTACCCACGTCGGTGACGAGGAGCAAGCGGTGAAGCGCAATCGGGAACGGTTGGTGACCGTCGCCGGCTTGCCGCAGATGCCGGTGTGGCTTGAGCAGGTACACGGTACCCGTGTGGTGACGTTGACGGGGCAAGCGCCCGCCGATCTGCGGGCGGATGCGGTGTACAGCAACGTGCCGGGGCAGGTGTGTGCCGTGATGACGGCGGATTGTCTGCCGGTGCTGTTCTGCTCGCAGAACGGCGGCGAAGTGGCGGCTGCCCACGCCGGCTGGCGCGGGTTGTGCCACGGCGTGCTGGAGCAAACTGTGGCGGCGTTCAGCGCCGCACCGGGCCAGATCAGCGCCTGGCTGGGGCCGGCGATCGGCCCGCAGCAGTTTGAAGTCGGGCCGGAGGTGCGTGCCGCCTTTATCGCGGAAGACGCCGAAGCCGCGGCGGCGTTTACGCCGCACGGCGATAAGTTTTTGGCTAATATCTACTTACTGGCCCGCCAACGCTTGTTGCGGGCAGGCGTGCAGGCCATCTATGGCGGCGACCGCTGCACGGTTAACGAAAAGAGTCATTTTTTCTCCTATCGACGCGATGGAATAACCGGACGTCTGGCAAGTTTAATCTGGCTGATATAACCTATTGAATTAGGACGATCCAACGACGCATGGCGTTGTACCGAAAATTTAGCGTCGAGATAACCTTGAAAATTTGAGGGATGACCTCATTTAATCTCCAGTAGCAATTTCGACCCATCTTGGAGGTGTTATGCGTCTGGATCGTCTTACCAACAAATTCCAGCTTGCCCTCGCCGATGCCCAGTCACTAGCCCTTGGGCACGACAACCAGTTTATTGAACCGCTACATCTGATGAGCGCCCTGCTCAATCAGGAAGGGGGCACGGTTCGTCCACTATTAACTTCCGCAGGTATCGATGCCGGGCGCGTGCGCACCGAAATCGAACAGGCACTGTCCCGCTTACCGCAGGTAGAAGGCACCGGTGGCGACGTTCAACCGTCCCACGAGCTGGTGCGCGTCTTGAACCTGTGCGACAAGCTGGCGCAGAAGCGCGCGGACAAATTCATTTCTTCCGAGCTGTTTGTGCTTGCGGTGCTGGAAGACCGCGGCTCGTTGACCGACTTGTTGAAAGCGGCCGGCGCAACGGCCGACAAAATCAGCAAAGCCATTGAACAAATGAGAGGCGGTGACAGCGTGGAAGACCAAGGCGCCGAAGACCAACGGCAAGCATTGAAGAAATACACGATCGATCTGACCGAACGCGCCGAGCAGGGCAAACTTGACCCGGTAATCGGCCGTGACGAAGAGATCCGCCGCACCATCCAGGTGCTGCAGCGCCGTACCAAAAACAACCCGGTGCTGATCGGCGAGCCTGGCGTGGGTAAAACCGCCATCGTCGAAGGCCTGGCGCAGCGCATCATCAACGGCGAAGTGCCTGAAGGGCTGAAGCACAAGCGCGTATTGTCCCTCGATATGGGCGCCTTGATCGCCGGCGCCAAGTATCGCGGCGAGTTTGAAGAGCGCCTGAAAGGCGTGCTCAACGACCTGGCCAAGCAGGAAGGCAGCGTTATCCTGTTTATCGACGAACTGCACACCATGGTTGGTGCCGGTAAGGCGGATGGCGCGATGGATGCGGGCAACATGCTCAAACCGGCGCTGGCGCGCGGCGAGCTGCACTGCGTCGGCGCGACTACGCTCGATGAATATCGTCAGTATATAGAGAAGGATGCGGCGCTCGAACGTCGTTTCCAGAAAGTGTATGTGGCGGAGCCGAGCGTGGAAGACACCATCGCTATCTTGCGCGGCTTGAAAGAACGTTACGAGCTGCACCACCACGTGCAGATCACTGACCCGGCCATCGTGGCGGCGGCAACGCTTTCGCACCGTTATATCGCCGATCGTCAATTGCCGGACAAGGCTATCGACCTGATCGACGAAGCGGCGTCCAGCATTCGTATGCAGATGGATTCCAAGCCGGAATCGCTCGACAGGCTTGAACGCCGCATAATTCAGTTGAAGCTGGAACAACAGGCGTTGAATAAAGAGTCTGACGACGCCAGCAAGAAACGCCTGGACATGCTCAGCGACGAGCTGGGGCAGAAAGAGCGTGAATATTCGGAGCTGGAAGAAGAGTGGAAAGCGGAAAAAGCCTCGCTCTCCGGCACCCAGAACATCAAGGCCGAACTCGAGCAGGCCAAAATCACCCTGGAGCAGGCGCGCCGCGTCGGCGATCTGGGGCGGATGTCGGAACTGCAGTACGGCAAAATCCCTGAGCTGGAGAAACAGCTCGCCGCCGCCACGCAGGCCGAAGGCAAGAGCATGAAGCTGCTGCGCAACCGGGTGACCGATGCGGAGATTGCTGAAGTGCTGGCGCGTGCGACCGGGATCCCGGTTGCCAGAATGCTGGAAGGGGAGCGTGACAAACTGCTGCGTCTGGAGCAAGAGCTGCATTCGCGGGTTATCGGTCAGGATGAAGCGGTCAGCGCGGTTTCTAATGCTATCCGCCGTAGCCGCGCCGGGTTGTCCGATCCTAACCGGCCGATCGGTTCGTTCCTGTTCCTCGGCCCGACCGGGGTGGGGAAAACCGAGCTCTGCAAAGCGCTGGCTTCGTTCCTGTTCGACAGCGACGACGCCATGGTGCGTATCGACATGTCCGAGTTTATGGAGAAACACTCCGTTTCTCGTCTGGTCGGGGCGCCTCCGGGTTATGTCGGCTATGAAGAGGGCGGTTACCTCACGGAGGCCGTGCGCCGCCGGCCTTATTCGGTGATTCTGCTGGATGAAGTCGAGAAAGCGCACCCGGACGTCTTCAATATTCTGTTGCAGGTGTTGGATGACGGCCGACTGACCGATGGTCAAGGCCGTACCGTCGATTTCCGCAATACCGTGGTGATCATGACGTCTAACCTGGGCTCCGATCTGATCCAGGAGCATTTCGGTCAGATGAACTATGCACAGATGAAAGAGTCGGTGATGGAGATGGTGAGTCATCACTTCCGTCCGGAGTTCATCAACCGTATCGACGAAGTGGTGGTGTTCCATCCGCTGGGCGAGAAACACATTGCTGCAATTGCCAAGATTCAGCTGTCGCGTCTGTACAAGCGTTTGGAAGAGCGCGGTTACGAAGTGACCATGACCGAACCGGCCCTGGCGCTGTTGAGCAAAACCGGTTACGACCCTGTGTATGGTGCGCGTCCGTTGAAACGCGCTATTCAGCAGGAGATCGAGAACCCGCTGGCGCAGCAAATCCTGTCCGGTAAGCTGATCCCCGGCAAGCTGGTCACGCTGGATGTGGAAAACGACCATATCGTGGCACGCCAATAACGGCAATCGAGCGTCATAAAGATGAAAGGGAGCGGGTGACCGCTCCCTTTTCTTTTATCTTTGTTTGTCCCTATTTACGGTGTTTGCCGCTATTGCTGCGCTAAAAGCGGTATTTTTTGACTAATAAACATCCTAAAAAGGTATTTTGGGTGATTATTTGAGCGGTTGAAAAGTTTTTTGCATTTAGGGGTTGCGGCCCGCCGAGAACTCCCTATAATGCGCCTCCACTGACCGGGAACAACGACTGACAAGCCGCCGGGTCAGCGAGAGGAAAGCGAAATAAACGCTTGACTCTCCGGGTGAAAAGCGTAATATGCGCAGCCCGCGCCGATGAGTTTATCGGCACTGCTCTTTAACAATTTATCAGACAA
>NZ_KV792435.1:0-816 GCF_001808215.1 Serratia sp. HMSC15F11
TTTTTACCCTGCCGGGACGCTCGGCGATCAGCCAGTCCACATCCACCTCGGCCAGCTCCTCGCGCTGTGGCGCTCCTTGGTAGCCGGCATCGGCTGAGACAAATTGCTCCTCTCCATGAAGCAGATTACCCAGCTGATTGAGGTCATGCTCGTTGGCCGCGGTGGTGACTAGGCTGTGGGTCAGGCCACTCTTGGCATCGACACCAATGTGGGCCTTCATGCCAAAGTGCCACTGATTGCCTTTCTTGGTCTGATGCATCTCCGGATCGCGTTGCTGCTCTTTGTTCTTGGTAGAGCTGGGTGCCTCAATGATGGTGGCATCCACCAAAGTGCCTTGGGTCATCATGACGCCTGCTTCGGCCAGCCAGCGATTGATGGTCTTGAACAATTGACGGGCCAGTTGATGCTGCTCGAGCAGGTGGCGGAAATTCATGATGGTGGTGCGATCCGGCAGGGCGCTATCCAGGGATAATCGGGCAAACAGGCGCATGGAGGCGATTTCGTACAGGGCATCTTCCATGGCACCGTCGCTCAGGTTGTACCAATGCTGCATGCAGTGAATACGCAGCATGGTCTCCAGCGGATAGGGCCGTCGGCCATTGCCCGCCTTGGGATAAAACGGCTCGATGACAGCGGTCATATTCTGCCATGGCAGAATCTGCTCCATGCGGGAGAGGAAAATCTCTTTTCGGGTCTGACGGCGCTTAGTGCTGAATTCACTATCGGCGAAGGTGAGTTGATGGCTCATGATGTCCCTCTGGGATGCGCTCCGGATGAATATGATGATCTCATATCAGGAACTTGTTCGCACCTTCC
>NZ_KV792436.1:0-781 GCF_001808215.1 Serratia sp. HMSC15F11
TACCGGGAAGGAGGGAGTGACCATCTCATTAATTATCCTACGCTAAGCCTGTTTTTTGTACATATTACTATTCACTGAGCGTAATGCGCGGTATTTACCCTGTCCCAGTTTGAGGTTCGTTCTCCAGACGTAATCCCCGCTCAGGTTGATATGTTCCCATCCCAGTGGTGACAGATGGGTAATCAGTTGCTCATTAATCGGGATCCCTTTTCGTCTCAAAGAATCTATCGCTCTTTCTATATATACCGTATTCCACAGTGAGATCGCCGCAGTCAGCAACGTCAGACCGCTGGCTCGATAGCTCTGATTCTCCAGCCCCCGATCTCTGATTTCACCCAGCCGATGCATAAAGACCGCTCGCGCAAGGGCATTGCGAGCCTCACCTTTATTCAGCCCCGACTGTATTTTAACGAGGAATATACATGCGACGTAATGCACAAAAATGGGTGATGCTGCCAACTTACTGATTTAGTGTATGATGGTGTTTTTGAGGTGCTCCAGTGGCTTCTGTTTCTATCAGCTGTCCCTCCTGTTCAGCTACTGACGGGGTGGTGCGTAACGGCAAAAGCACTGCCGGACATCAGCGCTATCTCTGCTCTCACTGCCGTAAAACATGGCAACTGCAGTTCACTTACACCGCTTCTCAACCCGGTACGCACCAGAAAATCATTGATATGGCCATGAATGGTGTTGGATGCCGGGCAACCGCCCGCATTATGGGCGTTGGCCTCAACACGATTTTACGTCACTTAAAAAACTCAGGCCGCAGTCGGTAACCTCG
>NZ_KV792437.1:0-1484 GCF_001808215.1 Serratia sp. HMSC15F11
TAAAACACTATCAATAAGTTGGAGTCATTACCTGTCTTGTGATAAATATCCTTAACAGACGGCGAGCTCGTCCGCCCATTTTGTTGCGGCCTGCATGGTTTCTATAACAGTGAACTCGCTGATATTGAGGGTATTACATATTTTCGCGGTTTCCTCCCAGTTAAGTTTCTCATAACATAACGACAGGGTCAGTATGTCAAAAAGTTCACCTTTATGTTCACAAAGCGCGGCAGTTACGTTTTGCGGGATTGAAATCTGTTTAATTAAATCGTCCATGGGGAGTTCAAGAATGACATCCAGCAATGAAAACAGACCGCATATAAATGCGTTATAGGATAATGAAACATTATTTATTTTTCCGGCAATTAATTCGCAGAATTTTCCGCGAACCATGCTCAGATGATAAAGTTCACTGATGCCGGAACGCCCCATATTTGAAAGGGCGGCCACCGCAACAAACCGCCGGAGTTCTTTGCCCCCCAGATACATCAGCATTTCTTTCAGGGTAAGATTGTCCGCCTGAATTATGCCATGTGATTTAAACAGCATGTTTCTGACGTAGCGCATGATTTTATATGACAGCGTCAGATCGGTTTTAAGCAGACGTTCGACCGCGGCAAAGTCCGGGTTTTCCCTGTTCACCTCCATCATCAGCCTGGAGAGTGGCAGGGGGTTCTGGGAAAGGCATTTATTTCTGAGGATTTCCGGGCGACTGAAGAAAAATCCCTGGAAAAGCGCGAAACCCGCCCGGCTGTAAAGCTCAAACTCGTCCCTTGTTTCCACTTTTTCAGCAAGGAATTTTATGCCCTGCAGAAGCTGACTTTTTCTGTGGATATATTGCCGGATATCTTCATAGTCATTGTCTCTGACATCAAATTTGATGACAGAAATATACTGCATAAAGCGGTCCCATTCATCATCCATCGTGAAATCATCGAGCGCAAGCTGGTAACCCCTGTCGTGCATATCCTTTACGGCACAGAAAAGCGCATCATCCGGGACTGCATTTTCCAGAATTTCGATGACCACTTTTTTATTCGGCAGCGTATTGCCCAGTCCGTTAATGATCATCTGGTGCGGCACATTAATAAAAGAACTGTGATTGTTGGCTATACGGGGAACAGGGATGCATAAAAACTGGTCAGAAATCATTCTGGACGTGGCGTATTCTGGTGAAACATCGGGAAAGGCATTGTTCATTCCGTCCCTGAAAAGCAGCTCATAAGCGACGGTCTGCATTTTTGTGTCAAAAATAGGCTGGCGTGCGATAAATGAATACATATTCCCGGTCCCCAGGTCAGCGTTATAATTTTTAGAAATGTAACCTTTCCATGCTTATAACACGCACTACGGGCAATAAATTTGATCCGGAGCACAACTCAAATCATAAAAGAACCGGGATGATGCGACATCACCATTCCCGGCCAACAGAATTGTGGCACTGTTGCAAAGTTAGGGAAGGTGCGAATAAGCAGGTCATTTCT
>NZ_KV792438.1:0-830 GCF_001808215.1 Serratia sp. HMSC15F11
TTATCGCCGTGAGTGTCCCTGAACGACTTTGTGAGACGTTGATTCTCTGAGAAGTAGTAAACCTTCAAACGTTCCCGTACTGGCTTCACACGCTCGCGTAAGCCCTCAAAATCAACTTTCTCGAATAGTTCTTTGTTGCCTTTGTAGATTAGAGTTTCCTCGAACAAATTCGACATGAAAGTAACATCGAGATCCTTGTACTTGGAGATGTTCACCCAAGCTAAGGTTGTAAGTTGCTTGCAATCATTTGAGTACACATCAATATTACCGGCTTTTCCAATTTTGTTGAAGAAACTACTATTCATTACGAAATGATCATAGGTTCCAACAAATTCAAATGAGTTTGACATTTGCTTTAGTAGATCATCGCTGAATTCAAGTACTGGCTTAGCTGTCAAGTACTGCTCTGATACCTCTTCAAAGTCACGAAAAAGTTCATTCTCAACTTCATATTTTTTCTCTGTGTTGATAACGTTGTATGCATGGAAGTTCACAACGTCATCAAGAAATATCTTCCAGTCTCTTAGTATCGATAGGTCACTAATTCCAAGAAATGCTTTCTCAGAAAGTACTAGTACTCTGTGAGTAGGCTTCATTAGAAATTCAATCGTATCATTTATTACATTACTGTGATTCGATGATGTAATCGCCGTGGCAATAGAACCTAGTTCTTTTGTAGTTTGTTCGATCAACTGTAAAGTACTTTGAACGATAATAAATTTATCATTCGAACGCTGTGCAATTGAAATTAGAGCATGAGTTTTCCCACTACCACAATCGGCAGAAATATATTTTAGCATTTTGCATTCCTATAAATAGTTTAGTTAGTT
>NZ_KV792439.1:0-36902 GCF_001808215.1 Serratia sp. HMSC15F11
GGTAAAGCGCGATGAACCAAAAAAAAGCCGCCCGTATCGGCGGCTTACTCTTTGAGCAATCAGGCTTATTCAGCCGGTTTGCGGTTGCGTGGGCGGCGCGAAGCCGGTGCGCCGGAACGGCGCTGGCCATCACCCTGCGGGCGGGCGTTACCGTTGCCGTTGCCGCGGTTTTCACGCTGGCCGCCGTTCGCGTTGCCGCTGCGCTGACCGCCGCCGTTACCGGAACGCTGGCCACCGCCGTTGCCGCGCCCGCCCCCCTGGCGGCCGTTGATGATCGGCTCGGCCTTGATGGTCGGATCCGGATCGTAGCCCGGCAGCGCAATGCGCGGAATTTCACGCTTCAGCAGACGCTCGATGTCGCGCAGCAGCTTGTGCTCATCCACGCACACCAGCGAGATAGCTTCGCCGGTGCGCTCCGCGCGGCCGGTACGGCCGATGCGGTGCACGTAGTCTTCCGGCACGTTAGGCAGCTCGTAGTTCACCACGTGCGGCAGCTGGTCGATATCCAGACCGCGCGCCGCGATGTCGGTCGCCACCAGCACGCGGATGCGGCCGTCTTTGAAGTCGGCCAGCGCACGGGTACGGGCGCCCTGGCTCTTGTTGCCGTGGATCGCCGCTGCGGTGATGCCGTCTTTGTTCAGCTGCTCCGCCAGGTGGTTGGCGCCGTGCTTGGTGCGGGTAAACACCAGCACCTGCTTCCAGTCGCCTTCGCCGATCATCTGCGACAGCAGTTCCCGCTTACGCTTCTTATCGACGAAGTGCACGCTCTGCTCGATCTGCTCAGACGCGGTGTTGCGGCGCGCCACTTCTACCGAAGCCGGGTTGTGCAGCAGCTTGTTGGCCAGCGCCTTGATGTCGTCGGAGAAGGTCGCGGAGAACAGCAGGTTCTGACGCTTGGCCGGCAACTTGGCCAGCACGCGGCGGATGTCGTGGATAAAGCCCATGTCCAGCATGCGGTCCGCTTCGTCCAGCACCAGAATTTCGATTTTGGACAGGTCAACCGCGTTCTGATGTTCCAGATCCAGCAGACGGCCCGGCGTTGCCACCAGGATATCGACGCCGCCCCGCAGCTTCATCATCTGCGGGTTGATGCTCACGCCGCCGAACACCACCAGCGAACGCAGGCGCAGGTGTTTGCTGTAGGCATCGACGTTTTCGCCAATCTGCGCCGCCAGCTCACGGGTTGGCGTCAGGATCAGCGCGCGCACCGGGCGACGGCCCTTGACCGGATGGTCATGCTTGCTCAGCAGCTGCAACAGCGGCAGGGTAAAACCGGCGGTTTTACCGGTGCCGGTCTGGGCGCTGGCCATCAGGTCACGACCTTCCAGCACGACAGGGATAGCCTGACGCTGAATCGGCGTCGGTTCGCGATAGCCCTGTTCTTCAACAGCGCGCACAATTTCAGCACTTAAGCCGAGGGTTTCAAATGACATAAAGAGAAAAACTCCAGATCCCCCCTAACCTAACGGTGTTCGGTGCAGTTTCCTGGGAGGATGATCAGACGGGGCATTAAGCATGACCACGAGGGATTGGCACAAACTGCAGTGCACCAGGCGGCGATTGTAACAGAAGTCGCGCAATAAAAAGCACTTTTACGTACCCAGAGCACAATCTGCCGTAAATTCAGCATTGTCTGAAGCCGATCACATAACTCATTGTGATTAGCGGTTGCGTTTTAAACAATCTGGCATAAAGTTAATCATATGATTGATTAACTTCGAGCGTGACCCATGCCAGCTTCCGTCCCTCATCAGGCCGCCGGCCGAGCGCGCGGCGAGCAAACGCGCCGGCAGCTGCTCGCCGCGGCGACCGAACTGTTCGGCGAATGCGGCCTGCAGGGCGCCACCACCCGCGACATCGCCCAACGGGCCGGCCAGAATATCGCCGCCATCACCTATTACTTCAGCTCCAAAGAGGGGCTGTACCTGGCCGTGGCGCAGTCGCTCGCCGATTTCATCCAGCAGGCGTTCGCCCCGCTGGCCGACGAGGTCGATCGCTTCTGGCAACAGTCCGCCGCGCAGCGCTCACCCGACGCGGCGCTGCGTTTGCTGCAGCGTGGCCTGCTGGCCTTCAGCGAACTGATGACCCAGCCGCACACGCTGAACCTGAGCAAAATCATGTCGCGCGAACAGCTCGCCCCGACCGAGGCCTACCCGCTGATCCACAGCCAGGTGATCGCGCCGATGCACGCACGGCTGTGCCGCCTGCTGGCGGCCGCGACCGGCATCGACGACCAGGCGATCCGCCTCGTGCTGCATACCCATGCGCTGATCGGCGAGGTGCTGTCGTTTCGCGTGGCGCGCGAAACCATCCGCCGCCAGGCCGGCTGGCAAGAGATTGGCGAGGACGAAGCGGCGCAGATCGGCGCCGTGCTGAGCGAACATATTGAGATTCTGGTTACCGGGCTGCGCCAACGTCACGGCGCGTAAATTCAGGCAGGGAGTGTTATGAACAAAAAATGCAGTGCCTTGATCGTGTTGTTAATTCTGCTGATCGCGGCCGCCGCTTACGGGGTATGGCATTACCAACAACAGCAGGATAAGCCGCTGACGCTGTACGGCAACGTCGACATCCGCACGGTGAACCTCGGCTTTCGTGTCGATGGCCGCCTGGCGTCGCTGACGGTGGATGAAGGCGATGCCGTTCAGCCGGGCCAGCTGCTCGGCAAACTGGACGACGCGCCCTACCGCAACGCGCTGCAGCAGGCCGAAGCCAACGTCGGCAGCGCGCACGCCAAGCTGTCGCTGCTGCAGGCCGGTTACCGCAGCGAAGAGATCGCCCAGGTACGGTCGGAAATGGCGCAGCGCCAGTCCGCCTTCGCCTACGCCGACAGCTTCCTGAAACGCCAGCAGGGGCTGTGGGCGAAAAACGCCACCTCCGCCGACGCGCTGGAGGATGCGCGCACCGCCCGCAATCAGGCTCAGGCCAACCTGCAGGCGGCGAAAGACAAGCTGTCGCAATACCTCAGCGGCAACCGCCCGCAAGAAATCGAACAGGCCAAGGCCGACGTGGCGCAGAGCGAGGCGGCGCTGGCACAGGCGCAGTTGAACCTGCAAGACGCCACGCTGGTCTCCCCTTCCGCCGGCACGGTGCTGACCCGCGCGGTGGAGCCGGGCACCATGCTCGGCGCCGGCGGCACGGTCTTCACCCTGTCGCTGACCCGGCCGGTGTGGGTGCGCGCCTACGTCAACGAAACCAGCCTGAACCAGGCGGTGCCCGGCACCGAACTGGAGATCTACACCGACGGCCGTCCCGACAAGCCTTACCACGGTAAGATCGGTTTCGTCTCGCCGACCGCAGAATTCACGCCGAAAAGCGTTGAAACGCCGGATCTGCGCACCGATCTGGTGTACCGCCTGCGGGTGATCGTCACCGACGCCGACGACGCGCTGCGCCAGGGCATGCCGGTCACCCTGCGCTTCGCCAAACCCTGAGGCCGGCCATGGAACAGGCGCACACCATTGAGCTGGAAGGGCTGGAGAAGCGCTTCCCGTCGCTTGAGAAACCGGCGGTCGCCAGCCTGACCACCACCCTACGCAGCGGCGCGGTGATCGGGCTGGTCGGCCCGGACGGCGCCGGCAAAACCACCCTGCTGCGCATGCTGGCCGGGCTGCTGCAGCCCAGCAGCGGCAAACTGCGGGTCGCCGGGCTGGATCCGATCGCGCAGGATCGTCAACTGCACGCGATCCTCGGCTACATGCCGCAGAAGTTCGGGCTGTATGAGGATCTGACGGTGATGGAGAACCTGACGCTGTACGCCGATCTGCGCGGCGTCACCGGCGATCTTCGCCGCCAGACCTTCGAGCGGCTGTTGAAATTCACCGATCTGACCCGCTTTACCGAGCGCCTGGCGGGCAAGCTGTCCGGCGGTATGAAGCAGAAACTCGGCCTGGCCTGCACGCTGGTGGGCGAACCTCAGGTGCTGTTGCTGGATGAGCCGGGCGTCGGCGTCGATCCTATCTCGCGCCGCGAGCTGTGGCGCATGGTGCACGAGCTGGCCAACGACGGCATGCTGATCCTGTGGAGCACGTCTTATCTCGATGAGGCCGAACAGTGCCGCGAAGTGCTGCTGCTCAACGAGGGCGAGCTGCTGTTCAGCGGCGCGCCGCAGGAGCTGACCCGCCGTATGGCCGGGCGCACGGTGTTGATCGCCGCGCCCCCCGGCAGCCATCGATCGCTGCTGCAGCGGGCGATCTGCCTGCCGGCGGTCACCGACGGGGTGATCCAGGGCAAGTATCTGCGCCTGATCCTGAAGGAAGGCGAAGCTCACTGGCAGCTGTTGCAGGCGCTGGACCTGCCGGACGCCGAACTGGACGAAGCGGATCCGCGCTTCGAGGATGCGTTTATCGATCTGCTCGGCGGCGGCCCCAACCACCGCTCGGCGCTGGCGGAGATCATGCCGACCGTCAACGGCGAAAGCGGTGAAACGGTGATCGAAGCGGTGCAGCTGACCAAAAAATTCGGCGACTTCGCCGCTACCGATCACGTTGATTTTCAGGTGCGGCGCGGCGAAATTTTCGGCCTGCTCGGACCGAACGGCGCCGGCAAGTCCACCACCTTTAAAATGATGTGCGGCCTGCTGATCCCCTCCAGCGGTAAGGCGCTGGTGCTGGGGATGGATCTCAAGACCAGCTCCGGCCAGGCGCGCCAGCGCCTCGGCTACATGGCGCAAAAATTCTCGCTGTACGGCAACCTGACGGTGGCGCAGAACCTGAAGTTCTTCTCCGGCGTCTACGGCCTGAGCGGCAAGGCGCAGCGCGACAAAATCGACGAGATGTCGCGCGCCTTCAACTTCGCGCCGATCCTCGATCAGACGCCGGACGCGCTGCCGCTCGGCTTCAAACAGCGCCTGGCGCTGGCCTGCGCGCTGATGCACGAACCGGATATCCTGTTCCTCGACGAACCGACTTCCGGCGTCGATCCGCTGACGCGGCGCGAGTTCTGGTTGCACATCAACGGCATGGTCGACAAGGGCGTCACGGTGATGGTGACCACCCACTTTATGGACGAAGCGGAGTACTGCGACCGCATCGGCCTGGTGTACCGCGGCAAGATCATCGCCGCCGGCACGCCGGACGATCTCAAACAGCAGGTGGCGCGCGACGACAATCCCAACCCCTCGATGGAGCAGGCGTTTATCGAGCTGGTGCAGGGTTACGATGAGGAGGAATCACGGTGAGCGATAACCGAACCCCAATCGACGACGGCGGCTTCTCCTGGCGCCGGCTGCGCGCGCTGTGCCTGAAGGAAACGCGGCAAATACTGCGCGATCCCAGCAGCGGCCTGATCGCCTTCGTCATCCCGCTGATGCTGCTGTTTATCTTCGGCTACGGCATCAACCTGGACTCCAGCAAGCTGCATCTGGGCATTCTGATGGAGCAGCAGAGCGAAGACGCGCGCGATCTGGCCCAGGCGTTCGCCGGCTCGCCCTATATCGAACCAACCATCAGCGACAACCGCCAACAGCTGATCCAGCAGATGCAGGCCGGCACGATCCGCGGCCTGGTGGTGATCCCGGTGGATTTCGACCAGCGCATGGCGCGCCCGCACGACAGCGCCCCTATCCAGATCATCACCGACGGCAGCGAGCCGAACACCGCCAACTTCGTGCAGGGCTATGCCCAGGGCGTATGGCAAATTTGGCAGCAGCAGCGCGCCACCGATCGGGGGAACAGCGACAAACCGCTGATTGACGTACAGATGCGCTACTGGTTCAACCCGGCGGCCATCAGCCGGCACTACATCATTCCCGGCGCCATCACCATCATCATGACGGTGATCGGCGCCATTCTCACCTCGCTGGTGATCGCCCGCGAATGGGAGCGCGGCACCATGGAGGCCCTGCTGTCCACCCAGGTGACGCGCAGCGAGCTGCTGCTTTCCAAGCTGATCCCTTATTACTTCCTCGGCATGGCCGCCATGGCGCTGTGCATGGCGGTGGCGGTGTGGGTGCTCGGCGTGCCCTATCGCGGCTCCCTGCCGATCCTGTTGCTGATCAGCAGCCTGTTCCTCGCCAGCACCCTCGGCATGGGCCTGCTGATCTCCACCCTCACCCGCAATCAGTTCAATGCGGCGATGGTGGCGCTGAACGCCGCCTTCCTGCCTTCGATCATGCTGTCCGGCTTTATTTTCCAGATCGACAGCATGCCGGCCATCGTGCGCGCGGTGACCTACATCATTCCGGCGCGCTACTTCGTCAGCACGCTGCAAACGCTGTTCCTGGCGGGCAACGTCGGCACCGTGCTGCTGATCAATCTGCTGTTCCTGATCGCTTCCGCCGTGGTGTTCATCGGCCTGACGGCCTGGAAAACCCAGCGCCGGCTGGATTGAGGAGAAAGAGCGATGTTTCATCGTCTGTTGACGCTTATCATCAAGGAAATGCAGGCGCTGCTGCGCGATCCGCAAACCCGCGCCATTTTAATCATGCCGGTGATCCTGCAGGTGCTGCTGTTCCCGTTCGCCTCGACGCTGGAAGTCACCAACGCCACCATCGCGGTCTACAGCGAGGACAGCGGCCAAGCCTCAGTGGAGTTGACCCAGCGCTTCGCCAAGGTCAAGGCCTTTCAACACGTGCTGCTGCTGCGCAGCCCGCAGGAAATAAAGACCACCATCGATAACCAGCGGGCGCTGCTGCTGATCCGCTTCCCGGCGCAGTTCTCGCGCGATATCGCCGCCGGCAACACCGCGCCGCTGCAGCTGCTGCTCGACGGGCGCAACTCCAACAGCGCACAGATCGCCGCCAACTACGTGCAGCAGATCGTGCAGGAATATCAGAACGAGCTGCTCGGCAACCGCGCCAAACCCAACAACAGCGAGCTGGTGGTGCGCAACTGGTATAACCCGAATCTGGACTACAAATGGTTCGTGGTGCCGTCGCTGATCGCCATGATCACCACCATTGGCGTGCTGATCGTCACCTCGCTGTCGGTGGCGCGCGAACGCGAACAGGGCACGCTGGAACAGCTGCTGGTCTCGCCGCTCACCACCTGGCAGATCTTTATCGGCAAGGCGGTGCCGGCACTGATCGTCGCCAGCTTCCAGGCCAGCATCGTGCTGCTGATCGGCATCTTCCTGTACCAGATCCCGTTTGCCGGATCGCTGCTGCTGTTCTATGCCACCATGCTGATCTACGGGCTGTCACTGGTCGGTTTCGGCCTGCTGATCTCGTCGCTGTGCGCCACTCAGCAGCAGGCGTTCATCGGCGTGTTCGTGTTCATGATGCCGGCGATACTGCTCTCGGGTTACGTCTCGCCGGTGGAGAATATGCCGGTGTGGTTGCAGGATCTGACCTGGGTCAACCCGATACGCCACTTCACCGACATCACCAAGCAGATCTACCTGAAGGACGCCAGCTTCGACATCATCTGGCACAGCCTGTGGCCGCTGCTGGTGATCACCGCCACCACCGGCAGCGCCGCCTACGCGCTGTTCCGCCGCAAAATCGCATAAAAAAGGCTCTGCATGTCACATGCAGAGCCTGGTCAGTCCTGTGGATTTCAAGCTACTGCTTGAAAGGCCACGGATTTAGCGACGGTTGCCGAAGATACGCAGCAACATCAGGAACAGGTTGATGAAATCGAGATACAGCGTCAGCGCGCCGACGATGGCGTACTTGCGGAAGCTGTCTTTATCATCAGCGTTCAGCTGCTCGCCCATCGCCTTGAGTTTTTGCGTGTCGTACGCGGTCAGGCCGACGAACACCACCACTCCGATGTAGGTAATCGCCCACATCAGCGCGGTGCTTTTCAGCCAGATGTTCACCAGCGAGGCCAGCACGATGCCGATCAGCGCCATGAACAGCATGCTGCCGAAGCCGCTCAGATCGCGCTTGGTGGTGTAACCGTACAGGCTCATGGCGCCGAACATGCCGGCGGTGACCACGAAGGTGCTGGCGATCGAGCTGTAGGTGTAGGCGATGAAGATGCTCGACAGCGTCAGCCCGGTCAGCGCCGAGTACAGCATGAACAGCGAAGTGGCCACCGCGCCGCTCAGGCGGTTGACCATGCCGGAAATCACGAACACCAGTGCCAGTTGGGCGATGATCAGGCCAAAGAAGGTGATCTGGCTGGAGAAGATGAAGTTGAGGATCGCGGGCGTGTTGGCCGCATACCAGGAAACGAACGCCGTCAGCAGCAGACCGCAGGTCATCCAGCCGTAAACCTGCGCCATGTAGGCCTGAATGCCGCTGTTGGCACGTTCGACGATTGAACCATTAGAGCGTGGATATCGGTCCATGACGGTTACCTTTTGCGTTGTAAACAAGATTCCGAAGCCCCGCGAACGGGGCTTCGCCTGCTATAAGCGTACCACAGAATATGCCGGGCGAAAGCGGCAAAGGTCTTGATTTGTTTCCGCTGTTGACGCGTTATTTAGCCGCGTCGTGCCAGCGCTGCGCGGCCTCGCGATCGCTGTCGCGGGCGTCTACCCAACGATCGCCCTGGCCGGTGGCTTCGCGCTTCCAGAACGGCGCGCGGGTCTTCAGGTAGTCCATGATGAACTCGCTGGCGGCGAACGCCATGCTGCGGTGCGCGCCGGTCACGCCGACGAACACGATCTCGTCGCCGGGATACAGAGCACCGACGCGGTGGATCACCGTCACCCGCTGCAGCGGCCAACGGCTGCGCGCCTCGGCCACGATCTCCGCCAGCGCCTTCTCGGTCATGCCGGGGTAGTGTTCCAGCGTCAGCGCGCTGACGTCGTCACCCAGATTATGATTGCGCACCTTGCCGGTGAAGGTCACCACCGCGCCATCGGCGTCGCACTGCGCCAGCCACTGGTACTCGTCGCCGACGTTGAACGGCGCCTCGCCCACGCGAATGCGGGTATTTTCCATGCTTATCCCCCGGTGACCGGCGGGAAGAAGGCCACTTCATCGCCGGCGCGCAGCGGATGGTCCGCCGCCACCAGCGACTGATTGACCGCCGCCAACAGCTTGCCGGACTCCAGCGCCAGCGCCCAGCGATCGCCGCGCGCACACAGCGCCTGGCGCAGCGCCTCGACGGTCGGGTAATCCGCCGGCATCGACAGGCCGCCGGTGCCCACCAGTTCGCGCACCTGCGCGAAGAAAAGAATATCGATCATACGTTCACCTTAAAATCGCCGGATTTGCCGCCGCTTTTCGCCAGCAGGCGCACCGGGCCGATCACCATGTCTTTCTGTACCGCTTTGCACATGTCATAGATGGTCAATGCCGCCACCGAGGCGGCGGTCAGCGCCTCCATCTCGACGCCGGTTTTGCCGGTCAGCCGGCAGCAGGTTTCGATGCGCACCCGGCTGTGCTGCGTTTGCGCCTCCAGCTGCACTTCGACCTTGCTCAGCATCAGCGGGTGGCACAGCGGGATCAGCTCCCAGGTACGTTTGGCCGCCTGAATGCCGGCGATGCGCGCCGTGGCGAACACATCGCCCTTGTGATGGCTGCCGTCGACGATCATCGCCAGCGTGGCGGGCAGCATCTCGACGAAGGCTTCGGCGCGCGCCTCGCGCACCGTGTCGGCCTTGGCGGACACGTCAACCATATGGGCTTCGCCGGCGGCGTTAATGTGGGTTAGCTGTGTCATGACTCAGGGCTTCTTCAAATGGGGCTGGAAGTTGCACGGGCGATGACGCGCGTCCAACTGCTCTTCGATAATCCGCTCCCAGGCGGTGCGGCAGGCGCGGGTGGAGCCCGGCATGGCGAAGATCACCGTGCGGTTGGCCAGGCCGGCCAGCGCGCGCGACTGGATCGTCGCGGTGCCGATCTCTTCGTACGACACCATGCGGAACAGTTCGCCGAACCCTTCCACCTCTCTGTCGAACAGCGGCAGCAGCGCTTCCGGCGTGTTGTCGCGGGCGGTAAAACCGGTGCCGCCGGTGATCAACACCGCCTGCACGTTGTCATCGGCGATCCAGGCGGAAACCCGCGCGCGGATCTGGTAAATGTCATCTTTGACGATGGCGCGATCCACCACCTGATGGCCGGCTTCCTGCGCCGCTTCCTGCAGATATTGGCCGGAAGTGTCTTCCGCCGCGCCGCGACTGTCGGACACGGTCAGGATGGCGATATGCGCCGGAATAAACTCGCTGCTCGCATGGCTCATGGTTCAATAGGCTCCTATTGGCTGTCAGCCGCCGATAAACGACAGGTTCTGGGTGATCCCGCTGTTACCCTGATGCAGGAAATGGGTCTGCTTCTTGCTCAGCAGCCCGCTCTGGATGCGCGCTTTCAGCGCGTCGAGCTGGCCGTCGTCCGCCAGCAGATCGCGCAGGGGCACCCCCTGCTCACCGAACAGGCACAGGTGCAGATTGCCGATGGAAGAAACGCGCAGCCGGTTGCAGCTGGCGCAGAAGTCTTTTTCATAAGGCATGATAAGACCCACCTCACCCTGGTAGTCCGGGTGGCTGAACACCTGCGCCGGGCCGTCGCTGCGGCCGCGCGCCTGGCGCTGCCAGCCCTGCAGCTCCAGCTGCCGGCGAATCACTTCGCCGGAAACGTGGTGTTTGCGAAACAGCTCGCCGCCCTCGCCGGTTTCCATCAGTTCGATAAAACGCAGCTGGATCGGCCGGTCTTTGATCCAGGCGAGAAAGGCGCCGAGCTGCTGGTGGTTAACGTCGCGCATCAGCACCGCGTTGACCTTAACCTTGCTGAAACCGGCGCTGAAGGCGGCGTCGATGCCGTCCATCACCTGGCGGAACTTGTCCTGACCGGTGATGGCGTGAAACTGGCGGGGATCCAGGCTGTCAACGCTGACGTTAATCGCCGTCAGACCGGCGTCACGCCAGGCGGCGACGTCGCGCGCCAGACGGTAGCCGTTGGTGGTGACCGCTAGGGTACGGATGGCCGGGTTTTCCCGCACGGCGGCGATGATCTCGGTAAAATCGCGGCGCAGCGAAGGCTCGCCGCCGGTCAGGCGCACCTTTTCGGTGCCCAGTTCGGCGAACGCGCGGCTGACGCGGCGGATTTCATCCAGCGACAGGAAGCTTTTCGGGCTGCCGCTCGGCTTGTAGCCGTCGGGCAGACAATAGGTGCAACGAAAGTTGCACACGTCGGTGATCGACAAGCGCAGGTAATAGAACTTGCGCTCATAAGCATCAATGAGTTGCGGCACCATAACACCTTTCCAAAGTCGGGAGATGCGAGCGTTTCCCCTCTGCACCCTGGTGGCTGACTTCGCCACGGCCCAGGCGCCATATCGTTCCGGATGAACAACGTAGGCGCAGGGGCTAGGAGTTTGATTTCTCTTCCCGCTACCTTGAGTAGCCGGAACGAAACCGTGGTTTTCAGCAGAATTCTAGCGCTAATCGGCAACGATAGCCAACGCGTAAATTCGCTATATAATTGTCTATACAGCGTTTTTAGACGCCGCGTATTCTGGTAAACCATGATAAACATCACTTGGGCGGACGAATTGACCGGAATCACGCAAATGACACTCTTATCGCGTTTTTATGCCGGATCCGCTACCTTATGCGGGCAGTTCAGCCCCTTTGTAAGGAAATTTATGCGTAATCGTACCCTGGCCGATCTCGACCGCGTGGTGGCGTTAGGCGGCGGACACGGCCTGGGCCGCGTGATGTCGGCCCTGTCGTCCTTAGGCTCCCGCCTGACCGGCATCGTCACCACCACCGACAACGGCGGTTCCACCGGCCGTATCCGCCGTTCGGAAGGCGGCATTGCCTGGGGCGATACCCGTAACTGTCTCAACCAGCTGATCACCGAACCGAGCGTCGCCTCGGCGATGTTCGAATACCGCTTCAGCGGCAACGGCGAACTGGCCGGCCACAACCTCGGTAACCTGATGCTGAAAGCGCTGGATCACCTGAGCGTGCGCCCGCTGGAAGCGATCAACCTGGTGCGCAGCCTGCTAAAGGTGGACGCGGCGCTGATCCCGATGTCGGAGCAGCCGGTGGATTTGATGGCGCACGATCACGAAGGCAACCATGTTTACGGTGAAGTGAATGTCGACCAGCTGACCCATATGCCGCAGGAGCTGATGCTGTCACCGCCGGTCAACGCCACGCGCGAAGCGCTGGACGCCATCGCACAGGCCGACGTGATCCTGATCGGGCCGGGCAGTTTCCTCACCAGCCTGATGCCGCTGCTGCTGCTGGACGATCTCACTCAGGCGCTGCGTCGCAGCAGCGCCAGCATGATCTATATCGGCAACCTAGGCCGCGAGCTGAGCGTGGCCGCCGCGGCGCTGTCGCTACAGGATAAGCTGACGCTGATGGAAGAGAAGATCGGCCGCCGAATGATCGATGCGCTGATCGTCGGCCCGGCGGTGGACGCCAGTGAAGTGCAGGATCGGGGGGTGATTCAACAGCCGCTGGAAGCGAGCGACATCCCTTATCGCCACGATCGCCAGCTGCTGCGCCAGGCGCTGGATCGGGCGCTGGTGGAGCTGGCCGCCCGCCACTGACCGAATTTAACCGTCTCGCCCGCGCAGCCAGGGATTATCGCTGGCTGGGGCGGGATGGCTGACCATATCGATATACAGATCTTCCACCTCTTTGCGCGCCCAGGGCGTGCGACGCAAAAACTTCAGGCTGGACTTGATGCTCGGATCGCTGCGGAAGCAGTTGATGCGAATGCGTGTGCCCAGCTCGGACCAACCGTAGTGATCCACCAGTTTATTCAGCAGTTGCTCCAGCGTCACGCCGTGCAGCGGGTCTTTGGACTGGTGTTGGCTCATGTTCGGTACTCTTCGTGGTCAGATCGGGCCGCACACCTTAACAGCTTTGGCGCGGCCGACAAGGAATTTCGACGCCCGCAGCGCGGGCGCCATCCAACGGTCAGGAAATCGCGATGAACTGCTCGCGCAGCTGGTGGATCTCGTCGCGCAGCGCAGCGGCCTGCTCGAACTCCAGGTTTTGCGCGTGGGTGTACATCTGCGCCTCCAGATCGCGGATTTTCTGATCCAGCGCTTTCGGCGTGAGGTTCTGAAGCGGCGCGCCGCCGTCCAGCGCCTTGCCCTTGCCTTTGTTCTTGGCGCGGTTGACCGGCTGGCCGATCTGCAGAATATCGCCGATCTTCTTGTTCAGCCCCTGCGGCACGATGCCGTTGGCTTCGTTGTAGGCCTGCTGCTTGGCGCGGCGCCGCTCGGTTTCGCCGATCGCCTTGGCCATCGAATCGGTGATGCGATCGCCATACAGGATCGCCTTGCCGTTCAGGTTACGCGCCGCGCGGCCGATGGTCTGGATCAGCGAACGCTCGGAACGCAGGAAGCCTTCCTTGTCGGCGTCCAGAATCGCCACCAGCGACACCTCAGGCATGTCGAGCCCCTCACGCAACAGGTTGATGCCCACCAGCACGTCGAACTCGCCCAGGCGCAGGTCACGGATGATTTCGACCCGTTCCACGGTATCGATGTCCGAGTGCAGGTAACGCACGCGCTCGCCATGCTCTTCCAGGTATTCGGTCAGGTCTTCCGCCATGCGTTTGGTTAGGGTGGTCACCAACACGCGCTCGTTGATCGCCGCGCGCTTGCGGATCTCGGAGAGCAGATCGTCCACCTGGGTGGCGACCGGCCGCACCTCCACGATCGGATCCAGCAGCCCGGTCGGCCGCACCACCTGATCGATCAGATCGCCGCCGGATTTCTCCAGCTCATATTTGCCCGGCGTCGCTGAAACATAGATGGTCTGCGGCGCCAGCGCCTCGAATTCCTCGAAGCGCAAGGGGCGGTTGTCCAGCGCCGACGGCAGGCGGAAGCCGTATTCCACTAGCGTTTCTTTACGCGCGCGGTCGCCCTTAAACATCGCGCCGATCTGCGGAATGGTGACGTGGGATTCGTCGACCACCAGCAGGCCGTCCGCCGGCAGGTAGTCGAACAGCGTCGGCGGCGGCTCGCCCTCGGCGCGCCCGGACAGGTAGCGCGAGTAGTTTTCGATGCCCGAGCAGTAACCCAGCTCGTTCATCATCTCCAGATCGAACTGGGTGCGCTGCGTCAGGCGCTGCTCTTCCAGCAGCTTGTTGTTGGCCAGCAGCACCTTGCGGCGGTCCGCCAGATCGACCTTGATCTCTTCCATCGCCTGCATGATCCGCTCGCGCGGCGTCACATAGTGCGATTTCGGGTAGATGGTAAAACGCGGCACCACCTGCTCGATCTGCCCGGTCAGCGGATCGAACAGCGACAGCCGCTCCACTTCGTCGTCGAACAGCTCGACGCGCAGCGCCAGCTCGTCCGACTCCGCGGGGTAGATGTCGATCACCTCGCCGCGCACGCGGAAGGTGGCGCGCTGGAAGGCCTGATCGTTGCGGGAATACTGCAGCTCCGCCAGCCGGCGCAAAATGGATCGTTGATCGATGATCATGCCCTGGGTCAGGTGCAGCATCATCTTCAGGTAAAGATCCGGATCGCCCAGGCCGTAGATCGCCGACACCGACGCCACCACCACCACGTCGCGCCGCTCCAACAGCGCCTTGGTGGCGGAAAGGCGCATCTGCTCGATGTGCTCGTTCACCGAAGCGTCTTTTTCAATGAAGGTGTCGGAGCTGGGCACGTAGGCTTCCGGCTGGTAGTAGTCGTAGTAGGAGACGAAGTATTCCACCGCATTCTCCGGGAAAAACTCTTTCATCTCGCCGTACAGCTGCGCCGCCAGCGTCTTGTTCGGCGCCAGCACCATGGTCGGCCGATTCAGATCGGCTATCACGTTGGCGATGGTGAATGTCTTGCCCGAACCGGTGACCCCCAGCAGCGTCTGGTGCGCCAGGCCGTCTTCCAGCCCCTCTTCCAGCTTGCGGATGGCTTCCGGCTGATCGCCGGCCGGTTTGAACTCTGAATGCAGTTTGAAAAGTTTACTCATTGCTCGGCTACCCTGTGGAGATGCGCGCGCTCAGGCGGCCAGCCGGCTCTGCGCCGGGCATGGCCCCTAATTATGGAAAGTGTCGGCGATTTGCGCCAGTGCCCATGATACTGGATATAAAACCAGCTTCAAGCGGATTCGTCGCCGGGATCGACGCCGCAGCGACGCCGCTGCACCGTGGCGTTACAGCCCGGTGACATTTTTATTGTCAATAACAGATTTATCCCCAGAACTTGCCGCGAATTAACTTATTGTTAGCACGGCGTCGAAAAATCATACATAGAGGCCTGATCAATGCCCTTGCGTCTTGATTTTAATTAAATTACTGATATTTAATGATATTAATAAAAAGACGAGAATGCGGACAAAGCGAACAGAACCCGCGTCGGCTCTCGCTTTACAGCGTTTTTCTAAATCTAATACACAAGGTTATCCACAGGAATAGTGGATAACTCTCACCGTCCCGCCCGGGGCGGGAGTTACAGAAAGAAAGCTTTTCGCCCTTTACACTCGCCAAAATGCCTTTTTTAGTTATTTTTTCATAAAAATATCGCTTTGTTTATGCCGATTAATACTAAAAATCCCCATTGCCAAAATCGCATTGGCCCCTTTCACGCGGATCGCTCTTGACGGCGGCGCAACGCCTTGCACCATGCCCTGACCAAAGAGCACCACAAGAGTGCAAAAAACGTCCGGGTTAAGTTCCCCGCGTATTTTCGGGCCGCCACGGCAGCGCGTGTCAGGCCTGACGTGTGGTTAACAAGACGATAACAATCCCCGTTTTCACCCGGCGGCAAAACTGGCCTGAGAGTTGCTTTATCTTCCTGCGTATAAACGCGGTGCGACAGCATGATGCGCTGCCTGACGCGACGCGTAATCTCCGCGGCGCTATCGCCCGTAAAAGCGCAAGAACGACACCAAGTCGTCACAAGCGTCGTTTTTAACGACATATTGACTGTCATTCCGTCTACCGCAGACCTTGCTCTGGCTCATTAGGCGGGCGGCATTTTGTTCCAGACATTGCCACACTCGGGAAATCCGCCGCGCATGCGGCCTTTGCAGTCCCCACCAACGAGTGAAACGGGCGTCTATGAGGAGAATGCCAAATGCTGAGCCTGAGATCGGTCAATCAATTTTACGGGCAGAACCACACCCTGTGGGACATCAACCTGGAGCTGCCGCGCGGCCAGTGCACCGTGCTGCTTGGGCGCAACGGCGTGGGCAAAACCACGCTGGTCAACTGCATTATGGGGCATCTGCCGGTGGTGAGCGGCAGCATGACCTGGCAGCCGGCGGATCAGCCGCCGCAAAACCTGTTGCTGCAGCCGATGGAGCGCCGCGCTGCGCTGGGCATCAGCCACGTGCCCCAGGGGCGGCAGCTCTTCTCGCAGCTGAGCGTGGAGGAGAATCTGCAGGTGGCGCAAATGGCCGGGCGCGGCGCCCCTCGCCGCATTCCGCCGCTGATCTACAGCCTGTTTCCCCATTTGCGCCAGATGCGCGCGCGCCGCGCCGGCGATCTTTGCGTGGGCGCCCAACGCCAGCTGGCGATTGGCCGGGCGCTGGCCCAGGAGCCGGCGCTGCTGATCCTCGACGAACCGACGGCGGGCGTTCCCCCCTCGATCGCCGCCGACATCGGCAACGTGATCCGCCGACTCAACCGCGAATTGGGCATGACCATTTTACTGGTGGAGCATCAGCTGCCGTTCGTGCGCCGGGTGGCGGACCGCTTCTGCCTGTTGGACAGCGGGCGCACGGTGGCGCACGGCGCGCTGGCGCAGCTGGATGAGGCGTTGATCGGTACCGAGCTGGAGAGACAGGAAGGAGGATGAGGGGGAAAGCCCCCTCATTGAGCGTTTATAGCAGGCTGATATCCAGATACTGCCCCAGCGGCGCCCGCTCGGCCTGCGGCAGATGCGGGATTTCGCCCAGCAGCGGCGCCGGCAGCATACGGCGCAGCGTGGCCAGGTATTCCTGATGCCGCCGTCCCGGCGGCGTCACGTCGTTGGCAATCCAACCGGCCAGCGTCAGCCCCGCCTGTTGTACCGCCTGCGCCGTCAGCACCGCGTGGTTGATACAGCCCAGTTTAATGCCCACCACCAGGATCACCGGCAGCTGCTCCTGCTGCACCCAGTCGGCGAAGGTGTACTGCGCCGACAGCGGGGTAAACCACCCGCCCGCGCCCTCGACCAGCACCCAGTCGGCGCGCTGCTCCAGCCGGCGCAGGCCGTCGGACAGCCGCGCCGCCTCGATCGGCCGGCCTTCATCGGCGCTGACGATATGCGGCGAGGTCGGTTCGGCAAAAACGTAAGGGTTCACTTCGTCGTAGCGAAGCGCCACGCCGCTGTTGGCCTGCAGCGCCAGCGCGTCGCCGTTGCGCAGCCCCTCGGTGGTCATCTCGCTGCCGGAAGCCACCGGCTTATAACCGGCGCTGCGGTAGCCCGCCCGGTTGGCAGCCTGCAGCAAGGCGCTGCTGGCGACGGTTTTTCCGACTTCGGTGTCGGTGCCGGTCACGAACCAACGTTTAATCACGATAAATCACTCCATAAACCAGATGATAGCTGAGCGGGAACTGCCCCTGCCGGCACGGGTAAGCCGCCTGCAGCGCGGCGAGACGGCCGCGCGACATCAGGCCGCCCTCGCGCCCCTGATGCAGGTGCGTGGCCCCGATGCCCTTGAGCGAACGCATCAGCGTCATCACGTCCGGGTAGTTCAGGGTGCGCAGCTCCGTGACCAGCTCGTGCCGATAGTCAGCACAGGCGGCGCGGATCTGCGCCAGCGGCAGGAAAGCGTTCACGTGGCGCTCGCCGTCTACCTGTTGCCAGGCGTCCCCCAGTTCCTGCAGCGATCCCGCCGACAGCGTGGAAAACAGGATCGCGCCGCCGGGGCGGGTCACGCGATACAGCTCCGCCAGCGCGGCGGGCAGATCGCTGCACCACTGCACCACCAGGCTGCTGAAACAGATGTCCATCGCCGCATCGGGCAGCGGCACCCGTTCGATATCACCCAGCAGATAATGGTGCGCCGCCTGCCGTTGGCGGGCGACGTCCAGCATGCCCGGCGCCAGATCGAGCGCGGTCACCTGCTTGCCGCGCTCGCGCCACAGGCGGCTGAAATAGCCGGTGCCGCAGCCGGCATCCAGCAGCCGTTCACCCGGATGGGCACTCCCCATCCCCAGTAAGCGCTCGCCAACGTCTCGCTGCAGCGCGGCGGCGGCGTCGTAGCTGCCGGCGGCGCGGCTGAAGGCCGAAGCGACCGCCTGTTTGTTCACCGCGTCATTGGCTGACGTCATGCAATACCTCCAGCAGGCGATCGATGTCCTGCGGCTGATGCGCCGCCGTCAGGGTGATGCGCAGCCGCGCGCCGCCCGGCGGCACCGTCGGTGGGCGGATGGCGCTCACCCACAGCCCGCGCTCGCGCAGGCGGGTCGCCAGATCGAGCGCGCGTTGATTGTCCCCCACCAGCAGCGGCTGGATGGCGGTGTCGGAATCCGTCAGGGTTAGCGCCAGCGGCGCCGCGCCCTGGCGGAAACGGCAGATGTTGTCCTGCAGCCGGGCGCGCAGTTCATCCCCCTCTCGAATGCAGGCCAGCGCCGCCTGCAGCGCACAGGCCTGCGCCGGCGGCATCGCGGTGCTGTAGATCAGATGGCGGGCGAACTGCAGCAGATACTCGGCGGTCGCCTCATCGCACAGCACCGCCGCGCCGCTGACGCCGAACGCCTTGCCGAAGGTCGCCACCAGCAGTTCAGGGCGCACGCCCTGCTGCCAGCAGCTGCCGCGGCCTTGCTCGCCGCGCACGCCGACGCCGTGGGCATCGTCCACCATCAGCCAGGCGCCCGCCGCGCGGGTTAAGCGATGCAGTTCCACCAACGGTGCGCCGTCGCCGTCCATGCTGAACACCCCTTCGGTCACCGCCAGCCGCTGCCCTTCACAGGGTTTGGCCAGCAGATCCGCCAGCGCCTGCGGCTGATTGTGCTGGAAGCGGCGCAGCTCGGCCGGCGACTGCGCCGCCGCCTCCAGCAGCGAGGCGTGGCTGAGGCGATCGGCTAAAATGCGATCGCCTTTCTGCATCAACGCCGCCAGCACCGCCTGGTTGGCGGCGTAACCGGAGATGAACAGCAGCGCGCGCGGATAGCCGAGCCACGCCGCCAGTTGCTCCTCCAGCGCCTGATGCGCTGCGCAAAAGCCGGTGACGTGGCCCGAACCGCCGCTGCCGACGCCGTAACGCTGCGCGCCCTGCTGCCAGGCGGCGATCACCCGCGCATCCTGGCTCAGCCCCAGGTAGTCGTTGCCGGAGAAGTTCAGGTAGAGACGATCGCCAAGCCGGATCTGGCGGCCGTTGCCGCCCTCGGTGGTCTGTCGCCGACGGTAGGCGGCGTTCAGGCGCCGCTCTGCCAGCGCCTGCTCGATGCGTTGTGGCCAGCTCATCACGGCGCCGCGTTGTAAAACTCGGCGGTATCGGCGTTCAGCAGCTGCTTAGCCAGCGCCTGCTGTTGCTGGTTGTCGCCGTGTTCGGTGGCGGTCTGCTGCGGGTTCAGCCCCAGCTTGCGGAACAGCTGCAGGTCTTTGTCTTCTTCCGGGTTCGGCGTGGTCAGCAGTTTGCAGCCGTAGAAGATCGAGTTGGCGCCAGCCATGAAGCACATCGCCTGCGTTTGTTCGTTCATCTGTTCACGGCCGGCGGAGAGGCGAACATAAGAAGACGGCATCATGATGCGCGCCACCGCGATGGTGCGGATAAAGTCAAACGGATCGACGTCGTCGTTATCCGCCAGCGGCGTGCCTTTTACCTTCACCAACATGTTGATCGGCACGCTCTCCGGCGGCTTCGGCAGGTTGGCCAGCTGCACCAGCAGCCCGGCGCGGTCGCGCACCGTTTCACCCAGCCCGACGATGCCGCCGGAGCATACTTTGATGCCGGCGTCGCGCACTTTGTCGAGCGTATCCAGGCGTTCCTGGTAGCTGCGGGTGGTGATGATGCTGCCGTAAAACTCCGGCGAGGTATCGAGGTTATGGTTGTAATAATCCAGCCCGGCTTCCGCCAGCCGCTCGGCCTGAGTGCCGTCAAGCGTGCCCAGCGTCATGCAAGTTTCCATGCCCATCGCTTTCACGCCCTGCACCATCTGCTGCAGATAAGGCATATCGCGCTCGTGCGGGTTCTTCCACGCCGCGCCCATGCAAAAACGGGTCGAGCCGTTCGCCTTGGCCTTGCGCGCCGATTCCAGCACCTGCTCGACCTGCATCAACCGCTCCGACTCCAGACCGGTCTTGTAGCGCGAGCTTTGCGGGCAGTATTTGCAGTCTTCCGGGCAAGCGCCGGTCTTGATCGACAGCAGCGTGCTGACCTGCACCTGACGCGGGTCAAAGTGCTGGCGGTGTACGGTTTGCGCTTCGAACAGCAGTTCAAGCAGAGGTTTATCAAACAGGGCCTGGGCTTGCCCTACTGTCCAGTGAATGCGATCGGCCATCATGGCGTCTCCAAAACGAAAAAGTGTCGCCAGTTTAAATATTGTGGATATACTGTCAACCAATCTTGATTAAATTTGGTTTACAAGCATGTCTGTCACCGCTTCCGACCTGGCGTTTGACCAACGTCATATCTGGCACCCCTACACCTCCATGAGCCACCCGTTACCCTGTTACCCGATCGAGTCGGCCAGCGGCGTCGAGCTGCAGCTGGCGGACGGCCGGCGTCTGGTGGACGGTATGTCCTCCTGGTGGGCGGCGATCCACGGTTACAACCACCCGCGCCTGAATCAGGCCGCCAGCCGGCAGCTGGAGAAGATGTCGCACGTGATGTTCGGCGGTATTACCCATCCGGCCGCCATCTCGCTGTGCCGCCGGTTAGTGGCGATGACGCCGGAAGCGCTGCAGTGCGTGTTCCTGGCGGATTCCGGTTCGGTGGCGGTGGAAGTGTCGCTGAAGATGGCGCTGCAGTATTGGCAGGCGCGCGGTGAGCGCCGGCAGCGCATCCTGACGCTGCGCCACGGCTATCACGGCGATACCTTCGGCGCGATGTCGGTCTGCGATCCGGACAACTCGATGCACAGCCTCTATCAGGGCTACCTGGCGCCGCACCTGTTCGCCACCGCGCCGCAGTGCCGCTTCGACGAGGAATGGCGCGAAGAGGACATCGCGCCGTTCGCCGCGCTGCTGGAGCAGCACGCCGGTGAAGTGGCGGCGGTGATCCTGGAACCGGTGGTGCAAGGCGCCGGCGGCATGCGTATCTACCACCCGGCCTACCTCAAGCGGGTGCGCGAGCTGTGCGATCGCCATCAGGTGCTGCTGATCGCCGACGAGATAGCCACCGGCTTCGGCCGCACCGGCAAGCTGTTCGCCTGCGAGCACGCGCAGGTGGTGCCGGACATTCTCTGCCTGGGCAAGGCGCTGACCGGCGGCTACATGACGCTGTCCGCCACCCTGACCACCCGCCACGTGGCGGAGACCATCAGCAACGGCGCGGCCGGCTGCTTTATGCACGGCCCAACCTTTATGGGCAACCCGCTGGCCTGCGCGGTGGCGGACGCCAGCCTGGCGCTGCTGGCGGAAAATCGCTGGCAGGCACAGGTGAGCGCCATCGAAGCCCAGCTGAAACAGGAACTGCTGCCGCTCGCGGCACTGCCGAAGGTGGCGGACGTGCGGGTGCTGGGCGCGATTGGGGTGGTGGAGATGCGTGAACCGGTGGACGTCGCCGAACTGCAGCACAGATTCGTCGAACGTGGGGTGTGGATCCGGCCGTTCGGCAAGCTGATTTACCTGATGCCGCCTTACATCATCGAAGCGGAACAGCTCAGCCGCCTGACCGCCGCCGTGGCCGCCGCCGCGCGTTAATGGCTTACCAATGCTGGTCCAGATAGCGGGCCAGCAATCCCAGACACAGCAGCCAAAGTAAAATGATCATCGCCGCCGCCATGCGGCCGGTGGGGTTATCGACGCGCTTTTGCGCCTTCTCGCGCAGCTCGGCCATCAGCGGCTTGGGGATCAGGCGCACCGCCAGCATGATGCCCAACGGCACGATGATTACGTCATCCAGATAGCCCAGCACTGGAATGAAGTCCGGGATCAGATCGATCGGCGAGATCGCATAGCCGGCCACCAGCAGCGCGATCAGTTTGGCGTACCACGGGGTGCGCTTATCACGGGCGGCCAGCCACAGCGCGTAAATATCGCGCTTGATGCTTTTGGCCCAACGGCGCAGCCAGCCGAACCACGGCGTGCGTTTTTTCAGTGAGATCATGGTGGCGTTGTTTGGCTATCCGGCGGTCTGTAGGAAGGAAGATGCAGCCATGGTAACCGATCCGCGCCGCCGTTGGCGAATGGCAATCCCACTTGTATTGGCACGGCGAAACGATCTAGCTTAAGGGTCCGCGTTTACCGACAACTGGGAGTCACTATGGCTTTTCGTTTGTACAGCAACGACCTGCAGGACGGCGGCAAGCTGCCGCAGGCGCAGGTCTTCAACGGCATGGGCTACCACGGCGATAACCTGTCGCCGCACCTGGCCTGGGACGGCGTGCCGGCCGGCACCAAGAGCTTCGTAATCGCCGTTTACGATCCCGATGCCCCAACCGGCTCCGGCTGGTGGCACTGGATCGTGGCCAACATTCCCGCCGACGTGCGCGAGCTGCCGCAGGGCGCGGGCTCCGGCAAAGCCCCGCTGCCCGCCGGCGCACTGCAGACCCGCACCGACTTCGGCTCGGCCGGCTACGGCGGCGCGGCGCCGCCAGAGGGCGAGAGCCACCGCTACCAGTTCACCGTGCATGCGCTGGACGTGGAACATATCGAGGTGGATGAGGGATCCAGCGGCGCGCTGGTGGGCTTCAACGTCCATTTCCACAGCCTCGGCAGCGCCACGCTGACGGTAACGTTCAACTGATCCCCCGCCAATAAAAAAGCGCGATTCAACCGAACCGCGCTTTTTCCATACTCGTCTGACCGCCGAATTACTTCGCCAGCACGCTCACCCACATCGGGCCTTTGCCCACCGGATAACGCGCCAGCGTGGTCAGCTCACCGCTGCGCTGATCAATCTCATGCACCGCGATGTGACCGGATTTCTGGCCGGACGAAATCACGAAGCGGCCGCTGTGATCGATGTTAAAACCGCGCGGCTGCGCTTCGGTCGGGTGATAGCCGACCACGCTCAGCGTGCCGCCGTCTTCGGAAACGCTGAAGATGGTCAGAATGCTGGCGGTGCGATCGCTGGTGTACAGGAAGCGGCCGTTCGGCGTGATGTGGATGTCCGCCGCCCAGCGGGTGCCGTCGAAGTCGGCCGGCATGATGTCCAGCGTCTGCGTCACGGTGTAGTGGCCGCCGTTTTCCGAGATGGCCAGCACGTCCACCGTACCGTCCAGCTCATTGACGCAGTAGGCGAACTTGTCGTTGTGGTGGAACGCCATATGACGCGGCCCGGCGCCGGCGGCGGTCGCCACCGCTTCCTGCGCGTGCGGCGTCAGCTGGCCCGCCAGGCTCAGGTTGAACAGGCGGATGCGGTCTTCTTTCAGGCATGGCACCAGCACCAGCTGGTTGGTCGGATCGATGTTCGCCGAGTGCGGCGCGGTCAGGCCGTCGATCTGCTGAATAGGCGCCGTCACCACGCCGTCGTGGCCGATCGGGCTGATGCTGGCGCAGTTGCCGCTGTAGGAGGCGGAGAACAGGTAACGCCCCTGCAAATCGGTGGAGATATGGGTCGGGCTGCCCGGCAGCGGCGCCATGCCGGCCTGCTGCAGCGTGCCGTCCGCCTCGATGCGGTAGCTGACGATGCCGAACGCCGGGCGTACGCCGACGTACAGGTGGGTCTTGTCCGGATGAAGGGTCATCGGCTGCACCTGGCCCGGCACGTCAACGGTTTGCAGCAGCGCCAGCGCGCCGGCATCGTCCAACTGCCAAACGTGGATCTGCTGGCTCTCCGGGCTGGCGACATAAACGATTTGCTTCATGTGTTCTCCTTGCAAAGGGTAAAAGAGGAACCGGTTTCAGGCCGTTCGATTGCCCCTAGCTTACCGCACATCCGTCGCATGGCAACCCCGCTTAGCACCGGAAGCTCACGCGGTTTTCTCCGTTGGCTATCCGGTGTACCATCGGATTAATTTCATGACTAACGATAACGAGAACCCTATGAGCTACCGCGTCATCGCCCTCGATCTTGACGGCACCCTGCTGGACAACCAAAAACGCATCTTACCGCAATCGCTGGAAGCGCTGGCGCAGGCGCGCGCCGCCGGCATCCAGGTGGTGGTGGTCACCGGCCGCCATCATGTCGCCATCCATCCGTTCTACCAGGCGCTGCAGATAGATACCCCGGCCATCTGCTGCAACGGCACCTATCTGTATGATTTTCAGCAGAAGAAGGTGCTGGCCGCCGATCCGCTGGCGAAAGATCAGGCCAAGCAGGTGTTGCAGATGCTCAAACAGACCGACATTCACGGGCTGATGTACGTCGACGACGCCATGCTCTATCAGGAGCCGAGCGGCCACGTGACCCGCTCGCTGGCCTGGGCCGAAACCCTGCCGGTAGCGCAGCGCCCAACGCTGCTGCAGGTCGGCAGCCTGGCGCAGGCGGCCGACGACGCGCAGGCGATCTGGAAATTCGCCACCTCGCACGCCGATACCCTGGCGCTGCGCGAGTTTGCCGACACGGTGGAGAAAGAGCTGGGGCTGGCGTGCGAATGGTCCTGGCACGATCAGGTGGATATCGCCAAAGGCGGCAACAGCAAAGGCAAGCGCCTGCGCCAATGGGTGGAGTCGCAGGGGCTGAGCATGGATCAGGTGGTGGCGTTCGGCGACAACTACAACGACATCAGCATGCTGGAAGCGGTTGGGTTGGGCGTGGCGATGGGCAACGCCGATGACGCGATCAAGGAACGCGCCGATCTGGTGATCGCCGATAACCTGCAGCCGGGCATCGCCGAGGTGATCCGCACCCTCGTACTCTAGTTTTTTCGCCCTCCCGTCGGGAGGGCCTGTCTTAGCGGCCCTCGCGGCTGATCGACACGCTCTTCACCTGCGCGTACAGCCACTGCCCGGGGCGGATCGCCAGTTCATCGCGCGCCCAGGGCGTGATCCGCGCCCACAGCACGTGTTCCCCGACCGCCAGCTTCACTTCCACCTGCCCGTCCACGTCCAGACACTCGCTTACCTTGGCCGGCAACACGTTGCGAATGCTGCTGTTGACCGGTGGCTGCAGCACCAGTGAGACGTCGGCGGCGTTGATGCGAATGCGCAGCTGGGTGCCCAGTTCGGCGTCGATGCCGCTGACCCACAGCCTTTGATCGCCGAGCGCCAGCGCGGTCATGGCATAGCGTTGATGATGCTCAATCACGCTGACGCGCAGCACGCTGCTCTGATCTTCACGCTGCAGCCACGGCCGCAGCGCGCTGCTGGCCCAGACGGCTTCCAGCCCGCCGAACGCGCGCACCTCGCCGCGATCCAGCACCATCACCCGCTCGGCCAGGCGCAGGATCTCGTCCAGGCTGTGGCTGACGTAGAGGATGGGGATGTTGACGTCCTGCGCCAACCGCTCCAGATACGGCAGCAGCTCGCGTTTGCGCGGCAGATCGAGCGAGGCCAGCGGCTCGTCCATCAGCAGCAGTTCCGGCGCGGTCAGCAGCGCGCGGCCGATCGCCACCCGCTGTTTTTCACCGCCGGAGAGTGTCAGCGGCAGCCGATTGAGCAACGGCCCGATGCCCAGCAGCTCGACGATGGTGTTGAACTGTGCGCGCATGCCGGCCGCCATGCCGTACTGCAGGTTGCCGCGCACCCGATAGTGCGGGAACAGCCGTGCATCCTGAAACACGTAGCCGATACGGCGCTTTTCCGGCGGCAGGCAAAGGCCCGCGGCGGTATCCACCAGCGTGCGGCCATTGAGCGCGATGCGCCCCTGCTGCAAACGGGTCAGGCCGCCGATGGCGTTGATCAGGGAAGTTTTGCCCGCACCGGACAGGCCGAAAATCGCGGTGATGCCCTGCGCCGGCAAATCGGCGCGGACGTTGAGATTAAGGTCGCCCAGCTGCTGCGAGAAATCCAGCTCCAGCATTTACACCCCCATCCGTTTGCGGCCCCAGCGGGCCAGCCATTCGGACACCATCAGCGAAGCCAGCGACAGCACGATGGCGATCGCGCACAGCCGCGCGGCGGCGGCTTCCGCCCCCGGCGTTTCGATCAGCGTATACATCGCCAGCGGAATGGTGCGGGTTTCACCGGGAATGTTGGAGACGAAGGTGATGGTGGCGCCGAACTCCCCCAGCGAGCGGGCGAAGGCCAGCACCACGCCGACAATGACGCCGGGCAGCGACAGCGGCAGCGTGATGGTGAAAAACACCCGCCACGGGTTGGCACCCAGCGTGCGCGCCGCCTGCTCCAGCCGGGTATCCACCGCCTCCAGCGCCAGCCGGATGGCGCGCACCATCAGCGGAAACGCCACCACCGCCGATGCCAGCGCGGCGCCGCGCCAGCTAAAGCTGAAGCTGAAGCCGAACCAGTCGTACAGCCACTCGCCGATGACGCCGCGCCGCCCCATGGCGATCAGCAGCAAATAGCCGACCACCACCGGCGGCAGCACCAGCGGCAGGTGAATGATGCCGTCCAACAGCGCCTTGCCGGGAAAGCGGCAACGCACCAGCACCCAGGCCATCAGAATGCCGAACGGCAGGCTGCAGACCACCGCCAAACCGGAGACTTTCAGGCTCAGCTCAACCGCCTGCCACTCGTACTCACTCAGAATCATTTACGCGGGGTGAATCCATAATGTTCAAAAATAGCGGCCGCTTCCGGGCCCTTCAGATAGGTATAGAAAGCGCTGACCGTCGGATTCTGACGATCTTTCACAATCGCCATCGGATATTCAACCGGTTTGTGGCTGTCTTCCGGGAATACGCCCACCACTTTCACCTTGTCGCTGGCGACCGCGTCGGAGCCGTAGACGATGCCGAGCGGCGCTTCACCGCGCTCCACCAGCGCCATCGCGCTGCGCACGTTGTTGGCGCGCGCCAGTTTCGGTTCCAATGCGCTCCAGGCGCCCAGGTGTTCCAGCGCCTCTTTGGCGTAGATGCCGGCCGGCACGTGATCCGGATCGCCCACCGCCAGACGGCCGCCGTTGAGCAGCTTGGTCCAGTCGGTCTGCTTGTCGATGGCGATCTTATCTTGCTTATCGCTCTTGGCGGCGATCAGCACCAGTTCGTTGCCCAGCAGCGTATAGCGGGTGTCTTTCACCATCTGCTGCTTGTCGATGGCGTAATCCATCCACTGTTGATCGGCGGAGATGAACAGATCGGCCGGGGCGCCCTGCTCAATTTGGCGCGCCAGCGTCGAAGAGGACGCAAAGGAGGAAACCACCTGCACGTCCTTGCCTTTTTGATACTGGGTGGCGATGTCCTGCAGCGCATTGGTCAGCGACGCAGCGGCGAACACGGTGATCTTTTCCGCCGCCGAAGCCTGTGCCACCAGGCCCGATGCCAACACGATCCCGCCAACCCATTTGGTCCATTGCTGTTTCATTGTTTTTCTCCGCAAGTTAACGTGCATTATCACTCTTCGTTATATAAAAAATAATATAACGTTGCGCGAAAGCTTGTCATGCGGTTTATCGGCAAAGCGTGAGATAACTTGAGGAATGCCCGCCGGGCGATGCCGGCGGGTATCGGGATGGGGAACGGTCAGTGCTGGGCGCGATTTTCTTTCGAACGGCCCACTTTGGAGAAGACGTTGAACACTTCGCCAAAACCGTAGATCAGGCCGAGGATCAGCGCCATGACCACCGGCACCATGACCACGGCAAACAACAGACTTTTCAATAATTCCAACATGATAGCCTCGCTTAACTGCCCATTGAGCGGCAAATGCCTTTCACCGCATATCGGGTTATTCTAACCCAAAAAAATCGGTAAAACCGGAGTTATTTTAGCCAGCGGGGCGAAATTGTGATCGGCTAAACGTGCCCTTTGGCGCTTTGCCGCCAAATCGGCGACAATAAGATTTTTGCCGCCGACAGGATGCGCTATGCAGGCCGAAATTCTTCTGACTCTCAAACTCCAGCAAAAGCTGTTCGCCGATCCGCGCCGCATCGCGCTGCTGAAACAGGTGCAGCACACCGGCTCGATCAGCCAGGGCGCCAAACTGGCGGGCATCAGCTATAAAAGCGCCTGGGACGCCATCAATGAAATGAACCAGCTGGCGGAACAAACGGTGGTGGAACGCGCCACCGGCGGTAAAGGCGGCGGCGGCGCGCAGCTGACCCACTATGGCCAGCGGTTGATCCAGCTGTATGACCTGCTGGGCCAGGTGCAGCAAAAAGCTTTCGACGTGTTGCAGCAGGACGATCTGCCGCTCGACAGCCTGCTGGCGGCCATCTCGCGCTTCTCGCTGCAAACCAGCGCGCGCAATCAGTTCTTCGGCACCGTCATCGAACGCGATCATCAGCAGGTGCAGCAGCACCTGGCGATTTTGTTGAACGACGGCACCACTCGCCTGATGGCGGCCGTCACCCAACAAAGCGCCGACCGGCTGCAGCTGACGCCGGGGAAAGAGGTGCTGGCGCTGATCAAGGCGCCCTGGGTGCGGTTAAGCGTCGATACGGCGGAGCATACCGGCGTAGATAACGCGCTGGCGGGCGTGGTGGCAGGCATTCAGCCGGGCGCTGAACACAGCGAGGTGCTGGTGACGCTGGCGGGCGGCGAAACCCTGTGCGCCACCCTGACGACGGCGGAGTTGCAGCGTCTGCAGCTGAGCGTCGGCGCCGCCGTACACGCCCTGTTCAACGCCGATCGCGTGATTGTCGCCACGTTGTGTTAAGCGCAACGTGACGTTGCGTTTTTGTTGATTGACATCCCCCTGCAATGCGCCTATTTCTAAGGCAAGTAATTGCAAAAAAAGGAACAGGTGATGTCGTCGTTGCACATTTCGCAAGGTTCATTCCGCTTAAGCGATACCCGCACCCTGACGCTGGACGCGCTGGAAATCCAGGCCGGCGACAGCTGGGCCTTCGTCGGCGCCAACGGCAGCGGCAAATCCGCCCTGGCGCGCGCGCTGGCCGACGAACTGGTTCTGCTGAGCGGTGAACGCCGCAGCGATTTTCAGCACGCGGTGCGCATCTCCTTCGAACAGCTGCAAAAAATGGTCAGCGACGAGTGGCAACGCAACAACACCGATCTGCTCAGCGCGGACGAGGAGGACACCGGCCGCACCGCGGCGGAAATCATTCAGGAAGAGGTGAAAGACGCCGCGCGCTGCGAGCGGCTGGCCGCGCAGTTCGGCATCACCGCCCTGCTGACGCGCCGCTTCAAATACCTCTCCACCGGCGAAACGCGTAAAACCCTGCTGTGCCGGGCGCTGATGCCCGAGCCTGACCTGCTGATCCTCGACGAGCCCTTCGACGGGCTGGACGTTCACTCGCGCGCGCAGCTCGCCGCGTTGCTGAGCGAGCTTTCCGCCCAGGGTCAAACCGTGGTGCTGGTGCTCAACCGGTTCGACGAAATACCGGATTTTGTGCGGCAGGTGGGCGTGCTGGCGGACTGCACCCTGACCAGCCGCGGGCCGCGCCGCCAGGTGATGGCGGACGCGCTGGTGGCGCAGCTGGCGCACAGCGAAAACCTCAGCGGGCTGGCGCTGCCGGAGACCGAGGATCCGACGCAAAAGGTGGCGCTGCCGGCGGATCGGCCGCTGATCGTCCTGCGCGACGGCGTGGTCAGCTATAACGATCGACCGATCCTCAATCATCTCGACTGGCAGGTTAACCCCGGTGAACATTGGCAGATCGTCGGCCCGAACGGCGCCGGCAAATCCACGCTGCTCAGTTTGATCACCGGCGATCATCCGCAGGGCTACAGCAACGATCTGACGCTGTTCGGCCGCCGCCGCGGCAGCGGGGAAACCATCTGGGAGATCAAGCGCCATATCGGCTACGTCAGCAGCAGCCTGCATCTGGACTATCGCGTCAACACCAGCGTGCACAACGTGGTGCTGTCGGGGTTCTTCGATTCGATCGGCATTTATCAGGCGGTGTCGGATCGTCAGCGGCAGCTGACCGAACAATGGCTGGCGCTGCTCGGGCTCGACGGCGCGCGCGGCGATGCCCCGTTCCACAGCCTTTCCTGGGGCCAACAGCGGTTGGCGCTGATCGCCCGCGCGCTGGTGAAACACCCGGCGCTGCTGATCCTCGACGAGCCGCTGCAAGGGCTGGATCCGCTCAATCGCCAGCTGGTGCGTCGCTTCATCGACGTGCTGATCGCCCAGGGCGCCACCCAGCTGCTGTTCGTCTCGCACCATGCCGAAGACGCGCCGCAGTGCATCACTCACCGCCTCAGCTTCGTGCCCGACGGCGAGGGCGGCTACGGCTACCAACAGCAACGGCTGGAGGCGGCCTCCGCCTGAAGCGCGGCGTAAACATATCCGGCAACACTTCACCGCAGCACATCACATTTGGCCTTTTATCATAGAAAGAAAGAAGGCCATTTTCTGGAGACGCCATGTCCGCTGCGTTGATTATTATCGACCTGATCGAGGAGCTGATCGGGCCCAAAGGGCGCGCCAATCACTGCCGCGAACAGGTGGTGGCGACCCACCTGCTCGCCAACGTCAATGCCGCCGCGGCCTACGCCCGAGTGCGAAAAATCCCGGTGATTTGGGTGCGGGTGGGATTCGCCGACGATTATCATGATATTCCCCCCCATTCGCCGCTGTTCAACCATTTAAAACAGATAGGCGCGCTGCGGCTTAACAGCCCGGGCTGCCGCTGGGTGCCCGAACTGCATCAGGAACAGACCGATCTGCTGTTTGAAAAAACGGCGGTAAGCGCCTTCTCCGGTAACAATTTGTTAGCCTGGCTACGGCAGCATCGGTGCCATCATCTGCTGCTGGCGGGCGTCAGCACGCCGCTCGCCATCGAGAGCACCGCGCGTCAGGCGCACGACGCCGGCTTTCAGGTGACCGTGCTGCACGACCTGTGCGCGGCCCCCACGCAGGAGATCCATCAGCAGAGTCTGGACACCCTGCAAAATCTGGCCGAAATCACCCGCTCGCAGGCCTGGATGAAAGGCTGACCCGCGTTGTCGCCGGTCGTATGGGCCGGCATCATGCACAAATCCGTCACTGCCCCGACCTTTAGCGTCATTTGGGTGTGCTACTATCCGCTTTAGCGCTCAATTTCGCCATCATCGCACGCCGCAAAGGCGCTGAGCGCCGTGTACATATTTTAAAGGGACATATTATGTGGGGCGTACTGGCTGCTTCGTTATTTTTCTTGCCGTTTAACCGGCTGATAGCCTGGGTGATCCTGGCCGCCTCGGCGGGCATGGGGCTTTATCATGGGGTACTGACGCCACTCAGCCTGAGTTATCTGCTGGCGATCGTCGCGTTGGCGGGGCTGCGTCACCATTTTCGCGAGCAGCGTAATCTGGCGATCGCGTTCGAAGGGTTGGTGGTCGCCGGCTGCATCGCGCTGTTCTTGCATCTGGTGCCGGGCATCCACAACCCGCTGATGATCGACGGCGACAAAGCCGGCCCGCTCAGCGCGCCGTTCACCATGTATTACAACTTCGACAAGGCGATGGTGCCCTTCCTGCTGTTCGCCTGCTTGCCTACGCTGTTCAGAACCGATAAAGCGGAAAAAAGCGTCGCCTCGGGTTCCTGGATTGCATTGATCATCAGCGTACCGGCGCTGTTGCTGCTGGCCGTGGCGCTGGGCGGTTTAAAAATCGAACTGCATGCGCCCGCCTGGATCCTGCCGTTCGTGATGGCGAACCTGTTCTTCGTCTGCATGGCCGAAGAAGCGCTGTTTCGCGGCTACCTGCAACAGCGCCTCAGCCAATGGCTGGGGGCCTGGCCGGCGCTGATCGTCGCCGCCCTGGTGTTCGGCGCCGCGCATTTGGCCGGCGGCATGCTGATGGTGATCTTCGCGACGCTGGCCGGCGTGATCTACGGCCTGGCATGGATGTGGAGCGGCCGCCTGTGGGTGCCGATTCTGTTCCATTTCGGGCTTAACCTGACCCATCTGCTGTTCTTCACCTACCCGCTGTATCAGCACCCCTGACGGCTGACGCCGGCAGAGAGCCTCTCTCTGCCGGTTGACCAGGTGAAAACGCTATCACCGGCAGCTCACCGCAATCCCCTCAAACACGTAGCCACCGGCTCATCTCTGCCCATCCGGCGCTTTTCAATGAAGTGTAAACGATTCCATTTTTCGCGTTAGATCACCTTTTTATCGCCGCGAGCATGCTATCTTTTTGCGCAATGTACTCTCCCTTTTCAGCAACGGGCGTATCAAGACGGCGGCTGAAAGCGATTACACCTCGTCGACGCCAAGAAAGGAACCGTATGACGGCATTTAACCCTATCGATCATCCACACCGCCGCTACAACCCGCTGAGCGCCCAGTGGGTGCTGGTCTCACCGCACCGCGCCAAGCGCCCCTGGCAGGGCCAACAAGAGGCCGTCCCTACGGAAACGCTGCCGGCGCACGATCCCGACTGTTTCCTGTGCCCGGGCAACGCGCGCGTCACCGGCGATCGCAATCCGGATTATCGCGGCACCTACGTCTTCACCAACGATTTCGCCGCGCTGATGAGCGATACGCCGCCGGCGCCCGACAGCCAGGATCCTTTGATGCGCAGCCAGAGCGCGCGCGGCGTCAGCCGGGTGATCTGCTTCTCTCCCGATCACAGCAAGACCCTGCCCGAATTGCCGCTGCCGGCGCTGGAGCAGGTGGTCGCCGCCTGGCAGGCGCAAACCGATGAGCTGGGCAGTCAGTACCCCTGGGTACAGCTGTTCGAAAACAAAGGCGCGGCGATGGGCTGCTCCAACCCGCACCCGCACGGGCAGGTCTGGGCCAACAGTTTTCTGCCGAACGAGGCCGAGCGCGAAGATCGCCTGCAGCACGAGTATTTTCGGGAACACGCCACCCCGCTGCTGCTGGACTACGCGCAGCGCGAGCTGGCCGCCGGCGAACGCATCGTGGTGAACACCGAACACTGGCTGGCGGTGGTGCCCTACTGGGCCGCCTGGCCGTTTGAAACGCTGCTGCTGCCGAAAGCGGCGGTGCAGCGCATTACCGATCTCAGCGCGGCGCAAAGCCAAGATCTGGCGCTGGCGCTGAAGAAGCTGACCAGCCGCTACGACAACCTGTTCCAGTGCTCCTTCCCCTATTCGATGGGATGGCACGGTGCGCCGTTCAACGGTGCCGACAACCGACACTGGCAGCTGCACGCCCATTTCTACCCGCCGCTGCTGCGTTCAGCCAGCGTGCGCAAATTTATGGTCGGGTACGAGATGCTGGCAGAAACCCAGCGCGACCTGACCGCCGAACAGGCCGCAGAGCGTCTGCGCGCCGTCAGCGATATTCATTACCGTGAAGCCGGAGCCCAAGCATGAGCCTGAAACCGCTTACCCATTCCCTGTTTACCGAACACTTCGGCTACGCGCCGGCGTTGACCATCCAGGCGCCGGGGCGGGTGAACCTGATCGGCGAGCATACCGATTACAACGACGGCTTCGTGCTGCCCTGCGCCATCGATTATCAAACCGTCATCACCTGCGCCAAGCGCGACGACCGCCAGATCCGCGTACTCGCCGCCGATTATCAGAATCAGCAGGATCAATTCTCGCTCGACGATCCGATCGTCAGCCACCCCGATCAGCGCTGGTCCGACTATGTGCGCGGCGTGGTGAAGCACCTCCAGCGCCGCAGCGCCGACTTCGGCGGCGCGGATCTGGTGATCGCCGGTAATGTGCCGCAAGGGGCGGGGCTCAGCTCCTCCGCCGCACTGGAAGTGGCAGTGGGCCAGGCGCTGCAGGCGCTCTATCAGCTGCCGCTGGACGGCGTAGCGCTGGCGCTGAACGGCCAGAAGGCGGAGAACCAATTCGTCGGCTGCAACTGCGGCATCATGGATCAGCTGATCTCCGCGCTCGGCCGGCGCGACAGCGCTCTGCTGATCGACTGCCGCTCGCTGGAAACCCGTGCGGTACCGATGCCGGACAACGTCGCGGTGGTGATCGTCAACTCCAATGTGCAACGCGGGCTGGTGGACAGCGAATACAACACCCGCCGCAAACAGTGCGAGGAAGCGGCGCGGTTCTTCGGCGTCAAGGCGCTGCGCGACGTCAGCCCCGAACAGTTTGAGGCGCGTCAACACCAGCTCGATCCGTTAGTGGCCAAACGCGCGCGCCATGTGATCAGCGAGAACGCCCGCACGCTGGCAGCTGCCGAGGCGCTGGCGGCCGGCGATCTGCAGCGCATGGGCCGGCTGATGGCGGAGTCGCACGCCTCGATGCGCGACGACTTTGAAATCACCGTGCCGCCGATCGATAAGCTGGTCGAGATCGTCAAAGCGACGATCGGCCCACGCGGCGGCGTGCGCATGACCGGCGGCGGCTTTGGCGGCTGCATCGTCGCGCTGATACCGCAAGATCTCGTGGAGACGGTGCGTGCCGCCGTGGCGTACGAGTATCCGCGGCAAACCGGCGGATTGCGGGAAACCTTCTATGTCTGCCAGGCTTCGCAAGGCGCCGGCCTATGCTGACGGCAACGGCGGCACTCGCCCCCGATGGGCAACCTTATCAGCTGACGCAGCTGCAAAACGCCGGCGGCATGACGGTGACGCTGATGGACTGGGGCGCTACCTGGCTGTCCGCCGTCTTGCCGCTCAAATCCGGTGAAAGCCGCGAGCTGTTGCTCGGCTGCCGCAGCCCGGCGGACTACCAACGTCAGGGCGCCTATCTGGGCGCCACCGTCGGCCGCTACGCCAACCGTATCGCCAACGCCAGTCTGCCCATCGACGGTAAACCCCATGCGCTGGCCGCCAATCAGGGCGCCCACCAGCTGCACGGCGGCCCCGACGGTTTCCATGCCCGCCGCTGGCGCCGGGTACAGCACGATGCGCAACAGGTCTGCTATGCGTTGCATTCAGCGGAGGGCGATCAGGGTTTCCCGGGCAATCTCGACGTGCAGGTCTGCTACCGCCTGACCCCCGACAATCGCGTGGAAATCAGCTATCTGGCGCAGGTCGATCGCCCCTGCCCGGTCAACCTGACCAACCACGCCTATTTCAATCTGGACGGTGCCGGCACCGACGCCCGCGCCCAGCGGCTGCAGCTGTTCGCCGATCGCTATCTGCCCGTCGACGCCGAGGGCATTCCCTGTGCCGGGCTGACGCCGGTGGACGGCAGCGGCATGGATTTTCGCCAGCCGAAAACGCTGCTGCAGGATTTTCTGCACGACCGCGATCAGCAGCGGGTAAAAGGCTACGATCACGCTTTTCTGCTGCACCACACCTGCGGCGCGCTGGAGTGCCCGGCGGCCCATTTATGGTCCGCCGACGGGCAAGTACAGATGAGCGTGTTCACCGACGCGCCCGCACTGCAACTCTACAGCGGCAATTATCTGGCCGGCACGCCGGCGCGCGACGGCGGCAGCTATGCCAACCACGCCGGCGTGGCTCTGGAGAGCGAGTTTTTGCCGGACAGCCCGCACCATCCCGAATGGCCGCAGCCGGACTGTTGGCTGCAGCCGGGGAGCCGCTACCGCAGCGCCACGCATTATCAGTTTTATCCTATCTGACCCGCCACGCCCCTCGCCGTGCGGCCGGGGGCGATTTGTTATAAATGCTTACCTTTTAGCGCTATCCCCCCACCGGCGCCCACCTTCCCTTATTCCAAAGCGCGCACTACACTCAGGCTACCGTGATAAGCACAACGCCTTGTGCAACGTCACAATTTTCGGCCGATGGCGGCCAATCAATAGCTGAAGGAACACCTATGCGTCTGATTACTGCACTTCCATTGCTGGCGGGCTTAATGCTGAGTACCAATCTGATGGCGGCCGACGCGACGACGGCGACAAAAACGCCTTCGCCGGCGCAGGCGGCCCAACAGAAACGCATGACCGATTGCAACCAGCAGGCATCCACCAAGTCGCTGAAAGGCGCGGATCGCTCCACCTTTATGAGCACCTGTCTGAAATCCGAAGGCGCCGCCGCGACGGGCAAAACCCTGACGCCGCAGCAGCAGAAAATGAAAAGCTGCAACGCCGACGCCAAGACCAAGGATCTGAAGGGCGACGCGCGTAAAACCTTCATGAGCAACTGCCTGAAAAAATCGGCCTGACTTTCCCCACGCCACGGCGCGCCCGGAACAATTTCGGCGCGCCGTTTCTCCCTCGCAGCGCCAGCCTGAACGATTCAGCTTTTTCCTTTCGCCAGCCCTTACTTTGCGGCAAGAAATTGGCTATGGTTAGACACTATCGATTGCCGAGCCCCGGCCCGCGGCAATATAATGATTTTCGTTATCATTGAAATGTCAGATTATTAAGGAGTTAAGCTATGGCTGTAACTAAGCTGGTTCTGGTGCGTCACGGCGAAAGCCAGTGGAACCAAGAAAACCGCTTCACCGGTTGGTATGATGTCGATCTGTCCGACAAGGGCCGTACCGAAGCGAAAGCAGCAGGCAAGCTGTTGAAAGAAGAAGGTTTCACTTTCGACTTCGCTTACACCTCCGTACTGAAGCGCGCGATCCACACCCTGTGGAACATCCTCGACGAGCTGGATCAGGCCTGGTTGCCGACCGAAAAATCCTGGAAGCTGAACGAACGTCATTACGGCGCGCTGCAGGGTCTGAACAAAGCGGAAACCGCTGAAAAATACGGCGACGAGCAGGTGAAACAATGGCGTCGAGGCTTCGCGGTGACCCCACCTGAACTGACCAAAGAAGACGAACGTTACCCTGGCCACGATCCGCGCTACGCCTCGCTGACCGAGCAAGAGCTGCCGCTGACCGAAAGCCTGGCACTGACCATCGATCGCGTGATTCCTTACTGGGACGAAGAGATCCTGCCACGCATCAAGAGCGGCGAGCGCGTGATCGTTGCGGCGCACGGCAACTCGCTGCGCGCGCTGGTGAAATACCTGGATAACCTGAGCGAAGACGAAATCCTCGAGCTGAACATCCCAACCGGCGTGCCGTTGGTGTATGAGTTCGACGAGAACTTCAAGCCAACCAAACGTTACTACCTGGGTAACGCCGACGAGATCGCTGCAAAAGCGGCCGCCGTGGCAAACCAGGGTAAAGCGAAGTAATTTCGCTCGTTAACGAAAAAGCCCCTGGTGAAAACCGGGGGCTTTTTTATGGTTCATCGCGCTTTACCGG
>NZ_KV792440.1:0-656 GCF_001808215.1 Serratia sp. HMSC15F11
GGCGTTCCGGTACTGGTGCGCGGCGTCATGCGGTGTCTGGAAGCTGACCGTCTGAAACGTGGGGGCGACGCTGAGAGGTGCCGCCCATGGCTGGCACCTGGGACAAGCAAGCTCCACCTCTCCGGCGTGCCCGTCGCCACCGTTCCAGCGCAGGGGCTCGCGGTGTTCGGGGCAGTAGTACACGAAACCGTCGCGGCGTGTTTGCCCGACCGGGCCTGGTCGGCGATCGTGGAACCGTGCGCCCGGGTTGGCTCGCATGGCGCGGACGAGCGCCTCGCCCTGGTGGATGCCGTACCAGACCTGCCAGCCATCGCCGATGCCGATCAGGAACGGCGAGACGAACGGTGGGGTGCGGTTGACTCTCCCGCGTGCGTTGGCTCCGATGGTGGCTTCGCGTTCGCGGTTCCAGCAGGAGACGCACAGGCTCGAACCGGGCTTATTGGGGGCGATCAGGCGGTTGTCTTTCCGGCTGCAACGGGGGCAGAGCTTACGGGTGTCTGCCGGGGTGGTCAGTGGTGCGTCAGGGGGCTGTTCGGTACCGACCCAAAGCGCGAGGCCAGTGGGGCACCGGTGGCACTCGAGGTGGGGGTTTTCAATCGTGCGATCGAGGTGGCTCTGCTCATAAATCTGTCGGCATGCCTCGACCCGGAGGGAGC
>NZ_KV792441.1:0-814 GCF_001808215.1 Serratia sp. HMSC15F11
TCACTTAGTACTTAAAGGTGAAGATTTTAGTAATGGGCTTACGGAAGCACAAGCCGATGCATTACTAGATACAGATATTGCAATTGCACGTGCTGGTGTTGCTTCACTTGGCGTAAATCTACCCGTAGAAAGCCGCTGGAATGATTTTCTAATCATTATGGTATTCCAACTAGGTCTTGCTGGTGTGAAGGGCTTCAAGAAGTTCCTAGCAGCTCTAAAGGCAGGTAATTATGCAACTGCTATTATCGAATGCAAAGATTCACGTTGGTACAAACAAACCCCTAATCGTGTTGATTCAATGATCGCCTATGTAGTACGTGGGTGATTTATGTGGACAATGTTTTATCAGGATGATTGGGATCTATATGACGTACTGGATTATGCTGCTTTCGTGTATCTGATTCAATTTCCAGAATGTGGCGAATACTATATAGGCGTTAAAGGCGTTTATCAAAAAGTCAAAGATGCTTCAAAGATTAAATCAACCAGTATTGAAAGTAACTGGGAAAAGTACAATTCCAGTTCTAAAGAAGTACAAGAACGTATTGCCACTGGGGAACATCATACTAAACAGATTCTATGGTGTTTTAAAACACGTCAGGAGGCAGAATTAGTTGAAGCTGCGTTGATTGCATATTGCGGTACTGATCATCTTTGTCGCAATAAAGCATTGATGACTAAAACTCGACTTAAAAAAGACAATGGGGAACAACGAAGAATTATTCGTATGTTGATGGAGGCTTTTACATAATGGCAAGTACTATAACAGGTGTACCGCAAGTAATTGCAAATATTCAACAACAGGGTATTGATT
>NZ_KV792442.1:0-3833 GCF_001808215.1 Serratia sp. HMSC15F11
GAAGCGCCGCAGGGTGAACACGAAACGCTGCTGGCGGGGATCTGGCGCGAGCTGCTGAACGTGGAGCAGGTGGGCCGCCACGATAACTTCTTCGAATTGGGCGGCCACTCGCTGCTGGCGGTGAAGTTGATGGCTCAGCTGCGGCGCGCCGGTTGGGGAACGAACGTGCAGACGCTGTTCTCAACGCCGACGCTGTCGGCGCTGGCGCAGGCGATGAGCGCGCAAGGTGAGGTCGACATACCGGAAAACCGGATTTTACCGGGCGGGGCCTCCATTACGCCGGAGATGTTGCCGCTGGCGACGCTGAGCCAGCCGGAGATCGACGCGGTGGTGGCGCAGGTGCCGGGCGGCGTGGCCAACGTACAGGACATCTACGCCTTGTCGCCGCTGCAGGAGGGGATTTTGTTCCACCATCTGCTGGCGGAACGGGGCGACCCGTACCAGCTGTCCGCGGTGCTGCGTTTCGACAGCCGTGCGCGCCTGGACGCCTGGCTGGCGGCGATGCAGCAGGTGATCGATCGCCATGACATTCTGCGCACCGCGTTCATCACGCAGGGCGTGTCCTCGCCGGTGCAGGTGGTGTGGCGCAAGGCTGAGCTGGCGCTGAGCGAGCGGCGTTTCGATCCGGCTGACGGCCCGATTTGGCAACAGCTGGCGGCCAGCTTTGATCCGTTGCAGCAGCGGCAGGATCTGACCCGCGCGCCGCTGCTCAACTTTACCGTCACGCAGGAGGAGGACGGCAGCTGGTGCGCCTTGCAGCAGTGGCATCATCTGATTGGCGATCACTCCACGCTGGCCTTCATGGAGCAAGAGATCGGCGAGATCCTCGCCGGCCGTGGGGCACAGCTGGGCGTCGCCCAGCCGTTCCGCAATGCGGTGGCGCAGGCGCGCTTGGCTCTCAGCGAGGCGGAGCACGAAAGCTTCTTCCGCGACATGTTGGCGGATATCCGCGAGCCGGTGCTGCCGTTCGGCCTGAGCGACGTGCATGGCGAAGGGCGGCAAATCGCCTGCCGCTACCAGGCGCTCTCTTCGGCGCTGAACCTGCGGTTGCGGCGACAGGCGCGGCGGCTGGGCGTCAGCCTGGCCAGTCTGTGCCACCTGGCCTGGGCGCAGGTGCTGGCGAGCGTCAGCGGGCGAGACGCGGTCGTGTTCGGCACCGTATTGCTGGGTCGCCTGCAGGGCGGCGAAGGCGCGGAACGGGCATTGGGGTTGTTTATCAACACGTTGCCGTTGCGTCTGGACATCGATCGGCGAGGCGTGGAGACGGCGGCAAGAGAGGCACACGTGCGGCTGAGCGGGCTGCTGGCGCATGAACATGCGCCGCTGGCATTGGCGCAGCGCTGCAGCGGCGTCAGCCCTGGGGCGCCGCTGTTCAGCGCCTTGCTCAACTATCGCCACAACAACGGTGAAGCAGTGGCGTTGCCGGAAGGTGTCAGCCTGCTGAGCGCCGAAGAGCGCACCAACTATCCGTTCGTGTTATCGGTGGAGGACGGCGGCGATTCGCTGGGCGTGACGGCGCAGGTGACCGAGACGGTCGATGCCCAGCGGGTGTGTGACTATATGGTGCAGGCGCTGAGCTCCCTGGCGCAAGCGCTGGAGCAGGCGCCGGAGACGCCGGTGTGTTCACTGGCGGTGGTGCCGGAGGCGGAACGCGAACTGCTGCTGCATGGCTGGAACCGCACCGAGCGCGACTACCCGCTGGATCAGACCCTGGCGGCGCTGTTCGAGCAGCAGGTGCGCCGCACGCCGGATGCCACCGCGCTGGTGAGCGGAGCGGAAAGCCTGAGCTACGCCCAGCTGAACGCCCGTGCCAACCGGCTGGCGCACGCGCTGATAGCGCGCGGCGTCGGCCCGGACAGCCGGGTGGCGGTGTGCGCCGAACGCGGCCTGCACATGGTGACGGCGCTGTTCGGTATCCTCAAGGCCGGCGGCGCCTATGTGCCGCTCGATCCGGCCTATCCGGGCGAACGCCTGCAGTACATCCTGCAGGATGCCGACCCGGTGCTGCTGCTGGCGGACGCCGCCGGCCGCGCGGCGCTGGGCGAGCCTGCGACGCCGCAGCTGGCGCTGGAGGCGGCGTTGCCGGATACGCTGAGCGCCGAGAACCCGGAACGGCGCGCGCAGGCGTCGCACCTGGCGTACGTGATTTACACCTCGGGCTCGACCGGTAAACCGAAGGGCGCGATGAACGAACACCGCGGGGTGGTCAACCGGCTGGTGTGGATGCAGGAGGCCTACGGCCTGACGGCGGCGGACACGGTGCTGCAAAAAACGCCGTTCGGCTTCGACGTCTCGGTGTGGGAGTTCTTCTGGCCGCTGATGGTCGGCGCGCGCCTGGTGATGGCGAAGCCGGAAGGGCACAAGGATCCGGACTACCTGAGCCGCGCGATCGAACAGTACGGCGTCACCACGCTGCACTTCGTGCCGTCGATGCTGCAAAGCTTCCTGGCGGACGGGCAGGCGGCGACGCGCTGCGGCCAGGTGGTGCGGGTGATGTGCAGCGGGGAAGCGCTGCCGGCGGCGCTGGTGGCGGAGTTTTACCGCCGGCTGCCGCAGGCGGAGTTGCATAACCTGTATGGGCCGACGGAGGCGGCGGTGGACGTTACCGCCTGGCACTGTTCGCGGGAGGCGGATCGGGTGTCGGTGCCGATCGGGCGGCCGATCGCCAACACGCGTATCTATCTGCTGGACGATCACGGGCAGCCGGTGCCGCTGGGGGCGGTGGGCGAGCTGTATATCGGCGGGGTGCAGGTGGCGCGGGGCTACCTGAACCGGCCTGAACTGACGGCGGAGCGCTTCCTTGCCGATCCGTTCGCGCCGGGCGGGCGGATGTACCGCACCGGCGACGTGGCGCGTTATCTGGCGAACGGCGACATCGAGTACCTGGGGCGCAATGACCAGCAGGTGAAAATCCGCGGCTTCCGCATCGAATGCGGGGAGATAGAGGCGGTGCTGGCGACGCACCCGGCGGTGCGCGAAGCGGTGGTGGATGCGCGGGCGGTGGGCGACGACAAACGGCTGGTGGCGTGGGTGGTGCCGGCCGCAGACGTGGCGGAAGAGACGCTGGCGGGCGCGCTGCGGCAGCATGTGAGCGCGGCGCTGCCGGACTATATGGTGCCGTCGGCCTGGGTGGTGGTGGCGGCGTTGCCGCTGTCGCCGAACGGCAAGCTGGATCGGCGGGCGTTGCCGGAGCCGCAGGGGGCGCAGAGCCAGGCGGCGTATGAAGCGCCGCAGGGGGAACACGAAACGCTGCTGGCGGGGATCTGGCGCGAGCTGCTGAACGTGGAGCAGGTAGGTCGCCACGATAACTTCTTTGAACTGGGGGGCCACTCGCTGCTGGCGGTGCGTCTGACCAACCGTCTGCAGCAGGTGGAATGGCAGCTGCCGTTGCAGACCCTGTTCGCCAACCCGACGCTGTTGGCGTTGGCGCAGCAACTGCGGAGAACCGATGAGGCGTTGCCTCCGATCGAGGCTATGCCACGCGGCGCCGCGTTGCCGCTGTCGTTTGCTCAGCAGCGTTTGTGGTTCCTGACGCAGTTGGAAGGCCTGAGTGAAACTTACCATATTCCCCTGGCGCTGAACCTGCGCGGCGAGCTGGATCTGCCCGCCTGGCGGCAGAGCCTGGATGCGCTCTATGTCCGCCACGAAGCGTTGCGCAGCCGGTTTGTCACCGTCGAGGGGCAGCCGCAGGCGCACATTCTGCCGGCAGACGCGCTGCCGTTGACGGTTCACGATCTGCGTGGGCAGCAGGATGCTCAGAGCCAGGCGCGGCAACTCGCGCAGCGCCTGACGGAGGCGCCTTTTGATTTGACGCAGGGGCCGCTGGTGCGCGC
>NZ_KV792443.1:0-7189 GCF_001808215.1 Serratia sp. HMSC15F11
CCCGGAATTGGGAATTCAACTTCCTCGATGTACTGTTCAATCAACTCGAAAGTACTGCTAACGCCTAGTTTCTTTAGAATGTTTCGACCTTTACGCAATGTGTCATATTTACACATCCCAACGTATTCAGTACTGCACATTAGATCGATAACTTTTAGTACTAGAATATTGCAATCATTCTTTCCAAGCTGATATGGTTGTTCTAATGCACCTTGACATATGTCTACTATTTTATTAATCATTTATATCTCCAAGATTGGTTAGCATTAACTTGTCCAAGTAATGAAAAGTACTCATCACCGGGATAATAAGATTGATATACTGAGTTAGCCGCAATAGTTCGAGGTTGTAGGTCTAACTTCTTATATACTGAATTTAGATATACGCTCATTTCATTCTTTGCCGCGTTTGGATCTGCTTCTGCCTGAATGTAGTCAATGAAACCACTGAACATGAGTGTACTGTTCAGTACTGAATTGTCGGCTGGGTTAAGTATTACGAGATAGATATTAACCTTTGCTTCTCGAAAGGCTCCACCTAGTGCCAATGTTCTAGTACTGTCATTAACGTTACTTACTTTAAAGTTAATACTGTTATTGTTAATTTCCTTTGTCTCTGTGAAACTTGGAAATGAATCACTAATTAGATCAGGAAAGCTTGTATACTGTGTCCCATTGATATTGAGATCTACAAAACCATCAGTCCAGAAAATTGGAGGAATGCCATTCTTTGGAAATACATCAATTGCACGACAATGAACACCAAGTGACATTAGTTCAGTAATAGTAAGTTTGGTTTTATTACCACCTCTCGTAAGATTCCAGTACTGTAATAGGTCTGGATTAGTCAATAATTCATTCATTATAAGTACTCCGTCGCCTTGAGATTAACACTCATGATATTATTAACAGGAACTTTATATTCATTTTCAATGTCAAGGGTAAAAGTACCTTGAAGATTGTTATAAAGAATAGTTTCACCTGTCTGTACGTTTTCACGTAGATTGGGGAACAATTGAAGTACATTACCTGTCCGGCCAATAATGCGATAAATCTTTGAATGGTTCGTAAATTGAATCAATGAACCTATTTCAAGAGTATTGGCAGTACTGGAAACTTGATAAGAACCTTTTAATGCCTGTGCAGATACCGAAACAGCCCCAGATTGAGATCCTTTATAGACGCCCATGTGACCTAATGAAAAAGGAAAAGGCTTTCCACGTGAGTACTCAGCAACGAATGCTTGATATTCTGCTAGTGATTGTTGTTTGAAAGTCAATGTGAATTCTAGTTTATAGTACTGAATGCCAGTACTCCTAGTAACCTCTGTCCCTGTCCAAGAGCGATTTGAATAACGCGGTTCAGTACTGGATACTGAAACCCCATTGATTTTGATATTATTTGAAAATGATGCCATATATGCTCCTTAGCTTATGTAGTATTTAGGGCAATAAAAAACCCGGACATTGCCGGGTATTTATTTATGCATTTCTTGATTGAGCAGACCTAACAGCCTGATTAACATTATTTGCATGTCGTTTTAGATAGTCATTAAACATCTTGTCATCATTAATGCCGCCTTGGACAACCAAGGGAGCATTGATTGTGATTTCTCCAGTACTGGCATTACCAGAAGATTGTTCTTGTTTATCAAGGAAACTAATTAGCCTCTTGTTTTGCGGTGCCTGAATCACTCTCTCGCCCTGTTGCAGTACAAATGACTTGTTATTTAGGTGACTAGGAAGTTCATCAATACCTCCGTGAAACTGGCCGCTGGAAGCACCTTTGATAGTACTGATAATCTGCATACCCATACCGGCGATCTGAGCATACGCCCCTAGCGAGGCCGGGAACGGTGTTGCTAGTGCACTTGCAAGAGCAGACTGAATTTTCATAATAGTTTCAGAGATAATTAGTCCTTTCTGGATCGCGAAGGCCGATTTTGCGGCGGCTGACTGTTCCCCAAACGCACCGGCCATCATGCCACCAATATCACCAGCCGCATTACCCAATAGAGTAAGCTGTGCTCGTGTGTTCTCTGTAGCCGTGTTCATTGAGTCCTGTGCATACTTGGCTTGTAGGGCTGCCTTCCTCTTCTCGTACTCTTCAGTACCGGCATAGAGACGTTCATTCAGTGCCATTTCTTGATTGTACTGGTCTTCTAGCTGTTGTTGCTTTGACTGAGTAGTATCAACTGCAAATGGATTATCACCATAAAGCCGTTGGTCTTGTTGCTGTCCTAGATAGTTCTTCTGTTGGTCATTTAGAGTTACACCATTAAGATTTGCGTTTAAGTCCTTCAATCCTTGATTCGGATCGTTGTAACCAATCTGTTTATTGATTAGTTCTGTACGCTGTCTTGCACCCTGCTCTTTTGCCTGTGCTAAGTACTTATCAATCTCTGCTTGAGATTTTCCAAGCAACTTTGCATTCTCGGCAATCTTGCGTTGCATTTCTTTTTGTTGAAAATCGAAAGCGTTTAACTGACGTTGCATTTCAGTTTCGCCAATTTTACTTAGTGCAGTACTTAAATCTAGCTGGGCTTTCTTCCGTGCATCTGCATTCTTCTTATCAAGTGCAGCTTGCTTCGTTGCTGCTGATTCTGCGGCTTTTGCTGCTTTGTCTTTACCGTTTTTATCGTTAATAATATCTAACTGTTCTTGACGTTGTTGTTTATACATACGTTCAAGATCCGAAAGATCTTTTTGACGTAATGCAGGATTACTTTTATATGCTTCATCATTAGATTTCATGATTGCATTTTTAGTATCATTATAACGTTGCGTTAAGTTTGCTAATTTCTGATTGGCTTGATCTGCCTTTGTATAAAGTGGTTGCATTGAGTTCTGAATAGTACGCCGACTAACTGAAACTTCTTCTTGCTTCTTGACTTCTTTGGTTTGGTCTTTCTGTATAGCTAGAATATCTCGTTGTAGCTTCAAGGCTGCACGTAATGCCCCAGTAGCTGCTTTGTCTTCATAGCCAGCCGCTGTATAAACGGTTTCAGAGCCGTTATACATCTTTTTGAAATCTTCAGAAGTACGAGCCTGAGTAATGCCATTCAATAACGTAAGTACTTGAGTCAATGCCGGTACTAAACCACTAGCAATACTGTTTTTCCATGATTCCCATGTTTTTGCAAGTTGGGCTGATTGAGCATCATACTCTTTAAACTTTTCAACTTGTTCAGAAGTGAGTGATACTGTTTGTCTTCCTTGCTCGTTTAAATAGTCCTGCTGAGAAGCATACTTTTCATATACCTGAACACGTGAAACTGCATCATTACCTATTGTTTCCATTAGGTTAGTAATTTCAGTATTACTTAGACCTTGTGCCTTAGCAGCAAAGTAGATCTTTGCATAAACATCTTCACCTGCATCTGCAAGAGTTTTAAGTTCTAGAATGTTTAGTTTCAAAGGCTGGATAACATCAGTAAGCATACTGCCACCGTTGTTTGCTAATCCGTCACCTAATTTATCCTTTAGGTCCTTATTTTGGTCTGCTATGGTATCTAGAGTTAATCCTGTTTGACGTAACATCCCCGCTTGCTGTTGAAGTACTTCAACGCTATTACCAGATTTAGCAGCTGCGGCAACTAATTCCATTGCTTGTTCATGTGCCTGTGCTACTGAAGTAAGAGCAAAGGAAAATGCTGCCAGTACAACAGTAGCACCAGCAAAACCAACTTTCATACCAGTAGTCATACCTGCCATTGAGCTTGTAATACTATTAAGATTTCCCTGTGCAGCAGAACGAAGATTGCCAAGGCTAGTTTGTGCCTGATTAACTGCCGTTGTTAGTCCTTGACTGTTACCAGTAATATTAACGACGATATTATTATTATTGTTGCTTGCCATTCTTCTTCCCTTTTTCCATATCCATTAAATCACGGAATGACTTTTTAATGTTCTGTACTTTATTTTCTTGTTCTTCTTCTTCGCGTTTCTTCTGGCGTTCGGATGCGGTGAGATTGTCGAACGTACCGAATAGATCCCAATCCTTGAGTTTGGCCTCTTTTCTTCCCTTCTCTGATAGATTGGGTGAAGTCATCATTAACAAATGACAAAGATTAGCGAACATGGCACTTTGTACTTGTAATCCGCTTGGTTCAATGCGTTGGTCATAGATCATTAGTGCTTCAAGTAGATCATCTGGCAAATCATAATATTCATCCGGCGAAAGTCCACGTTTGTTAACCATCTTTAGAAAGTACTGTAAACGTGGATCACCGGTTCTTATTTTTTTTCGAGATCTTCAACTTGAGTAGATGCCTCAGTAGTCCATAGTTCAATAACTTTCTGATTCAGTTCACCAACGTACATTGCATCAATTGAATTAACATCAATACGGCCTTGAATTTCACCATCTGCGAAAATAGGATCGCCGTTCTCATCTTTAACACAGTGAATAAGAGTTGCTTTTGCATCTGTACATTTATCAAAATCAGCAGAACTTGGACGATGAATGTATAGATCCATTCCGTGAAAATCGATTTTGTGTAGTTTAGGTTTTAGTAGTTTTTGTAGGTCTTGTAAGTTCATTGAAAAGATTCCATAAATGGGGGAATTGATCCCCCGTTATTATTGTTTTTGCATGTGTATTTATGGTGTTACTGGAGTAGTACCAGAAGCAACAGATCCTTTATCAACTGCTAGTTTGAATTTTTTCTTGACTACTTCGTCTTTATCGCCACTGAGTGTAGTACTGGCAACAAGTACGTTATAAACGATGAAAAAACCAGATGTGTGTGTAGCATCTTCAAAGTAAGTAATGCGAATTTGACAACGTTTTTGTGAATCAGCAGCCGCTTCCATAGCCATGTGGGTTACATCATCGGGGATTATATTTACCTCGAGTTCCAGATCAGGAACATTTTTTGTGCCTAATAGTTTTCGTGAGTACGGATCATTAAACGTCTTTACTTCAATAACAGTACTTTCAAATCCTGAAGTTACAAAAGAAGCAATTTCGGGAATTACTTTAAAATCGGTGCTGACAGTAGGACCAGAAGTAGTACTGAATTCTACTTTAAGATTTGCACCTGAGAAAATGTCCATATTATATCCTTATAAGTGATTGGGGCATCCTTGCCCCGTTGTATTTATTTATTCTTTAGTTCTTCGATAGTAGTTTTCATAGCATCAATTTGAACCGAAAGGTCTTTGGTTACTGACAGTAAGAATCCAATCATTGCTAATGGATCTAATGACATACTTCCTCGTTCATCTTCCATTACGTTGACTGCATCTGGAATAACATCAATAATTTCTTGTGCAATAACACCATATGAATATGACTTACCTGTCATTGTATGTTGAACATCATTCATATCTGTCCAATAAGTATCTTTGAATTTATATGAAACTGGGTTTATCAGTTTTAGTTGTGAGAGTGCTTTTCCTTCTTGGACGGGTAAAATATTTTCTTTTAATCGTTTATCAGAATCAAAGAAGTTAATACCTTTATTTGCACCATCAACATCTATAGTTACGTATGTTGAACCTACAGAGGCAAATGCTCTTACACGTCCAGCTACACAGATCATACCATTTGGAATTGTTAGGGTGCTGTCACGTCTGAATTCAAATCTTGAGTATTCCTGTGTGTTGGCACTGTTGACCAAGCGAACTTTGAAAGTACCTTCTGTTCCTTGGCCGGGGTTAACAATGATCGAACCAGAACCTTTACCACGTTCTTCATTCCATAGTATAAATGTTCCCTGATCGGTTAGATTTACATTCCCTGATCCATTAACACCCATTGCACCCGTGATTTCACCGCCGATTTTTCCGTCGATAGTGTTCAGTCTACTGTCATTCCCTTGTGCGACTGTTCCAGCAGTATTACCATATGCAACACCAAGATTAGTACGTGCATCTGCTGCCGATGTAGCTCCCGTGCCGCCTTGATTCACTGCTAATGCATTTGTTAAGTTCAATGATTTGGCAGTTAATACACCAGATACTGACAATGAACTACCTTCACAGGTTATTGAACCATCAGATTTATACTGTATTTGTACAGTCGAATCAGTATCCCCTTTTGGACGTAGGAAAATTGACGAGGTTGTGGATATAACTGCGACACCACTTGGATTTGCTCGAAATTTAGCACCATTGGTAGTAAATGCAGTGTCAGTACTGCCATTCGTTAGTGTAATACTATTATTCGATGTAATACCGCCATTCATTGCCAATGAACCGTTTAATGTAATAGCAGTACCAGAAAATACTAGAGTACCGTCATTGTTATAACGCATTTGTACTGAAGTATTAGAATCACCATTTGGACGAATGAATACGCCTGTTGGTGAACTCATCACTAATTGGTCTGAAGAGTTACTACTAATAATTGCTTTCTGTAATGTTACTGTAGGACTTTGTGTATTCGCAAGAATTAGATTCTTGAACGTTACTGTATCAGTAGTGCCTAAACCTAAATTAGTCGCAGCTGCTGCTGCTGTAGTAGCTCCAGTACCGCCATTTGTAACGGGAATTACGCTAGTACTTGTTATTGCATTTTCTGGAGCAACGGTTAGTAAATTGTCCGGTACTGTAGTTGTCCATGCAGGCATTATACGATCGTTCATAAAGCCAGTAATGAAAGAACCACCACCAACGACATTACCGATTTCCATACCAACACCGCTATAGAATCCGTTAGTTGCAATCAAATATACGTTCCAAATACCAGCAGCTATATCAACTGGAGATAAACCTATTTGAAGGCGACTAACAGCAGATTGCAGTACTGTTACGTGTTTAACGATTTGAGTAATGGTTTCAGCTGTCATACTGGAAAGATTGCAACAACTAATAGCTACTTGGTCTACGTTTGAAGCACTATATCCATAGTTATTTGCACCATAGATTGTAAAGTTCATAAAGCCTGCACCATTACCAGAATTCTTAATCTGTGCAATAGGTAAGAAGCCTCGCGTACCAGTATTGTGAATTGGTAGTGTATAACGAGCTGCAACGTTAATTGTTTCAGTACGGGAATATACGTCTAAGTTAGTACGAGCCGTTGCTTTGTTGTTCAAGTCATTTAAGTTACTTGCAATCTTCAACTGTGCATCGTTAGTAACGTTAGAAAGCCCTACATCGCTCTTAGACGGCTTGAATCCTTCATGGTATACATTCCAGTTTTTATAGTTATTGGCGTTATCAATTGCCTGTCTGAATACAAGT
>NZ_KV792444.1:0-366 GCF_001808215.1 Serratia sp. HMSC15F11
AAAGCGGTGGCCAGTTTTAGTTGACCACTACAATCGGCAGTAGCCTGATCAATCTGCATTCCTGGCCCGACTTTCTTACCGTCAACTGGCTGCGTCCATCCGTAACCAATCGTCCAGATGCCCACCGAATCCTGATAGGCTTTCAGGCGCAGACCTTCGAAGCGCTTAATCAGCTCAATGCCGCTTTTACTGATATTCATTGCTATCGCTCGCTTTATTCAGGAATCGACGCGCTAACGCCTTAATCAGCGAAGCGCCAGACCAGCCCGCCATTCCACAGACGCCACCCATCACTTCTGACGGCTAGTCGTAGTGCAGGGCGATCATCACCATGGTTAACCCGGCGAAGATAGAAACGAAGAGCTG
>NZ_KV792444.1:386-48137 GCF_001808215.1 Serratia sp. HMSC15F11
TTTGAATGAGTAACTGGCAATGGCTCCCAGCAAGGTCATGCCGAACGCAATCAGCATTGAGAGAATGTTGGGTTCGTTCTTCCAGGGCATTTTCATAACCTCCCCCTTCCGGGGCTCTTTCCCGGCTTCGGGTTATGGGTAGGGTTCTGCCACCAGCCGTAAACGATTTGGCGATACGGAGTGTGCCAGGTGTGTGTCGGATGTTGGCTGGGGCTGAAATGCAAAAAGCCCCAGCGGTTTACTGGGGCTTACAGTCGTGGCCTTACTTAAACATGCATCTAAAAAACATTAATTAAATTAATGTCTCAATTGCCCTTGTCAGTACACGCCTACGCGTGAAATTCGGTTCATTGATGCGCTCCTCTGCTAGCTTAGCTAGTATGCCATTCAAGCAAACAACGTAGCCTTTACTGGAAAGACTGCGAACCGCTCGTCCGATTTCGGAATTAATGCTGTCTATATTTTCAATCCTACCCATAGTCACCTCCATTTTACTAACAGGAAGAAACAAATTAGATCGATTAAACAATAAGCGATATAGCAAAAATCTCAAACAATAGGTCATCGGATGAGACTGCAAGGGTTCCGATGCTGCCGACTCGACCGGACTGCCATCTTGTTCTTCATCACAACGGAAAGAACACTCCGCTCAACCGCAACGTTACCGCCCGTCTCGCCGCAAATGCTCTTACCTGTTGTGATCAAAAAGGCCACCCGAAGGCAGCCTTTGAAATTTTTGAATCCACCTTAACAATCAGACGGATTTCTAGTGTTAGAGTGAGAATATTGTTCCGGATAAATAAAGCGCCGCCCTCACGCTTTCGCGTCATCCGGCGCAAAAACGGTTTTCATGTAGCTCAGGGTGGCCAGCAGGCACAGGCCGTAGCCCAGCAGTTCACAGCCCTCTTCCACCATGTTTTTCACTACCCGGTTATAACCGTCCAACATCAGCGTTTGCCACAGCACGCTCATGCCGAACAGGCGTGAAAACACCAGAATGCACAGCAGGCCCGCGCACATCATGCCGTAGCCGGGATGCGTTACGAAATCGGCCAGGCCGCGCAGCGTCGCCGCGATGTGCCTGGCGGCATACCACAGGCAAACCAAGGCGACCGCCAGCGCGAACCACACCCACGCACCGTGCCACAGCGCATCGAAGGCGAAGTCCATCTCGCGGATCAACATGCAGAGAAAGAAGCCGCCGACCAGCATCCAGGCGGAGCGGCGTTCAGCCTGTCGCCAGGCCGCGGCGAAAAAACCACCGGCGATGGCGAGCAGCAACAGTTCCTGCGCCACTTCGGTCAGCGAGGTTTCATGCACGAAGTTGTGCAGCCAGTGTACGTCGATAAACACCAGGCCGACCAAGGCCGCCAAAAAAGCGCCGGAAAGCGCGAATGCGCCGATTTTCCCCAGTAAAAGTTTCAACTCGTCTTGCATAATCAGTCTCATTATCGTTTTAAAGCGCGCCTATGGTAGGCAGCTGAGCCTGCAGGGTGTAGCAATTGATGCGAAACGCCGGCCTTTACCGGCCAACTGCGGCGAAAAAGGCCATAAAAAAACAAAAATTGCGCACCTTTTCCGAACGCAGCGCATTTTGTCATCGCCGCTCGGCGATATATCTGCTCCACGTGGCGGTCTTCGCCGCCAGCCACTATCCTGAAACCAGTCAGCTCCCACCGAGGCCCATGCAAATATGAACCGGTTACTCGCAGTCCTCGTCGTGCTATGCGCGGTATTAGCGACGCTGTATGGGCTGGTGCATTTCGGCGCGCGTTCAATGCCGCGAGCGATTGCGGTCAATGAAGCGCCGCTGGGCTGTGAGGATGAACCGGAGCTCGCCGGCGAGTGCAATGGCGAAGAGGAAACGCCGGCCGACGGTTAATTAACCTTCCGAGCTATCCCCATTGCCGCCAGGCACGCGGCAGGCTAGGCTGTTCAGCTCATGAGCCGCCTGGCGGCTTGAACGTTGCACAGGGAGTTTTTTATGACGGGTATTTTGCAGTTATTCCAGGCCATCGGACTGGGTTTGGTACTGCTGTTGCCGCTGGCCAACCCGCTGACCACGGTGGCGTTGCTGCTCGGGTTGTCCGGCAATATGACGCGCGAAGAGCGTAATCAGCAGTCGCTGATGGCCTCGGTTTATGTGTTCTGCATCATGACGGTGGCGTTTTACGCCGGGCAGGTGGTGATGAACACCTTCGGCATTTCGATCCCCGGCCTGCGCATCGCCGGCGGGCTGATCGTCGCCTTCATCGGTTTTCGCATGTTGTTCCCCCAGCAGAGCCCTGAAGAGGCGCCGGAGGTGGAGAGCAAGTCACACGAGCTGCGCCATAAGACGTCGGCCAACATCGCCTTCGTGCCATTGGCCATGCCGAGCACCGCCGGGCCGGGTACCATCGCGATGATCATCAGCTCGGCGTCGAGCGTCAAAGCGAACACGCTGGGTTTTGAACCCTGGGTGCTGGCCGTGGCACCGGTCGCCATCTTTCTGACGGTCGCGGTGATCCTGTGGGGCTGCCTGCTCAGTTCCGGCGCCATCATGCGCTTGGTGGGGAAAAGCGGCATCGAGGCGATCTCGCGCCTGATGGGCTTCCTGCTGGTGTGCATGGGCGTGCAGTTCATCATCAACGGCGTACTGGAGATTATCTCCACCTATACGCCGGCCGCCTGACGATAAAAAACGGGCGCGATCGTCGCGCCCGTTGCCGTTATTTCCCCGCCGGCGCCTGCGCGCCCAAAATGCCCTTGCCTTCCGGCACTTCGGTAAAGCGGCTGAGGATCTCGCTGTAGGTCTTGGCCGGATCCAGATCCGGGAACTGCGCCGGATAGATAAACTTCGCCAGATACTCCAGCCCGACGATGTTGTACGGGTGGTTGTAGAAGTTATGGTAGATGCCGTAGAACCGCCCTTCCTTCACCGCCGACACCTGAGCGAACCCCGGGCGCTGCTTCATGCGGTTGAAAGCCTCATCCACCTGCTGCTGCGTCACGCCATAGCCAAACGGCACCGCAGCGTTGGTCTTGCTGGCCCACTGCGAACCGGAAACGATGTAGGCGTCCGGCTTCATGCTGATCACTTTCTCCAGCGCCACGTCGCCGGTGGCGCCCGGCAGCAGCGCAGAGCCGATATTGCGCGCGCCGACCGCCTCTACCAGCGCGCCCCAACCGACGTGAGCATGGGTGAAGCAGCAGGATTCCAGCCCATTGAGGCCTGCCTTGGCCTCAAAGAATACCAGCGGCTTGGGTTCCACCGTCTGCGTCTTGGCCAGAATGGCCTGATAATGCTGCTGATAATAATCGGTATATTGCTTGGCTTCGCTTTCGCGGTTGAGGGTTTCCCCCAGCAGCGTCACGCTTTTCGGCGTGTTTTCCACCGGCTTGAGCATGGTGTCGATAAACAGCACCGGCACGTTCAACGCCTTCAGCTTATCCAGCACGCCGGTTTGGTTCAGGGAAGGTTTGGAGCGCAGCTGGGCGATCATCAAATCGGGGCGTTTGGCGATCACGCTTTCCAGATTGACTTCGCCCTTGTCGCTGAACCCCATATCGATGATGTTTTTCGCTGCCGGCCATTTGCTTTGCAAGATGTCCCAGGTCGCCGCATCGCTTTTCTTCAGCAGGTTATTCCAGGCCACCAGCCGATCGAACGGGTTGGCGCGGTCGAGCAGCGCCAGCGTGAGAATATCGCGCCCGTCCTGCACCACGATGCGTTTTGGCTCTTGCTGGAGGGTGAGTGTCTGGCCGGAAGTGTCGGTCAGGGTCAGCGGATAGGTAGTGGCCATCGCCGGGGCGGAAAGCGCGGCGGCGCAAACCAGCGCCGACAGAGTGATTCGACGGTGCACGAAAAGCTCCTTGGTAAACAATTCAACCAGGGAATAGTAATGAGAATGGCTAGCATTATCAAAGGTCGCGCCGCGTTGCCGGGCGATTAATTGCAAAGGGATGTGTAACGCGGGATGAAGAGGCGCGCCGGAAAGCGGCGCGCCCTGAGGATCACACCAGGCCGTAGATCAGCGCCGACAGCGCAATCAGGCCCATCACCAGCACGAAGACGTTGCTCGCCGCGCGGTATTTACGCATTGCCGGCACCGCACGCACCGCGTACATCGGCAGAATGAACAGGATGGCGGCAATCAGCGGGCCACTGATGGTTTCAATGATGTGCAGCGCGCTGGGGTTCCACACCGTCGCCGCCCAGGTGAGCAGGAACAGCGACACCGCCGAGATGCGGTGCGTCATACGCGAACTGAGCGGTTTGCCGACCGCGCGCGTGACGCCGTCGATCAGGCTGGTCGCCCCTTCCGTCACCCCCAGCGAGGTACCGAGATAGGATTTGGCCATTGCCAGCATCGCCATCACCGGGCCGAGATAGGCGATCAGCGGGTTGGAGAACTTGTTGGCCAGCGTGGTCAGCACCGTGATGTTCTGGTCTTTCGCCTGCTGCATGTCTTCATGGGACAGGCTCAGCACGCAGCTGAACACGAAGAACAGCACGGTGACGCAGATCAGCACATAGCTGTAGCGCATGATGCGCGCGCAGCGGCGTTCCGCCTTGTCGCCGTACAGGCTCTTCTGCGTCGAGGCGAAGGAAGAGATGATCGGCGCATGGCTGAAGGAGAACACCATCACCGGCACCGCCAGCCACAGCGAATGCCACAGTCCCGGCGTGTCGAAGCGGGTGGCGGCCAGGCCGTGAACGAAGTTGGCGGTATTCCAGCTCGGCATCAGGTACAGCGAAATGCCCATCAGGAACACCAGCAGCGGAAACACCAGCATGCCCATTGCCGCCACGATGCTGTCTTTGCCGCGCAGCAGCACCAGATTGAGCACCACCACCACCGCCAGGCTCAGCCAGATGCGCGGTAGCGGCGCCACGTGGAACTGATGGATCAGGAAGCTGTCCAGCGCGTTGGTGATCGAAATGCTGTACACCAGCACGATCGGGAAGAACGCCATCAGATACAGCATCATGATGATTTTGCCGGCCAGCACGCCGAAGTGTTCCACCACCACATCGTGAATATTGCCGTCGCGGCTGGAGCCGGACAGCACGAAGCGGCTGAGCGCGCGGTGCGGCAAATAGGTCAGCGGGAAAGCGAACAGCGCCATCAACAGCAGCACCAGCGGGCCGTTCAAACCGGCGTTGATCGGCAAGAACAGCGTGCCGGCACCCACCGCGGTGGCATAAAGACCGAACATCCAGACGGTGTCGGTTTTGTTCCATTTGGCTGGCTGAGCGGCCGTCAGCGTGCCTGAATCGGGAGAAATCGTACTCATGAGACAGTCTACCTTAATCTGCGGCGCCAACGATTGCGCCTAACGGGATATCCTTCTCCGCGAACTTTTTAATAGTAATCAGTGAATTAAAGCGATATTTCATACTTACGCCTGATGAAAGGACGGCAAAGGATAATGAAAAATCCGCTGCGGGTCTATGTTTTATCGGCCGAACGGACGATTTGCGAACAGGAAATGCTGAAAAAACCGGCATGCACAGAAAAAACTAAGGGCCCCTTGCGGAGCCCTTAAGCGGTTTACTTCTTCGCGTCAGGATGGTCCGGCACCTCGGCGCTGCCCATCGCCTTCTCGTCGCGGATCATCGAGCGGTCTTTACGCACGTCGGCCACGTCGGAGGCGCTCACCGGTTTGGCGCTGTTGCCCCAGCTGGTGCGGATGAAGTTCACCACGTCCGCCACCTGCTGATCGTTCAGACGCCAGCCGAACGGCGGCATGGTGATGTTGGACACCGCCCCCTGCACCGCCGGCGTAGTGTTGCCGGTCAGCACGATGTGGATCAGCGAGGTCGCGTCCTCGGTCTGCACCACCGGGTTGCCCTTCAGCGACGGGAAAGCGCGCTTGTAGCCCACGCCGTCGGTGCGGTGGCAGGCCGCGCAGTTATCGACATACAGCGCCGCGCCGGGCTTGCTGTCGTCACCGCGCCACAGATCCTTGGCCACGCTGTCTTCGACCGGAGCCGCCTGCTGCTTGCCGTCTTTCGGCGGCAGCGATTTCAGGTAGCGTGCGATGGCGGTCAGATCGTCGTCGCTCAGGTATTGCAGACTATGCTCCACCACGTCGCTCATGCCGCCAAACACGAGCGCCTTGTCGTTACGGCCGGTTTTCAGGAACTCGGTCAGCTCGGCTTCGCTCCAGCTGCCCAGGCCATCCTTACGGTCGCTGCGCAGGCTGGAAGCCACCCAGCCGTCGATCGGCGCGTTGCTGCCGGACAGATAGTCGTCGCTTTCGCTGTTGCTCAGCGCTTTTTCCTGCATGGTGATGCTGCGCGGGGTATGGCAAGCGCCGCAGTGGCCCAGGCCTTCCACCAGATAACGGCCGCGCTCAATCACTGGATCGGCCTTGGCATCAGCCACGAAGTCCGCCGGCGACGGCGCAAACATGCCGCGCCAGATGCTCAGCGGCCAGCGCATCGACAGCGGCCACGGGATGTCGGAATCCTTGTTGGCCTGCTCCACCGGCTGCACGCCGTGCATGAAATAGGCATACATGGCGCGCATGTCTTCCTCTTTCACCAGCGCGAACGACGGGTACGGCATTGCCGGGTACAGGGTGCTGCCGTTTTTGGCTACGCCCTTACGCACCGCGTTGTCGAAATCTTCGAAGCTGTAATCACCGATGCCGGTTTTCTTGTCCGGCGTGATGTTGGTGGAATAGATGGTGCCGATCGGCGTTTCCATCGCCAGACCGCCGGCGAAGGTTTTGCCGCTCTTGCCGTCGGTGTGGCAGGCCACGCAGTCGCCGGCGCGCGCCAGGTATTCACCGCGCTTGATAAGCTCGCTGCTGACGGTGGCGTCCTGCGCCCAAACGGAAAAACTCACTGCACTGAGAACCAGTGCCGGTACAAATGCTTTCATCGTTCGCCGTCCTTATGCCTGCACCAATGGGCCTGGGTTTTTCAGATACTGCTCGCGAATAGCGCGGGCAGACCAGTAAGCCAGCGCCGCCACGGTGCCGGTCGGGTTGTAGCCCAGCCCCTGCGGGAAGGCCGAGGCGCCGATCGAGAACACGTTGTGCACGTCCCAGCTCTGCAGATAGCGGTTGACCGCGCTGGTCTTCGGATCTTCCCCCATTACCGCGCCGCCGTTCATGTGGGTGGTCTGGTAGCTGGTGGTGTCGAAGTGGCTGTTGGCGTTTTTCGGGCTGCCGGCGATCAGTTTCGGGTTCATCGCCTTGGCGATCGGCGCCATCTTGTCGTACATGAACTGCGCCATCTTGATGTCGTTTTCCTGCCAGTCGAACGTCATGCGCAGCAGCGGCTGGCCAAAGACGTTCTTGTAGTTGGGATCGAGATCCAGATAGTTGTTGCGGTACGACTGGTGCGCGCCGTGGGCGTCCATCGAAACGTGGTGGGTGTAGGCATCCGCCACCGCCGCTTTCCACTTGCTGCCCCAGGCCGGGGTGCCCGGAGGGGTCGGCAGGCCGGAGATCGGCTTGGTGCCCGCCTGATTGACCCAGAATGGCGAACCGCCGACGAAGCCTTCTTTGGCGTGGTCGAAGTTATCGGCGTTGAAGTCGTCCACGCCCACGCCGTTGCCGCCGGCGCCGATGAACGGGTTGGTAAACACGTCTTTATCAAAGAACGCCTTGATGGTGGTCATGTTCTGGTAGGCGAAGTTGCGCCCGACCACGCCTTCGCCGGTCACCGGATCGTAAGGCTTGCCGATGCCGGACAGCAGCATCAGGTGCACGTTGTGGAACTGGAACGCGCCCAGGATCACCAGATCGGCCGGCTGTTCAATCTCGCGGCCCTGCGCATCGACGTAGTTCACGCCGGTGGCGCGGGACTTGTCGTCGGTCAGGTTGACCTTCAGCACGTTGGCGTTGGTGCGTAGCTCGAAGCGTTTTTCCATGCGCAGCGCCGGCAGAATGTTGACGTTCGGCGAAGCTTTGGAATACATGTAGCAGGCGTAGCCGCTGCAGAAACCGCAGAAGTTGCACGGGCCCATCTGCGCGCCGTACGGGTTGGTGTAAGAGTCCGAGGTATTGGCGGACGGCAGGTTGTATGGGTGATAACCCACCTCCAGCGCCGCTTTTTCGAACAGCTGGGCGGAGTAGGTATTTTTCTGCGCCGGCAGCGGGAAGTCGCTGGAGCGATCCGCCGCAAAGCGGTTGCCGCCCTTCTGCGCCACTTTCTGCCCTTTGATGGTCCAGGCGGTGCCGGAGGTGCCGAACACTTTCTCCGCTTTGTCGAAGAACGGTTCCAGCTCGTCGTAGGTCACGCCGAAGTCCTGTATGGTCATATCCTTCGGAATGAAGTTTTTGCCGTAGCGCTCTTCATAGTGGCTGCGCATGCGCAGTTCGATCGGATCGACGCGGAAATGCACGCCCGACCAATGCAGGCCGGCGCCGCCGACGCCGGTGCCCGGCAGGAACGCCGCCAGCTGGCGGTAAGGCACCGCGGTCTGGCTGCTGTTGTGGCGAATGGTGACGGTGCTTTTCGACAGATCCTGGAACAGCTTGCGTCGAATGTTATAGGTCAGCTCGTCGATCACCTGCGGGTAAGACCCGTCCGGATAGGTATCGCGCATCGGGCCGCGCTCCAGCGCCACCACGTTGAGGCCGGCCTCGGTCAGCTCTTTGGCCATGATCGCGCCCACCCAGCCGAAGCCGACGATCACCGCGTCTACTTTTTTCATTACCGTTGCCATGATTAGCCCCTCTCCCCACGAATCGAGACCGGCGGGAAGGGATAACGCTCCCCTCGCTCAACCCAGTCCATAAAATCGGCGCGCGCGCCCGGAAAATTAATCAGCTTCCAGCCCACCATGTCTTTGTTGCCGCCATGGATAGGATCGCTGAAGAAACCTTCGCGGGTGTTTTGCAGCAGATAGGAGAAGAACAGTTTCGACGGCAGCTGCTGGAACTCCGCCTCGCCGGACTCAAACTTTTGCAGCATGGCGTCTTGCTGCGCGCCATCCAGTTCGGCGAAGGGTTTGCCGGCGGTTTTCTTGCTGTAGGCGTCGGCGTCACTGATGCCGAGGTTGTAGATTTGCTTGGGCACCAGCGGCAGCTGATAGCCCATCTCCTTCGGCACATCGGGGTTGAACGGCCCCTGCATGTACCAGATGGAGCCGGTGGCGTACGGGGTATTCATCTGGCGATCGATAAACTCCGGCACGCCGGCTTCCAGTGCGCCGGGGCCGCGTTCATCGGCCGGGATCAGGCGCGCGACGGCGGCCTTGATGAAGGCCCACTCTTCCGGGGTGAAGAAGGTCGGTTGGTAATCGTTCTGCGTTGTGGTGTTCGAGGCCGCGACCGCCGGTGTCGGTGCCGTCAGCGCGCCAACGCCGCTGCCACCAATTACCGCCGCAGGAATTAAGGTCATCGATTTCAACAAGAAATCGCGCCGCGAATTGTTGGTTTTATGGTTCGACATGTCACATTCCATCCAAAGATAGTCACAACTATTTAACCGCAACCTTGCGATCGATACGGGTTTTTAAAATAATTTGTTACTTATTTGTATATTTATTGAAGGTCACAATGCGCGCAAAAGCAAAAATGTTACCGGTAACTTATTGAATGAACGTAAAGATTTATCTACTACCGTAAATTTAACTTTTTGTGCGGTTTTTCTGATAAGCAGTGAGGAAATAACGAAAAATGAGAAGTAAGTCGCGCACTGGAACGGCGCCGGAAACAAAATCGGCCGCGTTCAGCGGCCGATTCGACAGGATGGAGGGTTACTGCGACATCGCCTGGTAGGCGGTGGTCACCTTCCACAAATAGCGCGGCGCCTGCGGTGCCGGGTGCTTTTTCTGGATGTGCTGATAAAACTCATCCGGGCTCATCTGATTGATGCGATTGACCGCCACGCGCTTGTCCGAGGAGAAGGTGCGCAACATGGCGCCCGCCCCGTTCACGTACGAAACGATGGTGGCATAACGCAAAGTCTGTGGGTTGTTGATCCCGGCTAGCTGCTGGCTTTGAAGAATATTGATATAGGCCGTTCCCAGATCAATATTGACCGCCGGATCCTTCAGCTCTCGCGAGCTGGGTTGCCCGCTTCGTCCTTTCATGCGATAGGCGTCGCGGCCGGCGGTAGAAGCCTTAAGCTGCATCAATCCCACTGCGTTCGAGGTGCTGACCACGTTCGGGTTAAACCCGGACTCCACCTGAATAATCGCTTTAATCAGCGTTTCGTCGACGCCATAGTTGCTGGCGGCCTGACGAATGTAATCGTTATAGACAACCGGCGTGCCTGTGCGGTTTACCGGTGCCTGCGGAGGGGGTTTTAACCAACCGCCGCGCGTTGTGCCACTGCCTGAAATATTGCTTGCCGTTTGCGGGTCTTTGGCGCACCCCGACAAAAGTAAAATTGCCGTAAGGCAACCTATTTTTGTTTTCACAGAATCCCTCACTCCTTTCAATGAGTTGCGTAGCATATACAACTTGTAAGGACACCTGCAGTAATTTTTTGGACTAATCTCAAGCTATCCATATACCAAGAGGTGATTTATGAGTCAATCTGCAACAAGCTGCTTTGTGGTGACTTTTCGCTATCAGGAAGAAGGATTGACCGACCTGGCGAAGCTGACCGGGCAATTGACGCGGGAGGGTTTTGTCACGTCGGTGACAGACGAGAATGGCGTTCACCACGAACTCGGCAGCAACAGTTTTGCGTTTATAACCGTGCTGGATCAAGAGGATGTACAGCGGCTGGCGCAGGGGTTTGGGCAGTTGGCCTTGGGAAAACAGCCGGAGGTGGCGATATGCAGCTGTAAGGACTACCTTCAGCGGTTACATACTGATACATAAAATGCTATAACTCCCCGGACGGTATTATTTTTTCAGTTGGAGAAATACCCCGCCGGCGGTGGGCAAGTGACGCTTGACTTCGCTTCAATTGATATTGATAATCATTTTCATTTGAACCAGGAGACGTCATCATGCCATTGATAAGTTGCACTTTTCGCCGCAGTCGCCTTCCCCGCGCTGCCGCACTGTTACGCCCTTTCACGCTCGCCTGCCTGCTGCTCGGCGCCGCCGTGGCCAGCCCACACGCGCTGGCGGAAAAGAAGCTGCGCGTGGTGACCACCTTTACCATCATTCAGGACATCGCCCAGAACGTGGCGGGTGACGCCGCCGTGGTAGAATCCATCACCAAACCGGGCGCCGAGATCCACGACTATCAACCTACCCCGCGCGACATCGTCAAGGCGCAGCACGCCGATCTGATCCTGTGGAACGGCATGAACCTGGAACGCTGGTTCCAGCGCTTCTTCGAGAATATCAAGCAGGTGCCGGCGGCGGTCGTGACCGAAGGCATCACCCCACTGCCGATCCGCGAAGGGCCGTATAACGGCAACCCGAACCCGCATGCCTGGATGTCGCCGAGCAACGCGCTGGTGTACATCGAGAACATCCGTAAGGCGCTGGTAGAGCACGATCCGGCCCATGCGGAAACCTACAACCGCAACGCCAAGGCCTACGCAGAGAAGATCGGCGCGCTGGACGCCCCGCTGCGCGAACGCCTGGCACGCATTCCTGCCGCACAGCGTTGGCTGGTGACCAGCGAAGGCGCCTTCAGCTATCTGGCGCAGGACTACCAGCTGAAAGAAGTTTATCTTTGGCCGATCAACGCCGATGAGCAAGGCTCGCCGCAGCAGGTGCGTCGGGTGATCGACGCGGTGCGCGCCCACCATATTCCGGTGGTGTTCAGCGAGAGCACCATTTCCGACAAGCCGGCCAAGCAGGTGGCGAAAGAGACCGGCGCCAAATACGGCGGCGTGCTGTACGTGGATTCGCTGTCCACCCGCGATGGCCCGGTGCCGACCTATATCGACCTGCTCAACACCACCGTGCAAACCATCGCCAAAGGATTCGATCAATGACCCATGAACCGTTTGTCCGCCCAGAATTGAACGTGGACGACGTCACCGTAACCTACAACAACGGGCACACCGCCATTCATAACGCCAGCTTTACCCTGAGCGGCGGTTCGATCTGCGCGCTGGTCGGCGTCAACGGCAGCGGCAAATCGACGTTGTTCAAAAGCATCATGGGCCTGGTCAGGCCCACTACCGGCCAGGTGTCGCTGAGCGACAAACCGGTGGCGGACGCGCTGAAAAAGAACCTGATCGCCTACGTGCCGCAGACAGAAGACGTCGACTGGAACTTTCCGGTGCTGGTGGAAGACGTGGTGATGATGGGCCGTTACGGCAAGATGAACTTCCTGCGCATCCCGTCGCGCGAAGACCGGCTGCGGGTCGACAAGGCGCTGGAGCGCGTCGGCCTGAGCGAGCTGCGCAGCCGACAGATCGGCGAGCTGTCCGGCGGCCAGAAAAAACGCGTGTTTCTGGCGCGCGCGCTGGCGCAACAGGGCACGGTACTGCTGCTGGACGAGCCGTTCACCGGCGTGGATGTAAAAACCGAGAACGCCATTATCGAGCTGCTGCGCGCGCTGCGCGACGAGGGGCACCTGATCCTGGTCTCCACCCATAACCTCGGCAGCGTGCCGGAGTTTTGCGATCGGGTGATCCTCATCAACCGCACGGTGCTGGCCGCCGGCCCGACCGAGACCACTTTCACCCAGAGCAACCTGGAACAGGCGTTCGGCGGCGTGCTGCGCCATATCAACCTCTCCGGCCCGGATCTGCACGACGACAACGATCCGCGCACCGTTACGGTGTTGACCGACGATGAGCGCCCCGCGGTGTTCTACGGCCACACCAAGAGCGATCCGCCGGCCAACAGCCAGGCCAGGGAGAAACAATCCTGATGCTGGACCTTCTGCTGCAGCCTTTCAGTTATAACTACATGGTGAAAGCCATCTGGGTCAGCGCCATCGTCGGTGCCGCCTGCGCGTTCCTCTCCGCCTATCTGATGTTGAAAGGCTGGTCGCTGATGGGCGACGCGCTGTCGCACTCAGTGGTGCCCGGCGTAGCCGGCGCCTACGCCCTCGGCCTGCCCTACGCCGCCGGCGCCTTCTTCACCGGCATGCTGGCGGCGCTGGCGATGACGCTGGTGCGCCACATCACCCGGCTGCGCGAAGACGCCATCATCGGCTTTATCTTCTCCACCTTCTTCGCCGTCGGCCTGCTGATCGTGTCGCTCAACCCCACCGCGGTCAACGTACAGTCGATCATCTTCGGCAATATCCTCGGCATCGCCGATGAAGACGTGCTGCAGGTGGAAATCATCATCGGCGTTTCGCTGCTGATCCTGTGCCTGGTGTGGAAAGACCTGCTGGCGGTGTTCTTCGACGAAAGCCACGCGGTGTCGATCGGCCTGTCGCCGCTAAAGCTGAAGATCCTGTTCTTCACCCTGCTTAGCGCCTGCACCGTCGCCGCGCTGCAAACCGTCGGCGCCATTTTGGTGATCGCCATGGTGATCACGCCGGGCGCCACCGCCTACTTGCTGACCGATCGCTTCAGCCGGCTGGTGATCATCGCCATCATCATCGGTTCGCTGACCAGCGGCGTCGGCGCCTACCTGAGTTTCTTCCTCGACGGTGCCACCGGGGGCGTGATTGTCACCCTGCAAACGCTGGTGTTCCTGGCGGCGTTCTTCTTCGCGCCGAAGCACGGCCTGCTGGCGTCCCGGCGCCGCGTGGCGCATTCGCAAACCGGAGGCCGCTGATGGACACCCTGTATCAACTGCTCAGCGAACCCTTCGCCTACCCGTTCATGCAGCGGGCGATCGTCGCCGCCATCGTCACCGGCGTAGTGTGCGCCGTGCTCTCCTGCTATCTGGTGCTCAAAGGCTGGTCGCTGATGGGCGACGCCATCTCGCACGCGGTGCTGCCCGGCATCGTGGTGGCGTTCGTGGTCGGCATCCCGCTGGCGATCGGCGCGTTCCTCTCCGGCATCTTTTGCGCGGTAGCCACCGGCTACCTGAAAGAGAACAGCCGGGTGAAAGAAGACACGGTGATGGGCATCGTCTTTTCCGGCATGTTCGCCTTCGGCCTGGTGCTGTTCTCGCGCATCGATACCGACCAGCACCTGAGCCACATTCTATTCGGCAACATGCTGGGCATTACCGACGGCGAGCTGAAGCAAACCCTGCTGATCGCCGGCATCACCCTGGCGGTGGTGCTGCTCAAGCGTAAAGACTTCATGCTGTACTGCTTCGATCCGCATCATGCGCGGGTGATTGGCCTGCCGGTCAAGCTGCTGCACTACGGGCTGCTGTGCCTGCTGGCGATGACCATCGTCGCCTCGCTGCAGGCCGTGGGGGTGATCCTGGTGATCGCCATGCTGATCGCCCCCGGCATCATCGCCTTTATGCTGTGCCGCCGCTTCGACCGCATGCTGATGGTGGCGACGATAGTATCGGTGTTCTCCTGTGTGCTCGGCACCCTGATCAGCTTCCACATCGACGGCGCCACCGGACCCTGCATCGTCATCGTACAGGCCGTGCTGTTCGTTATCGCCTTGTTGTACAGCAAGCTGCGTCCGTTACAGCGTAACCAAAGCGCTCTCACCGGCGGTTAACTCACCGATGCGGCGATGCCCTCTGCTCGCCGCATCGCCTCCCCCCGCTCATCGCGTCGTTGTCATCAAGTTGCAACCGGTATTGCGCTTAAATTAATCAATAGGGTATATACTTTGAGCTGGCGAGGCGCTGAAAAAATCGCCGCCTTTGACGCCGGCTGTGCGCCGCGTCGTGTTTTCACCACGGGAAAGACGCTAACCTAATGAATTATCAGGCAGCACAGAGGGGGAAATACCATGTGGCAAGCCGTTAGCCGTCTGTTAAGTGAACATCTTGGCAGCGCAGAGATACGCGAAAGGATTGAACTGCCCGGGGGCGACATTCACCCGGCGTGGCGCGTGAGTTACGGTGACAACGAGGTGTTCGTGAAATGCGACGCCCGTGAACAACTGCCGATATTCACCGCCGAGGCCGATCAGCTGGCGTTGCTGGCGCGCAGCAAAAGCGTGCGGGTGCCGGAAGTGTACGGCGTCGGCAGCGATCGCGACTACAGCTTCCTGCTGCTGGAGTATCAGCAGCTGAAACCCCTCGACGCCCACGGCGCCTACTGTCTGGGCCAGCAGCTGGCGCACCTGCACCAGTGGAGCGAGCAACCGCAGTTCGGCCTCGACTTCGACAGCGATCTGACCACCACCCCGCAACCCAACGCCTGGCAGCGCCGCTGGTCGGAATTCTTCGCCGAACAGCGCATCGGCTGGCAGCTGCAGCTGGCGGCCGAGAAAGGCATGACCTTTGGTGACATCGACGACATCGTCGATCGGGTGTATCTGCGCTTGCAGCACCACCAGCCGCAGCCTTCGCTGCTGCACGGCAACCTGTGGCCGGGCAACTGCGCGATGACCGCCCACGGGCCGATTCTGTTCGATCCGGCCAGCTACTGGGGCGACCGGGAGTGCGATTTGGCGATGCTGCCGCTGTACCCCGAGCTGCCGCCGCAGATCTACGACGGCTATCAGAGCGTATGGCCGCTGGGGGCCGGATTTATCGAGCGCCAGCCGCTGTATCAGCTGTACTACCTGCTCAACCGCAGCAACCTGTTCGGTGGCCAGCATCTGGTGGCGGCGCAACGCGCGGTGGAGGCGCTGTTGCAGCCCGAGGCGTCATAACGTTCCGGGGCGCCGCTCGGCGCCCCGTTCATGGTTCAGGCCGCGCCGGCCAGCTGCCCCAACAGGCGGATCACGAACCAGGCGATCACCGCAATCACGATCGGCAGGATATACAGCGGGAAGTACTGCAGGAAGATGGTGTGGTGCGGCAGCGTGATGCGCGCCTCCAGCTGCTGGCGCGTGTGCCCTTCGCTGCCCTTGGCCTGCTCCAGGATCATCTGGTCTTCCAACCCTTCTCGGATGAACTTGACCTGGCGCGACATGCGTGCGCCGGAAGCCTGCAGCGCCAGCCCGACGAAGATCAGTATGTAGATGATGATGAACATCAGATTAGCGCCGCTGAACAGGCTTTTATCCACGTCAGGCACCGGCGAGTTGTACCAGAAAAGGTTCAGGAACGGCGTATTGAAACGCACCATGTCCACCATCACGTGAACAAAATCCAGCATCACCGCGTTGATGCCCTTGGTTTTTTCACTGTGCTGATAGATGAAGCCCAGCACGGAAATCAGCGTCGACAGCAACGCCGGGATAAAAACCACCCATCCGAGAATGCGTTTCAAAATGGCGATACGCCCGGCCTGTTGATACGTCATGTGTTCCCCTTGTTAGCGACGTAACCGAATCGGCTAAGTCTACCTGCAGTTGGCGAAACTCGCCCACCGTTTTCTTCATTCCCGCTGTGCTACAAGCTTAGCCGAATTCGCCGAAATCAACTGCTTAACGACGTTCGCGCACTATCATTGAAGAGATAAGGTTACCCGTTTAACCAGAGGGCGTCATGATTCGACTGATTATCTTATTGCTGGGCGCGCAGGCGCTGCACGGCCAGCGCCGCCTGCTGGTGCTGTTCGGTTGGCTATGGGTAGCCGCAGGGGCGCTGATGCTGTTCGACATCCTGCAGGATGGTCGGTCCGTGCTGGCGCTGGATGCGCTGGCGGTCATCCTGGCGCTGGAGGGGCTGGTGGCGATATCCGCCGCGCTGGTGATCGGCTCTTCGGCCAGCCGGCCGGTGCTGCTTAAGGGGCTGGGCTTCGTGTTTATGGCCTTTTTAATGTTGGACGTGCCCGCAGACGATAACATCGTCGCCACCGTGGTGTTTGGCAGCGCGCTGCTGCTTGACGGCGCCGTGCGCATCGCCTCCTCCACGGTGATTCAACACAGCCGATGGAAAGCCGTGGCGCTGGCGGGCGGCGGCGAAATCCTGCTTTCGTTGATGATTTTTGTCGGCTGGCCGGCGCCGCATCGGATGACGGTGCCCTTTTGCCTCGGCGTGATGATGGTGCTTTCCGGCTGGGCTTTATTGCGCATCGCCCGCAGACTGACAAGCTTTTCTCTGAATCAGCACCCAACCCGGCAGCCACCGCACCCGGCGGATGAGACTGCGCCGCTCACGGTGTATGTCTGGACACCGATTGGTGCGGCTAAAGATCCGCGCCGGCGTTACATCGTCGACCGATACATCGCGGCGGTCGACAACGGCGGCAATATCTCCACCGGTCATGCCGCCCTGGCGCTCGCGCCGGATGTGTATATCAGTCACTACCCGCTCAACGACATCAGCCATTCCGTTCAGGATTTCCGCCAGTTGTTGCATGCCGGCGAACAGAACAACGTCGACGGACGTTTCCTGTCCGACCTGTCGGGCGAGATCGCCGCCTGGTGCCCCCCGGACAAGAAAATTCAGTTCTATCGCTATAACCCGGCGGCGCTGCGCGCATTCTGGTTACGCTACCGACAGGATGCGACTTACAACCTGACCCGGCGTAACTGCTCCACCACGGTCATCGGCGCGCTCGACAGTGCGCTGGAGGGCGTGCTGGGCGATAAACATCTGTGGCGCCGTTTTCTGTTATTGGTGCTGGATCCCAATCTGTGGATGCTGGCGGTACTACGCAGCCGTGGCGAAAGCATGACCTGGACGCCGGGATTGGTGCTGGACTATGCGCGCATGTTGCAACAGGTTACCGAGCGCCAACACCAACGCTGGTGGCTAAAGTTGCGCGAGATGTGGAATATCCTTCGCTTTGGCAAAAGCCAAACGCGCAGGCAAAGATTTTAGTCTCGCCGTCGGCGATGATAGAGTGTCGGGCACATTCACCCGCGCCGGCAGGAGTTAACCGTTAATGGCTTATTCGCAACGCATTGAAACCGCAATTTTTGATATGGACGGCTTGTTGATCGACTCGGAACCGCTGTGGCTGCAGGCCGAGCTGGATGTCTTCGGCGCACTGGGTCTGGATCTGTCCGATCGCCACAAACTGCCGGACACCCTGGGGCTGCGCATCGATCTGGTGGTGAAAATGTGGTACCAGGCGATGCCGTGGCAAGGGGTTTCGCTCGATGAGGTGTCGGCACGGATTATCGAACGCGCCATCGAGCTGGTGCACGAGACGCGCCCGCTGCTGCCGGGCGTCCGGCAGGCGTTGGAACTGTGCCGCGAGCAGGGGCTGAACATCGGTCTCGCCTCCGCCTCGCCGCTGCATATGCAACAGCAGGTGCTGAAGATGTTCGATCTTGAGGCCTACTTCGATCAGCTGGTTTCCGCCGAATACCTGCCGTACAGCAAACCACACCCGGAGGTCTACCTGATCGCCGCCGAACGGCTGGGCAGCGATCCACTGCGCTGCATCACGCTGGAAGACTCCTTTAACGGCATGATCGCCACCAAGGCCGCGCGCATGCGCTCCATCGTGATCCCGGCCGCCGAATATCGCCACGATCCGCGCTGGGCCCTGGCGGACCACCAGCTGGAGACCCTGGAACAGCTCACCCCCGCCCATTTTGCCTGACCTGCGGCGCCGGCCACCGGCGCCCCGGCTTTCCGCTCAGCGCCATAAAAGGGATCCGTGCAGCAAAACAAACGAAACAGCGTTTCATTATTATTGAATCGGCATGCTGTTGTTATTATGCTGGGCGACAGGGAAAGCGACGGTCCGCGGAACGTTGTCACTGCCACGCAGCGCTCTTCGCGGCCGCCGCTTCCTCCCGACGCTGCGTACTGAAAACCGCCCTTGTTTCTCTCCGTTCCGCACCGCCCATTGCCCGCTTTTTGTTCACGCCCGTCAAAAGCGATGATTTGTTACGCATTGCCGTAACAAGCCGTTGTAAAACCGGGAAAAATAAACAATTGGTTACAGGGTAACTGCTTCCACTACTGGGAATTTTCCCATATACTGGATAAATTAACAGTTTACCAGCCGGAATCGCAACAGCATGACCGCGGAAGGACACCTTATATTCTCTGTCGCTTGCGCGATCTTCGCCAAGAAGGCGGAAGTGACGCCAGAGCTGGCTACCGGCGACTGGTGGCACATCATTCCCGCCGCGCTGCTGACCTCGCTGCTGCCGGACATCGATCACCCCAAGTCGGTACTGGGCCAGCGTCTGCGCTGGATTGCCCTGCCCATCGCCCGCGCCTTCGGCCACCGCGGCTTCACCCACAGCCTGCTGGCGATCGCCGGCGGCATGGCGCTGTTCCAGCTGGACGTGCCGCGCAGCTGGCCGATCCCGGCCGACGCGCTGCACGCCATGATCATCGGTTACTTCAGCCATCTGCTGGCCGATATGCTCACTCCCGCCGGCGTTCCGCTGCTGTGGCCATGCCGCTGGCGTTTTCGCCTGCCGCTGCTCAACTCGCAAAAAGGCAACCAGCTCGAGCGCGTGCTGTGTCTGTGCCTGGTGGCGTTTGCCATCTGTTGGCAAGGTGATTTCACCCTGCCGGTGCAATCCTATGTCGAACAAATCAGAAATATCAGACTCTGATCACAAAAATCCGCTCAATTCATCACCTTCATGTATATAAAACGAACAAAAACACACAAAAAGCTATATCAAATTCCATTTGGATATAAGTAGGCCACTCGGCAAACTGTTACGATATTTACATCGCGACATACGTGATGCGTAGTCGTTTTTATAAGAAAGATTATTGGAGACATTGGGGATGAATCTTCCGCTCGTGATTAACGTGCTGGTGTTTGTCGCGCTCCTGTTGCTGTTGGCGCAAACCCGCCACAAGCAATGGAGCCTGGCGAAAAAAGTGCTGGTCGGCCTGGTGGTCGGCGTGGTGTTCGGCCTGGGCCTGCAGCTGGTGTACGGCTCCGACAACCCGGTGCTGAAAGAATCCATCAGCTGGTTCAACATCGTCGGCAACGGCTATGTGCAGCTGCTGCAAATGATCGTCATGCCGCTGGTGTTCGCCTCGATCCTGAGCGCGGTGGCCAAGCTGCACAACGCCTCTTCTCTGGGCAAAATCAGCGTCCTGACTATCGGCACACTGCTGTTCACCACGCTGATCTCGGCGCTGGTGGGCGTGCTGGTCACCAACCTGTTCGGCCTGACCGCCGAAGGCCTGGTGCAGGGCGCGCAGGAAAGCGCGCGCCTGACGGCGATCCAGACCAACTACGTGGGTAAACTGGCCGACCTGACCGTGCCGCAGATGGTGCTGTCGTTCATCCCGAAAAACCCGTTCGCCGATCTGACCGGGGCCAGCCCGACGTCGATCATTAGCGTGGTGATTTTCGCCACCTTCCTCGGCGTGGCATCGCTGCAGCTGCTGAAAGACGACAAGCCGAAAGGCGAGCGCGTACTGGTGGCTATCGACACCCTGCAGGCCTGGGTGATGAAGCTGGTGCGTCTGGTCATGAAGCTGACGCCGTACGGCGTGCTGGCGCTGATGACCAAAGTGGTCGCCGGTTCCAACATTCACGACATCGTCAAGCTCGGCAGCTTTGTGGTGGCCTCGTACATCGGCCTGGCCATCATGTTCGTGGTGCACGCTGTGCTGCTGGCCTTCACCGGCGTTAACCCGATGAAGTTCTTCCGCAAGGTGTGGCCGGTGATCACTTTCGCCTTCACCAGCCGCTCGAGCGCCGCCAGCATTCCATTGAACGTGGAAGCGCAGACCCGCCGCCTGGGCGTGCCGGAATCCATCGCCAGCTTCTCAGCGTCGTTCGGTGCCACCATCGGCCAGAACGGCTGTGCGGGCCTCTACCCGGCAATGCTGGCGGTAATGGTCGCGCCGACCGTCGGCATCAACCCGCTGGATCCGGTGTGGATCGCCACCCTGGTCGGCATCGTCACCATCAGCTCCGCCGGCGTAGCGGGCGTGGGCGGTGGCGCCACCTTCGCCGCGCTGATCGTGCTGCCGGCGATGGGCCTGCCGGTGACGCTGGTCGCGCTGCTGATCTCGGTCGAACCGCTGATCGACATGGGCCGTACCGCGCTGAACGTCAACGGCTCCATGGCGGCAGGCACCATCACCAGCCAGCTGATGAAGCAAACCGACAAAGCCGTGATGGACAGCGAAGACGAAGTCGAATTGGCTCACCGTTAACGCCGTCTCAAAACGAAAAAAACCGGGGATTATCCCCGGTTTTTTTATGCCCCGCGCTCGGTCGTTACGGCCGCTCGCCGTTCGCCAGCCGCCGGTTGATGTCGGCAATCACGCCCGGCAAGTGCGCCAGCGTGTCTATCACATAGTGCGCGCCCGCCGCGTACAGCTTATCGGCGGCCGCCGTACGGCGCTGCTCTATCTCACCTTCCGCCATTTGGCGGTACTCCTGCCAGGTCGCGCCAAACTCATTGCCGGACAGCGCCAATCCGACGCTCCACATCCCGGCGTTCACCCCTTCAGCAATGCCCGGCACCGCGTCGTCCACCTTCACGCAGTGCGCCACCGCATCGATGCCCAGCGCGATCGCGTTCTGCAACGCCATCCACGGCCCTGGCCGCCCGCCGGCCGCGAGATCGTCAGTGGCGATCCAGTAATCTGGCGCGTAGCCGCGCTGCGCGGCGGCAGGCACCAGCACCTCCATCACCGCACGCGGATAACCGGAGCAGGAGCCGATTTTAATGCCCTGTTCGCGCAGCCCGGCAATCACCTGCGGCACACCCTCGATGGGATCGGCGAAGTCGATCACTTTGGCGATTTGCAGCGGCATAAACGCCTGATACAGCGCGTCGATGTCCTGATGGGTCATCGAACGGCCCAGCTTCTGCCGCCAGCGCGCGTCGACCGCCGGCAGCTTGCCCAGCGCCTCGATGTGCTGCCATTTACCCAGCCCCATCGGAATGCGCGCCTCCGCCAGGCTGATGTCGATATCGAAGGTTTGTTTGAATGCCTCGACAAAAATCTGCGTTGGCGCAAAGGAGCCGAAGTCCACCGTGGTGCCGGCCCAGTCGAGGATCACTGCGTTGATCTGTTTCATGGTCAATCCTTATTGATTCCAGTACATCGCCTGCCCGACGGCCGCCAGCAAACGTTCGATATCTTGCGGATAAATTTCCCCGATGTTGCCGATGCGAAAGCAGTCGCTCTGCGACACTTTGCCGGGATAGATCACAAATCCTTGCTGCTTCAGGCGCTGATAAAATTCGGCGAAGCGGTAAGTGTCGGCCTTTGGCGAATAGAACGCGGTGATGATCGGCGAATGCAACGCATCATCAAGCAGAGTCTCAAAGCCCAGCTCGCGCATACCCGCCACCAGCCGCCGCTGATTGGTCTGATAGCGGCGGTGTCGCGCGGCAATGCCGCCCTCTTGTTCCAGTTCTTTCAGCGCCTGCGCAAAGGCCAACACGGTGTGGGTCGGCGACGTAAAGCGCCATTTGCCGGCCTGGTCTTCCATACAGCGCCACTGGGCATACAGATCCAGCGACAGCGAGCGCGAACGGCCGGCACATTTCTCCAGCTCGCTGCGGCGGGCGATGACGAAAGCGAACCCCGGCACCCCCTGAATGCATTTGTTGGCGGAGCTGATCAGAAAATCGATGCCCAGCGCGTCCACATCCAGCGGAATGCCACCGAAGCTGCTCATGGCGTCGACGATAAAGGTCTTGCCGTTGCGCGCCGCCAGGCCGGCGACCTTCTGCAGCGGGTTGAGCATGCCGGTGGTGGTTTCACAGTGCACCATGGCGATATGGCTGATGCGCGCATCGTTTTTCAGCACCGCCTCCATCGCCGCCACGTCCGGCTCATTGACCTCGCCGCAGTCGAAAGCGTGGTGGTCGATATCCATCAGCCGCGCCATTTCGATCATTCGCGCCCCGTAGGCGCCGTTGTTGACGATCAGCAGCTTGTCCTGCGGGCCGATGGCCGTGCCCAGCACGCCTTCCACCGCAAAACTGCCGCTGCCCTGCAGCAACACCGAGGTGTAACCGGCAGATGGCGTCGCCAGCACCACCAACTGCTGGCGGATGCTTTGCACCACGCCCAGGTTGTAATCTTCATCCCAGGTGCAGCTGTCGAACAGCATCGCCTCTTTTACCGTTTTCGACGTGGTCAACGGGCCGGGGGTCAACAGCAGGTAGTTACGATCGGACATGTTATTCGCCTATTTGGTCTATACCAGATTACAGGCATTGTGGCGGCAAATTCCTTCCCCGGTCAAACGACAAAGCGCGGTGAAACAAAAAATTCATCTGGCTATGTATAATAAGCGCGTGCCGGAATGTCGGGCCGATGCCATAGCGAGATGAAATGAAAGAACATCAGGGCGATATGCCCCACTACCTGCAGATCAAGGATCAGCTTCAGGCGCGCATCACCCGCGGCGCGCTGCAGGCGGGCGACAAGCTGCCTTCGGAGCGCGAACTGTGCGCCATCTTCTCCACCACCCGCGTTACCATTCGCGAGAGCCTGGCGCAGCTGGAGGCCACCGGTGCCATCTACCGCGCCGATCGCCGCGGCTGGTTCGTCACGCCGGAACGGCTGTGGCTGGATCCGACGCAGAACACCAACTTCCACCGCCTCTGCCAGGAGCAGGGGCGAACGCCGCGCACCGCGCTGCTGTCCGGCGAGAAAACCACGGTGCCGCTCGACGTGATGCAGCCGCTGGCGCTCGAGCCGTTCGATCAGGTGTATCTGCTGCGCCGCGTGCGTTACGCCGACGGCCGCGCCATCTGCTATTGCGAAAACCACTGCCTGCCGCAGCGGGTGCCGGCACTGCTCAGCCACGATCTCAACGGCAGCCTGACCGAGGTCTATCAACAGCATTACGCGTTGATTTACAGCAACATGCATCTGTCGTTCTATCCGACGGCCCTGCCTTACCGCGCCGCCAACGCGCTCGGCGCCATGGTCGGCCTGCCCGCCTTGTTGCTGCGCCGGTTGAATTACGATCAGCACGGCCGCATTCTCGATTTCGATATCGAATACTGGCGCCACGACAGCCTGCGCATCGAAGTCGATACGCTTTAACCCCCAGCATGACGGGGCTGCGCCTGCCGCCCCCTTTTCTCTCCCCCGCCCAATCTCCGTTGCCGGCAACTCTATTTTGCCGCTTTCATTTGTTTGTCATATTCGCCGATTAGCTTGGCCGCACATCTGGTGTATACCAGTTTCGCATTAACCCGCAACAGTGAGGCTGAAGCTATGAAACTTTCTCGTCTGGTCGTGATGACCGCCATCGCACTCGGCGCCGCGCCGGCCTGGGCCACCGACGCGGTGGTGACCGTCTACTCCGCCGATGGGCTGCACGACGGCGATCACAGCTGGTATCAAACCCAGTTCGACGCCTTCACTCAGGCAACCGGCATCAAGGTGCAGTACGTCGAAGGCGGTTCCGGCGCCATCGTCGAGCGGCTGTCGAAAGAGCGCAGCAACCCGCAGGCCGACGTGCTGGTGACGCTGCCGCCGTTCATCCAGCGCGCCGCCGCGGAAAAACTGCTGCAGGATTTCACCCCGCAGGATGCGGCGCAGATCGCCGACGCCCAGCCGCAGTTCGTGCCGCTGGTGAACAACTACCTGAGCTTCATCTATAACGCCAAGCTGTTGCCGCAGGCGCCCGCCAGCTATCAACAGCTGCTGGACGCGCAGTTCCGCAACAAGCTGCAGTACTCCACGCCGGGCCAGGCGGGTGACGGCACCGCGGTGATGCTGCAGGCGTTTCACAGCTTCGGCAGCAAAGACGCCGGTTTCGACTACCTCGGCAAGCTGCAAAGCAACAACGTCGGCCCTTCCGCTTCCACCGGCAAGCTGACCGCGCTGGTCAATAAAGGCGAACTGCTGGTGACCAACGGCGATCTGCAGATGAACCTGGCGCAGATGCGCAGCAACCCGAACGTGAAGGTGTTCTGGCCGGCCGGGCCGGACGGCAAGCGCAGCACGCTGGTGCTGCCTTACTATGTCGGCCTGGTGCAAGGCGCGCCGCAAAGCGCCAACGGCAAAAAGCTGATCGACTTCCTGTTGAGCAAAGAAGCCCAGAGCAGCGTCAGCGCCATTTCCTACGGCATGCCGGTGCGTAAGGACGTCACCCCGACCGATGATAACTTCAGGCAGTCGCAGGCGGCGCTGAAAGGCGTGGACATCTGGGCGCCGGACTGGAATCAGGTGGTGAGCAGCCTGTCCGCCGATATCTCCCGCTGGCACAAGGTGACCGAATGACGCTGACGATGCCTTCTACCCTCTCTTCCCGCGCCGAGGCGCGGGATAACAGCCGGGACATCGCCGGGCCGTCGGGCATTCAGCTCGACCGCGTCAGCGTGTCGTATCGCGGCACCGAGGTGCTGAAACCCCTGACGCTCACCATCGCCCCCGGCGAAGTGCTGGCGCTGATCGGCCCCTCCGGTTCGGGCAAAACTACCGTGCTGCGGGCGATCGCCGGCTTCGTGCAGCCCTCCGCCGGGCGTATTGCCATCGGTGACGTCGATGTCACCGACGTGCCACCTTATGAGCGCGGCCTGGGCATGGTGGTACAGAACTACGCGCTGTTTCCGCATATGCGCGTCGAAGACAATGTGGCGTTCGGTCTGCGCGCCCAGGGCAAGCCGCGCGGCCTCACCGCCGAGCGCGTCGAAGAGGCGTTGGCCATCGTCGGCATGTCCGCCTACGCCAAGCGCTATCCCAGCCAGCTCTCCGGTGGCCAACAGCAGCGCGTGGCGATCGCCCGCGCCATCGCGGTGCGCCCCAAAGTCTTGCTGCTGGATGAACCGCTGTCGGCGCTGGACGCGCAAATTCGCCACAGCATGGTGGAAGAGATCGCCCGCCTGCACCGCGAACTGCCTGACCTGACCATCCTGTACGTCACCCACGATCAGGGCGAAGCGCTGACGCTGGCGGACAAGATTGGCATCATGCGCGACGGCCACCTGATCGCCCACGGCGGGACCCGCGCGCTTTACCACCATCCCACGAACCGCTTCGCCGCCGAGTTCCTCGGCCGCGCCAACCTGCTGCCGGCCACCGCGCTGGAGACCACTACCGGGCAAGGCATGACCACCGTCAGCTGCGCCGGCAAAGTGATCGGCTGCTTTACCTATGGCGCACAACGCGGTTTCGACAAACTGCTGTGTATTCGGCCGCAGCATATTGCGCTCGATGCCGACGCCCAGCGCAGCAACTGCCTCATCGGTACGCTGCGCGATATTCACTGGCAGGGGGAATTGACGCACCTGCAGTTCGACGCGCAAGGCCATCCGCTGCGCGTGGTCACCACCCATCGCAGCCGGATGCCCCAGATCGGCGAGCGCGTGCCGCTCTATTTCGCCCCCGACGACGCGGTACTGATCGAGGACTGACATGACCGACTCTACGCTTATTCACCCGGCTCTGCGGCTGCGCTTGCCGCGCCGCCTGTGGATCCTGCTGCCGCTGCTGGTGCTGGCGACGCTGTTTTTCTATCCGCTGGCGCTGATCGTCAAACAGGCGTTTACCGACGATCAGGGGCTGTTCAGCGCCGCCACGCTGCAACAGGTGTTCGAATCCCGACGCTTTGTCGGCGCCCTGCTCAACACGCTGCAGATTGCGCTGCTGGCGACGCTGGGCTGCCTGGTGCTCGGCACCCTGCTGTCGCTGCTGCTGGTGTTTACGCCGTTCCCCGGCAGCCGGCTGATCGCCCGGGTGATCGATACCTTTATCGCCATGCCGACCTTCCTGATCACGCTGGCCTTCACCTTTATCTACGGATCCGCCGGCCTGCTGAACGGCACGCTGATGGCGGCCTTCGGTTTTACCCTGCCGCCGGTGGACTTTCTTTACTCCATTTGGGGCGTGATCCTGGCGGAAATCACCGTGTTTACGCCGCTGGTGATGCGCCCGCTGATGGCGGCGCTGTCGCAGATCGATCGCAGCCAGCTCGAGGCCGCCAGCATCCTCGGCGCCCGGCCGGGGCGCGTGGTGCGCCAGGTGATTTTGCCCGCCGCGCTGCCGGCCTTGCTGGCCGGCGGCAGCCTGTGTTTGCTGTTGACCACCAATGAGTTCGGCATCGTGCTGTTTATCGGTGCCAAGGGCGTCACCACGCTGCCGATGATGGTCTACTCCAAAGCAATTCTGGAGTCGGATTACGCCGTCGCTTGCACGATCGCCGTCGTGAATATCGCGCTGTCGCTCGGGCTGTTCTCCCTTTACCGCTACGCCGCGGCGCGCGCCGGGCTGAGGAACTGACGATGTTGATTTGGTCCCGCACCGGCCGCACCCTGACCTGCACGCTGGCGGTCACGCTGTTTGCCCTGTTCTTCTGCCTGCCGCTGGCGGTGATCCTGATGTCCAGCCTGAGCGAACAGTGGAACGGCGTGCTGCCGAGCGGCTTCACCCTCAGCCATTTCCACCAGGCCTTCAGTGGCGCCTCTTGGGACGCGCTGGTCTCCAGCCTGGCTATCGGTTTCAGCGCCAGCCTGTTCGCGCTGCTGTGTGGCACCTGGGCGGCGTTGGCGCTGCGCCACTATCAGGGGCGCGGCCAGCGCCTGCTGAGTACGCTGTTCTTCATACCCAGCGCGGTGCCTTCGGTGTCGATCGGGTTAGGGATGCTGGTGGCATTCAGCCAGGGGCCGCTGCAGATGAACGGTACCTTCCTGATCGTGCCCGTCGCCCACTTCGTGCTGATTTCCGCCTTCACCTTCGGCAACGTGATGGCCGGGCTGACCCGGCTTTCGAGCGACTACGAAAACGTCGCCGCCAGCCTGGGCGCTTCGCCGTTGTTTCGCCTGCGTCACGTCACCCTGCCGATGATCGCTCCCTATATGATCTCCGCCTTCGCCCTCAGCCTGTCGCTGTCAATGGGTGAGCTGGGCGCGACCATGATGATCTACCCACCGAGCTGGACGACGCTGCCGGTCACTATCTTCAGCCTGACCGATCGCGGCAGCATCGCCAACGGCGCGACGCTGACCATGATCCTGGTGGCGGCCACGTTGCTGCTGATGTTAGTGCTGGAGCGGATTGCGCAGCGGTTGACGCCGGGCGCAAAATAGCAACAAGGCGCTGCCATGGCAGCGCCTTGTTCATCGAAGCGAAGGGTTAGAACGGGTAGTCGTGATAGCCCTGCTGTTCACTGATGCGCCGGGCGGCGACGTGCAGCAGCGCCACATACTCCTCCCGCGCCGCTTCGGAAAAACGCAGCGTCGGGAAAGAGAGGCTCAGCCCGGCGATCGCCACCCCGAACCGATCGAATACCGGCACCGCGATGCAGCGGATCCCCGCCTCCTGCTCCTCGGCATCTTCGCCGTATCCCTGCTCGCGCACCCGCTCCAGCACCGGCAACAGTTCGGCGGCGCTGGTCAGGGTATGCTCGGTGCTGCGGGTAAATTCAATCTGCGACAGGATCTGCGCCACCTCATCCCGATCGCGCCAGGCCAACAGCACTTTACCGATGGCGGTGCTGTGCAGCGGGTTGCGGCGGCCGATGCGCGAATACATGCGCAGGTTGTACATTGCGTCTATCTTGTGGATATAGACGATACCGTCCTCGTCCAGTGCGCCGAGGTGGATGGTTTCGCGGGTGCGGTTCGACAGCTCGCGCATCTGTACGTCGGCGCTGCGGATCAGATCGACATTCTGCAACGATTTGGCGCCCAGCTCGAACAGCTTGAGCGTCAGCGCATACTTTTCCGTCTCGCCTTCCTGCGAGACGTAGCCCAGCGCTTTCATGGTTTGCAGAAAACGGTAGACGGTGCTTTTGGACATCATCACCCGCTGGGACAGTTCGGTAATGCCAATCTCGCGCTCATCGCCAAGCGCCTGCAAAATGCCGAACACTTTCATCACGGATGAGACGGCATCCGGTTGCTTGTCTGAATCTGCGTTAGCCATGGTGAATACCCTACTTAACGGTTTTGTTTCAGGAAATTTAAACAAGGGTTTCAGTATAATCGGAACAGATCGCGGCGCGCAACGCGGCTGAACGCTAAGCGATTGAAGCCTAATGGATAACCCCGGTCCGCTCACCGCCGTTTACAATAAAGCGGACAAGGGGCATGCAATCACGGACGAATATGATTAGCATGATAATACTCCCCTGAATAAATACCGCTGAGACCAACATGCGTCCTTGTTCCGACGGCCTCCCCGTCCCGCAACGCTATGGGGCGATCTTCGCCATCGCCCTCGGCATTACCGTATCCGTGCTCGACGGCGCGATAGCCAACGTGGCGCTGCCCACCATCGCACGCGATCTCAACGCCAGCCCGGCCAGCTCCATTTGGGTGGTTAACGCCTATCAGCTGGCGATCACCGTGTCTCTGCTGTCGCTGGCGTCGCTCGGCGATCTGATCGGCTATCGCCGCATCTATCAGGCCGGGTTGCTGGTGTTCAGCATTACCTCGCTGTTCTGCGCCCTGTCAGACTCGCTGCTTACGCTGACCATCGCCCGCGTGCTGCAAGGCTTTGGCGCCGCCGCCATCATGAGCGTCAACACCGCGCTGATCCGCATCATCTATCCGCAGCGTTTTCTCGGCCGCGGCATGGGCATCAACTCGCTGATCGTCGCCTGCTCCTCGGCGGCCGGGCCAACGGTGGCGGCGGCGATCCTGTCGGTCGCTTCCTGGCAATGGCTGTTCGCCATCAACCTGCCGATCGGCCTCGTCGCGCTGCTGCTGGGCATGAAGTTCCTACCGGCCAACGGCCAAAAAAGCGATAACCGCCGTTTCGATCCCACCAGCGCCGTGCTGAACGCGTTGACTTTCGGCCTGCTGATCACCGCCATCAGCGGCTTCGCCCAGGGCCAAAGCCTGACGCTGATCTTCAGCGAGATCGCCGCGCTGCTGACGATTGGCGCGGTGTTCGTGCGCCGCCAGCTGCGCCAGGAATTTCCGCTGCTGCCGGTCGATTTACTGCGCATCCCGATCTTCGCCCTGTCGATGGGCACCTCAATCTGCTCGTTTGCTGCGCAAATGCTGGCGATGGTGTCGTTGCCGTTCTTCCTGCAAAGCGCATTGGGCCGCGACGAAGTGGCGACCGGGCTGCTGCTGACGCCGTGGCCGCTGGCGATCGTAGTCATGGCGCCGATCGCCGGCCGGCTGGTGGAGCGCGTGCACGCCGGCCTGCTGGGCTGCATTGGGCTGGCGGTGTTCGCGCTTGGGCTGTTCTCGCTGGCGCTGCTGCCCGCGGATCCGTCGAATGGGGACATCATCTGGCGCATGGTGCTGTGCGGCGCCGGCTTCGGCCTGTTCCAGTCGCCCAACAATCACACCATCATCTCCGCCGCGCCGCGTAACCGCAGCGGCGGCGCCAGCGGCATGCTGGGCACCGCTCGCCTGCTGGGGCAAACCTCGGGGGCCGCGCTGGTGGCGCTGATGTTCAACCTGTTCCCCACCTCCGGCACCCACGCATCGCTGATCCTGGCCGGTGTGTTCGCCACTCTGGCGGCGGCGGTCAGCAGCCTGCGCATCACCCAATCGACGGCGCCAACGGCGCAGCCAAGCCGCGAGGTGAAATAGCGGACATAAAAAAACCCCGGCGAGCCGGGGTTTTTCCTTTCATTCAGCCGATTACTTCAGGTACTGGCCGGAACGCAGCGCTTCGATACGCTTGTCGAGCGGCGGGTGCGACATGAACAGCTCGCTGAACGACTTGGATTTACCGTTGATGCAGAACGCCATCATGCTGCCCGCTTCCTGCGGTTCGTAGCTGGTTTTCAGACGCTGCAAGGCGGCGATCATCTTCTCGCGGCCCACCAGCTTGGCGGAGCCGGCGTCGGCGTAGAACTCGCGGTGACGCGAGAACCACATGGTGATGATGCTTGCCAGGATGCCGAACACCAGTTCCAGCACCATCGACACCGCGAAGTAAATCATCGGGTTGCCGTTGCCTTCCCCTTCGCCATCACGGTTGCCCAGGAAGCCGGCGGCGACCTGCGCGATCAGGCGCGAAATAAAGATGACGAAGGTGTTCACGATGCCCTGAATCAGGGTCATGGTCACCATATCGCCGTTGGCGACGTGGCTGATTTCGTGCGCGATGACCGCTTCCGCTTCGTCGCGGCTCATGCTCTGCAGCAGGCCGGTGCTGACGGCGACCAGCGAGGCGTCGCGGCGTGCGCCGGTGGCGAAGGCGTTGATGTCCGGCGCGTGGTAGATAGCGACCTGCGGCATGGCGATGCCCGCCTGCTGCGACTGACGGCGCACCGTTTCCAGCAGCCAGTTTTCGGTTTCGTTACGCGGTTGTTCAATCACTTCCCCGCCGACGGAGCGCAGCGCCATCCACTTGGACATCAGCAACGACACGAAAGCGCCGCCGAAGCCGAACAGACCGGCCATGATCATCAGGCCCTGAACGCTACTGGATTGGATTCCTGTCAGGCTGAGCACCAGCCCGAAAACCAACATCACCGCCAGGTTGGTGAGCAGGAACAGAGCTATACGCATCATAAAATGTTTACTTCCTCATAAATGTTAACAAAACGCTGTCTAAGATACCCTAGATCGTATGGGCATTCGTCACAGTTTCAAGAGTCGCGCGTCATTAACCTACTAAAAATACGAAACTTTACAAAAACGACGCGCGACCGGGATTTGGCAAATTGTAAACGATTGTTGCGCAAGGCGGAGAGATTTCTCAGAAAAAATTCCTGGCCACGCAAAATGACGTCGAGAAAAATTGCCCGCACACTTTTTATGGCCGCCAGGCTCTCACCGCCTTCGCTCACGCAGCGCTCGCCTCGCCTGACAGGAAAGTTTGAATCTCGCGATTAATTGTTACATTATAACATCACAATTGATCGTAAAGGGATGTCAATCATGTTACCTCGCCTCGTCTGTATACTGACTGCGTGGCTGCTCTTTTGCCACGTCGCGCAAGCTGAAATCCACCTCACCGACGCAGAAGGACGCCAGGTCACCCTGGCCGCCCCCGCACAACGCGCCTATATCGGCTTTTACTACGAAGATTTTCTGGCGGTAAACGGCCCGGACAGTTTTCAACAGGTGGCCGCCTTCTCTAAAAGCGACTGGGCCTTGCGCACCAGCCAATGGCCGCGTTATCAGGCGGCGCTACCACGGCTCGCTCAGCTGGTCGATGTCGGTTCGCTCTACAATCAGAGCTTTGACTTCGAACGCCTGCTGACCACGCGGCCAGACCTGCTGATCCTGGCGAAATGGCAGCTCGACGGCTTCGCCAACTACCTGCCGGTGCTGCAACAGCTCAACATTCCTTACATCGTCGTCGACTTCAACCAGGGTGCGGAAGTCAAACTCGCCAGCATTCGGGCCATGGGTCAGGCGATGGGCCACCCCGAGCGTGCAGAACGGCTGGCCAGCGAGTATCGGCAGAGCCTTGAAGATACTCAGCGGCGTATTCGCGAGGCGCAGCTGCCGCCACCGACCGCTTATATCGAACTCGGCGACAAGGGGCCCGGCGAATACAGCAGCAGCTATGGCGCCTCCGTCTGGGGGCCGCTGTTACAGCTGGCCGGCGCCCGCAATATCGCCGCCGGCGTCGTCGCTAGCCCCGCGCCTTTACGCGCCGACTATGTACTGACCCAAAAGCCGGACGTCATTTTCCTCGCCGGCGGCGACTGGGAAAACATGCCAAACGCTGTACCGATGGGCTACGGCGCACAGGCTGCCCCCCTTCAGGCACGCCTTGCTCAGTACGCCCGGCGTGCCGGTTGGCCGCAGCTGCCGGCGATAAAAAACCAGCGCCTCTATGCGCTCTACCATGGCGGCGCGCGCACGATTTACGATTTTATTTTTGTTCAGTATCTGGCGAAAGCCCTCTATCCGGCCGCGTTTGCCGACGTTGATCCCCCACGCAACCTGGCGCAGTTCTACCGCCAATACTTACCGATAGAGGCTGACGGCGTCTTCCTGCAACGCTGGCAAGGAGAGTAGCCGTGGCCCACACAGGACGTGCGTTTTTACAACGGCGCAGGCTGCGCCGCGGGCTATTGACGCTGGCGCTGCTCGGCGCGCTGCTGGCGGCCGCCGTCGTCGATCTGACCGTCGGCGCCGCGCACCTTAGCCTCTCGGATATCCTGCCCATGCTCTGGCCCGGCTCCGCGCCAGGCAACGAGCTGTATCAGGTGGTTTTCTGGTCGATTCGCTTGCCGATGACGCTCACCGCGTTGGTCGTCGGCGCCAGCCTGGCGCTGGCCGGTCTGTTGATGCAGACCGTGCTGGCCAACCCCCTCGCCAGCCCGTATACGCTGGGGATCTCGGCCGCGGCGGGATTTGGCGCGGCGCTGTCGATCATCACCGGATTCAGCCTGGGTGGCGCGCTGGCACTGGGCACGCCGCTGCTGGCTTCGCTAATGGCGCTGTTGGCCTGCGTACCTATCTATCTGCTGGGACAGCGCCGCGGTATGACGCCGCAAATTTTGGTGCTGAGCGGCATCGTGGTGCTGTTCTTCTTTCAGTCGCTGCAATCCCTGCTGCTGTTTCTGGCCTCGCCGGAAGCCATGCAGCAAATCGTCTTCTGGCTGTTCGGCAGCCTGCTCAAAGCCAATATGCACGGCGTGGCGATCACCGGCGGCGTCCTGTTCTGCGCGCTGGTCGTCAGCCTGCGGCTGGCCTGGCGCCTGACCGCACTGTCCGCCGGCGAAGAACAGGCCCAGGGGCTGGGCATCAACGTCAGCGCGCTGCGCAAGCTGGCCTTTCTGCTGGCGACCTTACTGACGGCCGCCTCGGTCTCGTTTGTCGGCACCATCGGGTTCGTCGGGCTGATCGCCCCGCATTTCGCCCGTTTTCTGGTGGGCGAGGATCAACGCTATCTGATCTGCATTTCCGCCCTTTGCGGCAGCCTGCTGCTGCTGTGCGCGTCGATCGTCGCCAAACTGGTGCTGCCGAACGGCGTAGTGCCCATCGGCATCGTTATCGCCTTAATCGGCGTGCCGGTGCTGTTCTACTTCGTCACCCGACAGGTTAAACGCCCATGACTCAACTGACCCTCACCGGCGTCGGCGTCACGCTGCATCGACGTCAGCTGTTAGCCGATGTTTCATTGGCCTGGCCGGAGGCAAAGCTCGGCGGCATCATCGGGCCCAACGGCGCCGGCAAATCGACGCTGCTCAAAGCGATCAATCGCATGCTGCCGCACAGCGGCGCTATCGCCTATCGCGAGCGCACGCTCGATCCGAAAACCAGCCGCATCGCCTATGTGCCGCAGCTCAATCGCGGCGAGTCGGCGTTGACCGCGTTTGACATGGTGCTGCTGGGCAAGGTACGCCAGTTGGGGTGGCGCGTCAGCGCCGCACAGGCCGACGCGGTCGAACAGGCGCTGGCGGAATGCGGCATTTCCGCGCTTGCCGATCGCCCTTTCAACCGCCTCAGCGGCGGGCAGCGGCAGTTGGTGATGTTGGCGCAGGCCTTCGTCTCTCAGCCGCAGCTCATTTTACTCGACGAGCCCACCAGCGCGCTGGACATCCACCATCAGCTGCGCGTGCTCAACCAGATCGCCGACTACAGCCGGCGTCATCGCTGCATCACGCTGCTGGTGATCCACGATCTGGGGCTGGCGCTGCGCTACTGCCATTCTCTCACCTTGCTCGAGCACGGACGCGTCATTTGCCACGGCGACACCCATCAGATGATGGGGCACCCGATGATGTCCCGCGTATTTGGCGTCGGTATCGAAAGCGGCATCAGCCCCCAAGGCTACCCCTTTCTGCTGCCGACACAGCTGTTACACGCACACGGAGAAACCCCATGTACACTCTGACCAAGGCGGACATGCTGGCGCAACTCGCCGGCTTGCAACAGGAAATCCACCAGCTTCACCGTTCCGCCCGGCAAGATCGGCGCCATTTTTCCCTGCTGGAACGGCGCTTCAGCCGCCTGCAGGCCTTTAACGATCTGCCGCAGCTGCAGGCCTATCGCCGCAAGCTGGAAAACGATCGCTCGATAACGGCGCAAATCACCCAGCTGCGAGCGGTGGCCAATGCCGCCTTATGCGATTACGAGAAGCATCGCGTCGCCACGCTCTGCCGGGAGCCGGCACAGACCAACGCCTACCTGAACAATTTCGATAGCGCCCTGCAGCTGGAGATCGCCGCCGCCGACATCAAACCCGGTGAACGGGTGTTGCTGGTGGGCAGCGGCGCCTTGCCCACCACCGCGCTGGCGCTGGTCGCCAGGCTCTCCGCCACCGTCATTTGCTACGATTGCGACCCGGCGGCCCAGCGTTTTGCCCGCCGCCTCACGCGCCATCTGGGGCTGTCACGGCAAATCCTCTGCATCGATAAATTGAACGGCCTGACCGACCGCGACATCGATCACATCATCATCGCCTCTCTGGTGGCGGACAAGCAGACCTTGCTGATGCAGCTGCGGCCTTTACTGCCTCAGCGCGGCAAACTGCTGCTGCGCTACGGTAACGGCCTTAAGTCGATCTTCAACTGCCCTTATCACCATCTGGCTGCCCGTTCACCCTGGCGCGTCAGCGGTAAACCGGTTGCCACCCCGCTGTACGATCTCTTGATTTTGGAGTCTCATCGCCATGAATAACGCGTTTCCTACCCTGATCCTCGGCGCCGGTCCGGCGGCGATCCAATTGGCTGCGGATATCCAAGCCGCGGCCGACACGCGCATCGGCCTGTACAATCGCCCAAGCGAGAAAGGACAACGCCTGAAGGCGCATCTCGCGCACACGCCCAGCCTGCATCTGGAAGGCGTCGGCAAGGCGCGGCAGACCCAGCACGATGCGCAGGTGGCAGTAGACAGTTATTGCGACGATCTGTCGCTGATCGGCGGCGACTGGCAGCGGCTGATCCTCGCCGTGCCCGCCGATCGCTATTACGAGGTGCTGCGGCAGGTGCCGTGGGCCACCTTACCCCACCTGCGTTCGTTGATCCTGCTTTCCCCGTCCATCGGCTCCGGCCTGATGGTGCAAAACCTGCTGCAGGCGGCTGGCCAATCCCACGTCGGGATCATCAGTCTGTCCAGTTATTACGCCGACACCAAATATCAGGATGCGGCGCAGCCCTACCGCGCCTATACCAAGGCCTTCAAACAGCGGATCTATCTCGCAGCCCAAAGCCCGGCGACAGACGGCGCCGAACTCGACTGGATCGGCTCGGTGCTGGCGCGTCACGCTATCGACGCCCGGCGCTGCGACAGCCTGCTGGCCGCCGAGCGCTTCAGCATCACCAACTATGTTCATCCGCCGCTGGCGCTGGCCGACACCACGCTGAAGGCGATATTCCAGCCGCAGACGCCGGTGCAATACCTGTATAAAACCTATCCCGAAGGGCCCCTCTGTCCCGAGGTTATCGCCGATATGCTCGAACTGTCGGAGGATTACAAAAGGCTGCTCAACCATCTCGGCGTCGAAGAGATCAACCTGCTGCGCTTTTTGAACGACGACAGCTACCCGGTTCCCTCCCGCATGGTCAGCCGCCGCTGGATTGACCATTTCCCGCAGCTCGCGCCGGCGGAACAACGCTATGCGCTGTTTACGCGCTATACCGCGCTGCTGGTCGATCCCTATTCCGAACCGGACGCGCAGGGTCGCTACTATGATTTTTCCGCCGTCAGGGTCGCCCGAGTCTTTCAGGATGCTCAAGGTCTGTGGTGCCTGCCGCGCGTGCCGCTGGAAGACGTGCGAAAACTCCGCGCGCTGGTCTTGCTGGCGGAGCGGCTTGGCGTCGAGATGCCCACCGCCCGGCACCTGTTGGCGCGCTTTCAGCTGGCGCTGCAGAGCTTCGTCACCCGGATCGGCGCCGAGCATTGCCATCATTCGCTGCTGGACGATACCTGCGACGAACAGGCGGCCATCACCTACCGTCAGTGGCGGGGGCAAGCATGAATCAGGGTGCGCTGCTGGCCATTTTCGCCTCGCTGATTTTCAGCGTCATGAATGCGTTGGTCAAAACCATCGCCGACGACATCCCCACCGGGGAAATCGTGTTCTTTCGCAGCAGCATCGGCTGCCTGCTGGTTCTGCTGCTGATGTATCGCCACGGCGTCGCCTTCAGCCGCGAGGACCGGCCGCTGCTGGTACTGCGAGGCACTATGGGTGGGCTGTATCTCATCTGTTATTTTTACAGCATCGCCCACCTCACGCTGGCCGACGCCAGCATGCTGGCCTACCTGTCGCCGTTTTTCTCCATTCTGCTTTCCTTGCTGGTGCTGCGTGAACGGATCAGTGCCAATACCGCATTTTGGCTGGCGCTGGTCATCATCGGCGCCGTGCTGCTGGTGCGGCCGTGGCATTTCTCAACGTATACCCTGGCGTCGCTGGTTGGCGTGATGAGCGCGGTGTTTGCCGCCATCGCCTATCTGTCGGTCAACAAGCTCAGCAAACGCCACCACAACTACGAGATCGTGTTCTATTTCCTGTTTATCGCGACGCTGATCTCGCTGCCGCTGATGTGGAACGCCTTCGTCTGGCCCAACGTCTACCAGTTTGCCATCCTGCTCGCCATCGCCCTGGTATCGCTGTTGGGACAGGTTGTCTTAACCCAGGCCTTTTCCTCCGATAACCTGATCGTGGTCTCGGTGGTGCGCTATATCGGCATCGTTTTCAATATTGCCTGGGGCTGGCTGTTCTGGCACGAAGTCCCGCTGTTGCTGTCGCTGATCGGCTGCCTGCTGGTGGTGGTTTCCTGCATCCGGCTCGGGCTGCGCCACCGCAAGAAAGCCGTCTGAGCAGCACGTAACGCGGCCATAAAAAAACGCACCCGAGGGTGCGTTTTTCATCCTGCCTGACGCGGCCTTATTTGGCCGGCGTTGGCTGCTGAGCGGGCTGTTCTTTTTCCAGATGAGCCAGGTCCAGCGCGATATGCACGGTTTCATCCAGGTACGGATCCGGTTCCTGGTAATCCTTCGGCAGATCGTCGAGCGATTTCAGCGGCTTCTTGCCCGCACGTTCCAGGCGCTCGTTGATGCGTTTCAGACGGGTCGCATCGTCATCGTGGTTCTCTTTCTCGCGCACGGCCAGATTGAGGGACACGATGTTGCGTTTATCCTTCAGCGCCTTGTAATGCGCGATATCCTGCGCGATGTACTGGAACTCCGGATTCTGCGCGATGCGCTGCTGGTGATCTTTCAGCAGCTCCGGCTCGAACGGCACCATATCGCCGGTCTTGCTGTAGGTCGCCGCATTGATGCTGTCCCACGGCATGGCGTTGTCTTCAAACGCTTCGCCGGTTTCCGCCGGATCGACGCCGGTCGGCATCAGAATGTCCGGGGTTACCCCTTTGCGCTGGGTGCTGCCGCCGTTGACGCGGTAGAACTTCTGAATGGTGTACTGCACCGACCCCAGCGCCGGCCACTCAGGGCGCAGCATCTGATCGTAGATGCGGTTCAGCGAACGGTACTGCTGCACGGTGCCTTTACCGAAGGTCGGTTCGCCGACGATCAGCGCGCGGCCGTAATCCTGCATCGCCGCCGCAAAGATCTCGGAGGCGGAGGCGCTGAAGCGATCGACCAGCACCACCAGCGGGCCTTTGTAGTAGGTCACGCCGTCGGTGTCGGCGTCTTCACGCACTTTGCCGTTGTTGTCGCGCACCTGCACCACCGGGCCGCTCGGAATGAACAGGCCGGACAGCGCCACCGCTTCGGTCAGCGCGCCGCCGCCGTTGGTGCGCAGATCGATGATCACGCTCTTGACGTTCTGCTTGGCCATCTTCTGCAGCTGCACTTTCACGTCATCGGTCAGACCGACGTAGAAGCCTGGGATGTCGAACACCGCCACCTTCTCTTTGCCGACGGTCTTGATGGTCATTTTCACCGCGCGGTCTTCCAGGCGGATGCGCTCGCGGGTCAAGGTGACCACGCGGGTTTTGGTGCCCTTGCCGGCCGGCAGGATCTCCAGCCGCACTTTGCTGCCTTTCGGCCCTTTGATCAACGACACCACGTCGTCCAGGCGCCAGCCGATCACGTCCACCATCGGTTTGCCGGCCTGGCCGACGCCGACGATGCGATCGCCCACGGTGATCGCCTTGCTCTTCGCCGCCGGGCCGCCCGGCACCATTGAGTTGATCAGGGTGTAGTCGTCATCCATCTGCAGGACCGCACCGATGCCTTCCAGCGACAGGCTCATCTCGGTGTTGAACTGCTCGGTGTTGCGCGGAGACAGATAGTTGGTATGCGGGTCGATTTCATGCGCAAAGGCATTCATCGCCAGCTGGAAGACGTCTTCGCTGTTGCTTTGCGTCAGGCGCTTGATGGCGAACTGATAACGCTTGGTCAGCGTGTCGCGGATTTCTTTGTCGGTCTTGCCGGTCAGCTTGAGGTTCAGCTCGTCATAGGTGACTTTCGCATCCCACAGGCTATCCAGCTCGGCCTTGTCTTTCGGCCACGGCGCTTTGCTGCGGTCGAGATCGATAGTGCCGTTGCCGGTGAAGTTCATCGGCTTTTCCAGCAGCGACAACGCATAGGTGTATCGCTCGAAACGGCGTTTCTGCGCCAGATTGAACAGCGCGTAGAAGGTGTCCAGCTTGCCGGTTTTCAGCTCTTCGCCAACCTGGTTGCGTTTGCCGGCGAACTGCGCCACGTCGGAGGCCAGCAACACGTTATGGTTGTAGTCCAGCATGTTCAGGTAGCGATCGAAGATCTTGCCTGAAAACTCCGCGTCGAGGGCGAACTGGCGGTAATGAGAGCGAGTGAAGCGCGAGGTCACGCGCTCACTCACCGTAGCGTGCTGGGGTTCCTGTTGCAGTTGGGGCAGTTGGCCGATGCGGATGTTGGCTGTTTCCGCGCCGTAACTGACACCCGCCCACAGCAGCCCTGCAATCGCTGTTAATCTGACGAATTTGTTCATGCCTTGGTTGGCCTCCGTATCAGAACTGCAAGTGTTCTGCGCGCACAATCATCGCCAGACCGGAAGAGAGCTGCACACGTACGCCATCTTTAGCGATTTCGAGTACGGTAGCATCCATCGCGCTCTTGCCTGCTCTGACTTTGATTTCCTGGCCAATTTGCAGTTTAGAGATATCCGTGACTGGCGCATAACGCGGCTGGCTTTCCTCTTTTGCTGCACGAGGTTGACGAGCTGGCTGTGGGCGAGTTTGTGGGCGCGGCTTGCGGTTTTCCGGCGCGGCTCCGCCTTCGCGACGTGCAGCAGGCTTTTTACCGGCTGGGCGCGGACGGCGTGGCGCGGCATCGGCGGATTCACCGGCGGCTTCACGTTTTTTGGCGTTTTGTTCGGCACGCTGTGCCTGAACGCGCGCTTTGGCTTCTTCAAGCTGCTGGCGAGCATGATCGACATGCTGCTGTTCCAGTTCACCGCACGGATTGCCGTCCAGGTCGACGCGCTGCGCGCCAACTTTGACGCCGTACAGGTAACGCCAGCTTGAGGTGTACAGGCGCAGGGCAGAACGCAATTGCGTTTTGCTGAGATTCTCTTCCCCCTGCACGCGCTCTACCAAATCCTGAAAAATACCGATTTTCAGCGGACGAGCTTCGCCTTCGGCGCTAAAGCAGAGCGGAAAACGCTCGGCAAGAAAAGCAATGACTTCTTTACTAGAGTTCAACTTAGGTTGATTTTCCATGAAATTTCCTGATTACAACGGTATTGCCAACAAGCCACAGGCATGAACAGGCGTCATTATAATGACGCCATCGGTAATTGCCACGTTAACCGTCGATCAACTTGCCGCTACAGTCACATATTTCGCACTGTCACACTGTTCCAGTTGCTCACAAAGCCCCGCCACCACTGCTTTCAGGCCCGCTTCATCCTGTTCGTCGAAGCGTTGATAAACCGTGCTGTCGATATCCAAAACGCCGATCACCCGGCCGCCAACCGCCAACGGCAGCACGATTTCCGCATTGCTGGCCGCATCGCAGGCGATATGGCCCGGGAACGCATGCACGTCGCCGACGCGCTGCACGCGATTTTCCGCCACCGCCGTGCCGCACACGCCCTTGCCCACCGGGATGCGCACGCAGGCGATCTTGCCCTGGAACGGCCCCAGCACCAGCTGGTCGCCATCCATCAGATAGAAACCGGCCCAGTTCACGTCATCCAGACGCTCGTTGATCAACGCGCTGGCGTTGGACAGCGCCGCGATAAAGTTGGTCTCCCCACCGAGCAACGCGCTCAGGTCACGTTTTAATTCCGCGTAGAATTGTTCTTTTGTCATGTGATAACCATTGAAACAGTGAAGATGGCCAGAAGCCCAAAGCTTAGGCCCTATAAAATAAGCATTAAATGCGTATAGCCACAAGGTTAATCATCTGTTGCTTCACAAAACCCTGCCGCTCGGGGTATGTTTGCCGCTCAGAATCCCGGTTTACCTCGTTTTACCGTCCGGCGCCCGATCGCCGGTGACGCGGCCGGTTTATTTTTCAGCTACGCTGACAGTTCCGGCGGGCTCAAGGGCAGCTACTTGTCAAAGATGAAAATACACGCGATCACCGCCCCCCTTTCCAAAGCGCGCCACCAGCGCTGCTGCGAGTGCGACCTGCTGTTCGTGCTGCCGCCGCTCAGCGGCAATCAGGCCGCCTATTGCCCGCGCTGCAACGCCAAGGTGGTGAGCGGCCGCGACTGGTCGATGACGCGCCTGACCGCCATGGCGATCGCCATGCTGCTGCTGATGCCGTTCGCCTTCACCGAACCGCTGATCAGCATCCGCCTGCTCGGCACGCGCATCGACGCCAGCCTGCTGGAGGGCATCTGGCAGATGAGCCGTCAGGGCGATCCGCTGACCGCCAGCATGGTGGCGTTCTGTACCCTCGGCGCCCCGCTGACGCTGGCGCTGTCGCTGCTCTACCTGCGCTTCGGCCACGCGCTCGGCATGAACCTGCGCCCGGTGCTGCTGATGTTGGAGCGGCTGAAAGAGTGGGTGATGCTGGACATCTATCTGATCGGCATGGCGGTGGCGGCGATCAAAGTGCAGGATTACGCCGACATCCAACCCGGTAGCGCGCTGATCGCCTACCTGTCGCTCACCCTGCTCAGCATCCTGACGCTGATCCACGTCAACCTGGAGCAGCTGTGGGAGCGCTACTATCCGCAGGAACAGCCGGAAGGCTCACCGGCGGCGCTGCACATTTGCCTGTCCTGCCACTATACCGGCTACCCTGACGCGCGCGGCCGCTGCCCGCGCTGCCATGTGCCGATGTGCCACCGCCAGCCCTACAGCCTGCAGAAAACCTGGGCGGCGCTGATCGCGGCGATGATCCTGCTGATACCGGCTAACCTGCTGCCGATTTCCATCATTTACGCCAACGGCGTGCGGATGGAAGACACCATCTTCTCCGGCGTGGTCTCACTGGCCACCTCCGGCAACGTGCCGATCGCCGCCATCGTGTTCATCGCCAGCGTGCTGGTGCCTTTTACCAAGGTGATCGTGCTGATCACGCTGTTGCTGAGCATCCACTTCAAAACCTCGCACAGCCTGAAGACGCGCATTCGCCTGCTGCGCCTGGTCACCTGGATCGGCCGCTGGTCGATGCTCGATCTGTTCGTTATCGCCTTGATGATGTCGCTGGTAAACCGCGACCAGCTGTTATCTTTTACTATGGGACCGGCCGCGTTTTACTTTGGCTCGGCGGTCATTTTGACTATTCTTGCCGTTGAATGGCTCGATAGCCGATTGATTTGGGATGCACATGCAACAGGAAACGCCGACTACACCGACTGAAGCGCGGGTCAAGAACAAGCGCCGCATTTCACCGTTCTGGTTACTGCCGTTCATCGCCCTGCTGATCGCCGGGTGGCTGGTCTATAACAATTTCCAGGAGCGCGGCACCACCGTCACCATCGATTTCCAATCGGCGGCGGGCATCGTCGCCGGCCGCACGCCGGTGCGCTATCAGGGCGTTGAGGTCGGCACGGTGCAAAAAATCAGCCTGAGCAAAGATCTGCGCAGCATCGTGGTGGAGGCCAGCATCAAAAGCGATCTGGGAGACTCGCTGCGCGAAGGCACCCAGTTCTGGCTGGTGACGCCGAAGGCCTCGCTGGCCGGGGTCTCCGGCCTCGATGCGCTGGTCGGCGGCAACTATATCGGCATGATGCCCGGCAGCGGCAAGGAGCAAACCCACTTCACCGCGCTCGATACCCAGCCGAAGTACCGCCTGAACACCGGCGAGCTGATGATCCACCTGCACGCCGACGATCTGGGCTCGCTCAACAGCGGCTCGCTGGTCTACTACCGTAAAATCCCGGTCGGCAAGGTGTACGACTACACCATCAGCGAAGGCAATAAGGGCGTGACCATCGACGTGCTGATCGATCGCCGCTTCGCCCATCTGGTGAAAAACAACAGCCGCTTCTGGAACGTCTCCGGCTTCAAGGGCGATTTCAGCCTGTCCGGCGCGACGGTACAGATGGAGAGCCTGGCGGCGCTGGTCAACGGCGCCATCGCCTTCGATTCTCCGGCCGATGGCCAGCAGGCCAAGGGCGACCAGAGCTATGCCCTGTATCCCGATCTGGCCCACAGCCAGCGCGGCGTCAATATCCTGCTGGATCTGCCGAGCGGCAACAACCTGAGTGAAAACCGCACGCCGCTGATGTACCAGGGGCTGCAGGTCGGCACCCTGACCAAGCTGACGTTGCAGCAGGACAGCAAAGTGGTCGGTGAACTGACCATCGATCCTTCGGTGGTCGATCTGATGCGCAGCGGCACCCGCATCGTGATGCGCAGCCCGCGCATCAGCCTCAACGACGCCAAGCTCAGCCAACTGCTGACCGGCACCACGCTGGAGCTGGTACCGGGTGAAGGCGAGCCGCAGCAGCGCTTCAACGTGCTGGACAGCAGCGAGACGCTGTTGCAACAGCCTGGCGTGCTGACCGTCACGCTGAATGCGCCGCAAAGCTACGGCATCGACGTGGGGCAGCCGTTGGTAGTGCACGGCGTGAAAGTCGGCCAGATCCTGAGCCGCACCCTGACCGCCGGCGGCGTGGTGTTCACCGCCGCCATCGACGCCCAATATCGCGGCCTGCTGCACAAAGACAGCAAATTCGTGGTCAACAGCCGCCTCGACGTCAAGCTGGGCATCGACGGCATGGAAGTGCTCGGCGCCAGCGCCCAGGAGTGGGTAGACGGCGGCGTGCGCATTATTCCCGGCAGCAAGGGGGAACCGGGCGGCCAATACCCGCTGTACGCCAACAGCGAGAAAGCCGAGGAAGGCATCGTCGGCAACGCCCCGGCCACCACCCTGACCCTCAGCGCCACCAGCCTGCCGGACGTGCAGGCCGGCTCGGTGGTGCTGTATCGCAAATTCCAGGTGGGCGAAATCGTCAACGTGCGGCCAAAGGCCAACGAGTTTGAGGTGGACGTCTACATCAGCCCGGAATACCGCAAGCTGCTGACCCGCGAAAGCATCTTCTGGGCCGAAGGCGGCGCCAAGGTGCAGCTCAACGGCAGCGGGCTGACGGTGCAGGCTTCGCCGCTTAACCGTGCGCTGAAAGGCGCCATCAGCTTCGACAACCTGCAGGGCGTGACGCTCAACAAGGGCGCCAACCGCGTGCTGTACGCCAGCGAAACCGCCGCTCGCGCGGTGGGCAGCCAAATCACGTTGAAAACCTACGACGCCAGCAAGCTGTCGGCGGGCATGCCGCTGCGCTACCTCGGCATCGACGTCGGTCAAGTGGAGTCGCTGCAGCTGGCGCCGGAGCGCAACGAAGTGTTGGCCAAAGCGGTGCTGTATCCGGAATACGTGCAGACCTTCGCGCGCTTGGGCAGCCGCTTCTCGATCGTCTCGCCGGAGATCTCCGCCGCCGGCGTCAGCAACCTCGATACCCTGCTCCAGCCTTATATCAACGTGGAGCCGGGGCGCGGCCGCGAGCTGCGCACCTTCGAGCTGCAGCAGGCCAGCATCACCGACTCGCGCTATCTCGACGGCCTGAGCGTGGTGCTCGACGCCGCCGAAACCGGCTCGCTGCAGATCGGCACGCCGGTGCTGTTCCGTGGCGTGGAGGTCGGCACCATCACCGGCTTCTACCTTGGCGCCATGTCAGACCGGGTGCACGTCGCGCTGCGCATCAGCAAGAAGTATCAGCATCTGGTGCGCAACAACAGCGTGTTCTGGCTGGCTTCGGGGTACAACCTGCAGTTCGGCCTGACCGGCGGCGTGATCAAGAGCGGGACCTTCCAGCAGTTCATCCGCGGCGGTATCGCCTTCGCCACGCCGCCGACCATTCCGCTGGCGCCGAAAGCGACGCCGAACAAACACTTCCTGCTGAATCCGGAAGAGCCGAAGGACTGGAAAACCTGGGGCACCGCCATTCCGCGCGATTAAATTTCGCATTTTCCTCAGGGCCCGGCATTGCCGGGCCCTGTTTTTTTCCGCTTTGTGATAAACTCTCGCCCTTGTCTTTATTGCACCCTGAGAGTTCGCCCCGTGGCCAAATCCACCGCCGTTTTTCTGCCCCCCGCTTTCCTTGACGCCACCCGCGCCATCATGCCCGCCGAGCTGGCGATGGAAGATTTTATCGCCGCCTGCCAGCGCCCGCTGCGCCGCAGCCTGCGCGTCAACACGCTGAAAATCAGCGTCGCCGACTTCCTGGCGCTGGTGCAGGATTACGACTGGCGACTGGAGCCCATCCCCTGGTGCGCGGAAGGGTTCTGGATCGAGCGCGACGATGAAGAACTGCGTCTGGGCAGCGCCGCCGAACACCTGAGCGGCCTGTTCTACATTCAGGAGGCCAGTTCAATGCTGCCGGTCAGCGCGCTGTTCTCGGGCGGCGCAGCGCCTAATCGGGTGCTGGACGTGGCGGCGGCACCAGGCTCCAAAACCACCCAAATCGCCGCGTTGATGGGCAATCAGGGCGGCATCGTCGCCAACGAATACTGCGCCAGCCGGGTAAAAGTGCTGCACGCCAATATCAGCCGCTGCGGCGTGAAGAACGCCGCGCTGACCCACTTCGACGGCCGGGTGTTCGGCGCCGCGCTGCCGGAGAGCTTCGACGCCATTCTGCTCGATGCCCCCTGCTCCGGCGAAGGCGTGGTGCGCAAGGATCCGGACGCCATGAGCAACTGGTCGCCACAGAGCGTGGCCGAGATCGCCGCCACCCAACGCGAACTGATCGACAGCGCGTTTCATGCGCTGGCGCCGGGCGGCGTGATGGTTTACTCCACCTGCACGCTCAATGCGCAGGAAAACCAGCAGGTGGTGCGCTGGCTGCTGGACACCTACGGCGACGCGGTCAGCGTCGAGCCGCTGGGTGCACTGTTCCCCGGCGCCGACAAGGCGCTGACCGCCGAAGGCTTCCTGCACGTCTTCCCGCAGATTTACGACAGCGAAGGCTTTTTCGTCGCCCGCCTGCGCAAACAGCGCGCCGTGGTGCCGTTGGCGAAGCCGACCTACAAGGTGGGTAAATTCCCGTTCAGCCCGCTGTCCGGCAAAGAGGCGGCGCTGGTCGCCCAAGCCGCCGCCGCATCCGGCTTAACCTGGGGCGATGACAGCCGGCTGTGGGAGCGCGACAAGGAGCTCTGGCTGTTCCCGGCCGAGCTGGAACCGCTGTTCGGTAAAGTGCGCTTCTCACGTATCGGCCTCAAGCTGGCGGAACGATTCCCGAAAGGTTTCCGCTGGCAGCACGAGGCGGCGATCGCGCTGGCCGGCACCGGCGACAAACCGCATTTCGAACTGGACGCCGCGCTGGCGCAGGAGTGGTATCACGGCCGCGATCTCTACCCGGAGCAGCCGCCGGCCGGCGATGAATGCATCGTCACCTACCAGGGCCAGCCGCTGGGCATCGCCAAGCGCATCGGCAGCCGCATCAAGAACAACCTGCCGCGCGAGCTGGTGCGCGACGGCGCGCTGGATTTTCACCTGTAATCGATCCGGTGCCGGGGAACCGCATCCCCCGGCGCCAAAATAACGCTAATAATATTCCTATCGTCATTCGTTATTATTCTAATCATTTCCAAGTTGCACTATTCCGCCTCCCCGTCCGTATATCCCCGCCGGAAAAGAAAAAAGTTTTTAGCCTTTGATCAAGACAATTTCGCGTTCTTATCCTATTAATTTAAATGTAAGTAAATTAATGCGTTCAACTCAGCTCTGGGTGGCGTTTTTGCGGGCTTTCTCTGACACGGCAAGGAATCATGATGAATAAAACTCTGATGGTTTTGACCTCGGTAGCACCTCTGCTGTGCATCAGTGGCACAGCCAACGCAGCGGGCACCATTCAGGGCACGCTGGGCGTAACGATCACCATCGGCGCCGGCTGTGTGGTCACCGGCGGCAACAGTTCCGGCACCACCAACGACTTTGGTTCGATCAGCTTCGGGACTTACTCCTCGCTGGCCAACGTCATCACCGCCAGCGCCACCGGCAGCGGCGGTACCGGCACGCTGGGGCTGAACTGCACCACCGGCACCAACTATACCGTAGCGCTGGACAACGGCCTCAACGCCTCCGGCAGCCAGCGGCGCATGGCCAGCAGCGTGCCGGCCTACATCAGCTACAACCTTTATCAGGACAGCGCCCACGCCCTGCCGTGGAACAGCACCACCGGCACGCTGACCGGCACCGGTACCGGATCGGCGATACCGCTGATCGTTTACGGCCTGGTGCCTGCCGCGGGAACGACCCCGGCGGCGGGCGTCTACAGCGATACCGTCACCATGACCGTCACCTGGTGAGTTTCATCGTCAACGGAGCGCCGTCAGTGCGCTCCGTTATTCATTAAGTAATAATATTCCCACCCGCATTATCATTACCCCCTTAGTGTTCATGCCTGTGACACGGCCGCCGCAGCGAACCTGCGATCGCGGTTAAAAATAAATAAAGTTTTTAATCTTTTAGCGCGACATTCTCACGTTCTTATTCTATTAATTAATCTGTAAATAGATTAATGCATTTGACTCATTTTTCGGGCTTTTTGGCAGGCTTCTCTACTACGGCAAGGAACCACGATGAAAAAGACTCTGGCGGCATTAACCTCGGCAGCACTTCTGCTGTGCGCCTCTGGCACCTCCTACGCGGCGGGCACCATTCAGGGCACGCTGGGCGTCACCCTGACCATCGGCGCCGGCTGCGTGGTCACCGGCGGCACCAGCTCCGGCACCACCAACAGCTTCGGCTCCATCAGCTTCGGCACCTACTCCTCACTGGCTAACGTCATCACCGCCAGCGCCACCGGCAGCGG
>NZ_KV792444.1:48157-60227 GCF_001808215.1 Serratia sp. HMSC15F11
CTGAACTGCACCACCGGCACCAACTATACCGTGGCGCTGGACAACGGCCTCAACGCCACCGGCAGCCAACGGCGCATGGCCAGCAGCGTACCGGCCTATATCAGCTATAACCTCTACCAGGACAGCGCCCACGCCGTACCGTGGAACAGCACCACCGGCCTGCTGACCGGCACCGGCACCGGTTCGGCGGTACCGCTGATCGTCTACGGCCTGGTACCTGCGGCAGGCACCACCCCGGCGGCCGGTGCGTACAGCGATACCGTCACCATGACCGTCACCTGGTAAACATGACGCGCCTGGCCGTCACCTGCATGCTGCTGTCGTTGGCGGGCGTTTGCCGCGCCGACGTCAGCACCGCGACGGTGGGCGTCAGCGCCACCCTGGTCAAGTCCTGCGTCGCCGGCACCACCAGCGGCGGCAACACCACGTTCGGCACCTTTAACTTCGGCACGGTCTATTTCCTCAATACGGCGATAAAGGTGACCGGCCAGGCGAACGCCGGCGCACTGCAGATCAACTGCAACAACGGCACCAGTTACACGGTGCTGCTCAGCGGCGGACAGAGCGGCAATACCGCCGCGCGCTATCTGCAAAGCGCGGCGGGCGCCCGCGTGAACTACAACCTGTATACCAGCGCCAGCTACGCCACCGTCTGGGATAACGTCACCGGCGTCACCCAGACCGCCACCGGCCAAAGCGTCTGGCTGCCGGTGTACGGCATGATCCCGGTACAAACGACGCCGGCGACGGGCAACTATACGGATACGGTGCAGGTGACGATAAATTGGTGATTAACGGAACGCTGCGCACCCTGCTGCTGGCGGCGCTGATCGGCGCCCCGACGGCCCGTGCCGATACCGTCAGCCAGGGCTTTACGGTCAACGCTTCGATCATCAAAGGCTGCGTGCTCGGCAGCGGCGTCACCAACGTTACCTCGTTCGGCAGCATGAGCTTCGGCCAGGTGGCGTCCTTGAGCAGCCCGATAAAAATCGTCTCCAGCGCCGGCGCCGGCTCCATTTTGATCCGCTGCAATCCCGGGCTCAGCGTCACCCTGGGATTGAACGTCGGCAATAACGTCACCGGCTCCATCGCCGGCGGGCGAAAACTGTTGAACTCGGTGACCTCGGAAACGCTGGTTTACCAGCTCTACCAGGATGCCAACTACGCCGTTTTGTGGGGCGACGGCGGCAACGGCGGCGCCGTCCAAACCGTCTCCTCCACCGGCAGTACGCAAGAAATAAAAATCTACGCCAGTTTAATGGCGAGCAGCACCTTGCCCACCAGCGGCACCTACAACGATACGGTCTTAGTGACGGTGAGTTATTGAGCTTTTAAAAAGGATCACATTATGCGTAGTACTCTGCTCCGCCTGCCCCTGCTGGCAGGATTGCTGTTAGCCGGTCAACCGCAGGCCTTCGCCGCCGCCTCCATTCTGATTTGGCCTATCGATCCGGCGATTGAAGACAACCAGCAGGCGACGGCCCTGTGGCTGGAAAACCGCGACAGCAAACCGGTCTATATGCAGATCCGCGTGCTCGGCTGGCAACAAACCGGCGGTAAGGACGACTACCGCAACCAGAGCGACGTGGTCGCCAGCCCGCCGGTCGCCACCATTCTCCCCGGCAAACGCCAGCTGATTCGCCTGATCAAGCAGATCCCGGTCGCCGCCGGGCAAGAACGGGCTTACCGGATACTGGTTGACGAAGTGCCAATCAAGGATAAAGACGGCGCGGCGCCCGACAAGGGTGCGCAGATGGGGCTGAAATTCCAGATGCGTTATTCGGTGCCGCTGTTCGTCAGCGGCAAAGGCGTCTGGACCAAGCAAGACTTCGAACACCCGCGCGACTATGCCACCGCCAACCAGCCGAAGCTCAGCTACCGGCTGCTGCAGCAAAACAGCCAGCGCTGGCTCGACGTGCGCAACGACGGCATCGTGCACGCTCGCCTGTCGCAGGTCAGCATCCAGGGCAAGCCGCTCAACAACGGGCTGCTGGGCTATGTGCTGCCGGGTTCGCAGATGCGCTTTGCCCTGCCGCCTTCGGGCAGTTTCGCCGCCGGCAAGCTGCAGGCGATGGTCAACGATAATAAGCAACCCGTAACCATTCCGTCTTACTGAGCCTGAGGTGCAGGTGAAGCGGATCTCGTCGCCGGCCACGCGCGGCATGCAGCTCAAGCCGCTGGCCCTGGCCGTACTTTGTATGGCGGTGGAGCTGTGGCCGCCGCACGCCGCCGCCGACGACCTTCCGCCGCCGCCCAGCGCCATCAGCATGCCGGACACCACGCTGTATCTGGAGCCGGTGGTGAACGGCCGCCAGACCGGCAAAGTGGTGCCGGTCACCTACCGCGGCGGCCACTACTATTTGACGCCGCAGCAACTGAGCGACGCCGGCCTGCCGGTGGCGGACAAGCAAGCGAAAGAAATCGCCGTCGATCAATTGGATAAGGTCGACGTCACCTACAGCGGCGAAACGCAGCAGCTGTTGATCTCGGTGCCCAACGACTGGCTGCCCAAGCAAACCCTCGGCGACGCCAACCCGGAACAGCGGCTGCCGGCGCAAAGCAGCCTGGGCTTCTTGCTGAATTACGACGCCTACGTCAGCCAGAGCGGCGGGCGCGGCAATCCGGGCTATTTTTCCGCCTGGAGCGAACAGCGGCTGTTCGACGGCTTCGGCGTTATCGCCAACACCGGCATTTTCCGCAGCAGCTTCAACGGCGAGACCGCCGCACAGCAGAACAATCGCTATATCCGCTACGACAGCAGCTGGCGCTACAGCGACGACGACACCATGCTCAGCTATACCGCCGGCGATCTCACGACCGGCTCGCTGCCCTGGACCAGTTCGGTGCGCATCGGCGGCCTGCAGGTGGCGCGCAACTTCGCCACGCGGCCGGATCTGATTACCTATCCGCTGCCGCAGTTCTCCGGCCAGGCCGCCGTGCCGAGCAGCGTCGATCTGTACATCAACAGCTATAAGAATACCTCCGTCAGCGTGAACCCCGGCCCGTTCACCCTGAATACCGTGCCTTACATCAACGGCGCCGGCCAGGCGACGGTGGTCACCACCGACGCGCTCGGCCGCCAGATCAGCACCACGGTGCCGTTCTATGTCGCCAGCTCGCTGCTGCAGGCCGGGCTAAGCGATTTCAGCCTGTCGGCAGGGGCGCTGCGTCAAAATTACGGCTACCGCTCCGCAGACTACGGCCAATGGGTGGCCAGCGGCAGCGGGCGTTACGGCGTCACTGATTGGTTGACGCTCGAAGGGCGAGCGGAAGGCGCTGCTGAGCTGGCGGTCACCGGCGCCGGCGCGGGCGTGCGCCTGGGGCAGTTAGGGGTCCTCAACGCCTCCTACAGTTACAGCCAGGCGGGCAGCGATGCCTTCAACGCCCCACCGGTCACGCCCCTTTATTACAATCCGATCACCGGCCAACCGGTACAGCAACCGGATGCCAGGCCGGTTTATCAGTACACCGGCCGCCACGGCGATCAGACCAGCCTGAGCTATACCTACAGCAACCAATATTTCAGCCTCAATGCCCAACGGGTACTGCGCAGCGCGGACTTCGGCGACCTCTCTACCTACAAGAGCAGCTACCGCCTGAGCCGCCGCACCGATCAACTGACCGGCAGCATCGGCCTGAGCCGCTTCGGCAGCCTGGGCGCCGGTTATTTCGACGTGCGCGACGCCATCGGCCAGCGCACCCGCCTGGTCAACCTGTCGTACAGCCTGACGCTGTGGCGCAATATCAGCCTGTACGCCTCGGCGAACCGCGAGATCGGCGGCGACGGCTACAGCTCGCAGCTGCAGATCAGCATTCCGTTCGATGCCTGGGGCACCGCTAACGTCAGTACCGCCCGCGACGCCGGCAACCGCTGGAGCGAACGCGTCGCGTACAGCCGCGCCGCGCCGACCGACGGCGGTTTCGGCTGGAACCTGGCCTACGCCGGCGGTCAAGGCAGCAACAGCGATTACCGCCAGGCAGACCTGACCTGGCGCACCTCGCTGTTGGAAACCCGCGCCGGGCTGTACGGCAACCGTAACGATTACACCCGCTGGGGCGAAGTCAGCGGTTCGCTGGTGGCGATGAACGGCGGCGTATACGCCACCAACACCATCAACGACGCCTTTGCCCTGGTTTCGACCAACGGCTACGCCGGCATTCCGGTCAGCTACGAGAACCAGCGCATCGGCGTCACCAACGACAAAGGCTACCTGTTGGTGCCCACCGTCACTTCGTATTACCACGCCAAATTCCAGATTGATCCGCTCAATCTGCCGGCGGATGTCAATTTACCGTCAGTAGAAAAAACCGTCGCCATTCGCGATCACAGCGGCTACCTGGTCGAATTCCCCGTCCAGCGCCTTTCCGCCGCCGACGTGGAGCTGGTCGATGCGCAAGGCAAACCGCTGGCCAACGGCAGCCAGGTGGCGGTGATCGGCAGCAATCAACAAAGCTATGTCGGGTGGGATGGCATGACCTATATCGACCCGGTTCAGCAGCACAACCGGCTGAGCGTGATCCCGGCCGACGGCGGCGCGCCGTGCCAGGTCAGCTTCAGCCTGGCCAATCCGCAGGGGCTACAGCGCGTCGGTCCCCTCGTCTGCCAATAACACACGGAGAAGAAGAACGATGTATCGGCAAGTGAAAATTCTTTTGGCGGCGCTGCTGCTGCTGTGCGGGCAACGCGCGCTGGCGGACTGCGCCACTACCAACGGCACGGTGACCCTGCCCAGCAGCAACTCCTTCGCCGTCTACAACGGCCAGATCAGCGCCCAGGGTACCGCCGGGCTCAACTGTACCGGGCTGGGGCTCAATCTGTTGACGCAAAACACCGTCACGGTCAAGATTGCCTCCACCACCAACAATATGGCCCTGCTGAACGGCAATGGCTCCGGCGATAAAATCTCCTATCTCATCTACCCGGATGCCAACTACCAATATCCCTACAGCGTCGGCCAGACCATCGACTACAGCTCGCTGAACCTGCTGTCGCTGATCCTGATCTCTTCCAACGTCAACTTTCCGGTGTACGTCAAAACCGTGGCGGGTGCGAACGTCAGCGCCGGCACCTATACCGACACCATTAACCTTGTGTGGAACTACCATATTTGCGGCCTGGGCCTGATAGGGCTGTGTATCTGGTGGGACGGCACCAACCAATCCAGCACCGTGACCGTCACCGCGGTCATCACCAAAAGCTGCCTGATCAATACCGCCAACAACGTCAACTTCGGCAGCATGGCGCTGGTGGGGCAATTCAACCCGATCAACCAGAGCATCACCCTGACCTGCACCAAATCCCAGTCATACAGCTCCTACTTTACCAACGGCAACAACCCCATCACCGGTTGGCGGCGAATGCTCAGCGGCACCAGCAACTTCCTGCAGTATCAGATCTACCTGCCCAACACCAGCACCGTGTGGAGCAGCACCAACGCGCAAAGCGGCACCGGCACCGGTCTGGCGCAAAGCATCCCCTTTACCGCCGCCATCAATCCGGCGCAGACCGAAGTGCCGGTCGGTACCTATCAGGATAACGTCAGCTATGTCGTGACCTATTAGCGTGGCCGCTAGCCGCTCAGGAAGAATGTTGCCAGAATGTATTTTTTATGTGGCATTTTTTGCTCATTTGGCTATGCTCATACCGATGGCCTTACTGGTCTAACCTCCTACCACATCATTGAGCAAGGAGTTCCCATGAGCAAAACCGTCGTAAAAATTGGCAGCTTCGAGGTCGATGACGCGCATCTTCACGCCGGCGCCGACCGCGCCGGCACCCTGAGCATTCCCTGCAAGTCCGATCCGGACCTGTGTATGCAGCTCGACGGCTGGGATGAACACACCAGCATTCCGGCGATCCTTGATGGCAAACAGTCGCTGCTGTACAAGCAGCACTACGATCGGCAGGCGGACGCCTGGGTGATGCGGCTGGCATGAAAATACGCCGGGCCTGCTGACGACGCGCTGCTTTCATCGGAAACAGCGCGTTTTTTTATGCGATGGCGATGCCGCGGCCGGCAAAGAAAGCGGTGAAGCGGTTGAGCGGCAGCTGTACCCGCTCGCGCGTTGCCGGGCTGTCGCCCGAAGGGTTGTGGAAGGTTACGCTTTGCGTATCGGCGGCGGTGATCAACACCAGATGCCCGCCTCGCTGCGGCGGCAGGCTCTCGGGCCGGCGAATGGAGGGATGCACCGAGGCGATAAAGTAGCGGTATTGGCTAAGCAGCGCCCATAACTCGGCGGCCTCCAGCCCCACCTTCACCTCCGCTTGCAGCGCAAACTGCTCGCGCACGTACTCAACGAACGGCGCGTAAATCAGCCCTTTTATCCGCTCCCCCTCGCGCACATAGGCACCGTAAGGCAGGCTACGCCGCGCCAGCTCCAGCAGCGGCGGCGCTTCGCCGTCGCGATGGCTCAGCACCATTTTCAGGCAGGCCATGCCGCACACGTGGTTGGCCCACTCGACGTACTCCGCCCGATCGCGGGCGCCGCTGCGCGCCCAATTCTCGTCTTGCGCCAGCGTCATGCGGCCGGCGATCAGTTCGGCGGCCAGCTCCGGGCTTGCCCACTGGCATTCGTAGGGAACGGCGCGCATCCGTTTAGAACTTGTCGACGACTTTGAAATTCATCAGCACCAGCGTCATGTCCGGCGAGAACAGATCATACTCTTCGAAGAAGCGCTGCAGCTCTTTGCGCCAATGCGCCAGCGAACGATCGCCCTCGCCTTCGGCAAAGGCGTGCGCTTCATCGACCTGATCGTACGTTTTCATTTCCACCGCGGTCAGTTCAACCGCGCAGACCGGTTCACCTTTACCGTCCACCACCAGGAACAGGTCGCCGGCCTGCGGGATCCCTTCGCCGTCCAGGTTGGAACAGGTGGCCGTTTTGGTGCCATTGAGGATCAATTGCACCACTTCATCGGCCTGCTGCTCGGTATCGCCGAACGCCCAGCGCTCAAGGTGCTCGTATTTCTGTGGAATTGCCGTCGCCATGATTATACCTTTTGGAAAAATGCATCAATGCAGACAGGATAGTACAACGTATTGCCGGCCGTCTGCATCCGTCGCAAGCGCGACTGCGCGTTCCGCCACCGCCGCCTTTACGAGTTTTTACCGTTCTTCGCTGTGCCTGTCGCGCTGCCGGGCGCATACTGTGGACATTATTCACCCAATGGCAACCGCCAGGCGGCAACATGCGGCAAGACGACATCGATGCTGACGATACCTTCAGCGATTTACTCAACGGCGTCGCCCTGGTGACGCTTTTCCTCATCACCCTCGTCGGCGGGTGGTACTTCAGTTAAGGAGGCAACGTGGCAACAAAACGCATGGGCAACAAACTCAGTAAAATGGTCGTGGTGCTGCTGCTGATCTGCCTGGCGTTGCTGCTGTTGCGTTGGGCGGCGATCGCCTTCGGTTAATCTCGCGAACCGGCGCCGGCCTAAGCGCCGGCGTCGTGCTCACCGCCGTCGCGGCGCGGTCGGCTCCAGCAGCTCCTGCAAATAGGCCAAACGCGCTTCCCCTTGTGGCAACCAGCGGCGACACAGCCAATGCTGCGTTTCACCCGTGCGGCTCAGGCGGTAGTACTCCGCCAAGGTTTCGACCCAGTTCATGATGTTTTCTCCTGCTTTTCGACACCGTCAGTATTGAGCGTAAAAACCAGAAGAAATACTGATGGCTTGTTTTTTATGCTTCCTGTTTTGGGTGGCCGGTAGCGAAGCCGCAGTTCAGCTGCTACATTGGGCAAAAATCAACCAGCCGAGGTAGGCCATGACGTTCTCGGAACAGGAGATTAAACCCGTATGGGATGAGGTCGCACGCCTGATCGGCGACGGCGTGATGCAGCTGCGCCATCGTGGCGAAGCGCTGTCGGTGGAAACGCTGGAAAAACATCTGGCGCGGCAGCTGGCGGACAGCAACGATATCGAACGGCGCATCCTGCTCGGCGCCGCCATCAACATGTTGAAAGGCGGAAAATGAATCGCCAACCGAAAAGGTTGGCGATCCGACAGAAGCCCGAGGTATGCAAGCCCGGCCTTCTGCGCGCTACTATGTCACGCTAATATGACGGAATTAATAGGAATTGTCGGGTTTTTACCCAAAAAGCCCTATTTTTGTTGCCCGCATTACGCCAACACGAAATCGCCGGCATCCAGCGGCTGCCCCACCACTTTCACCAGGAAATCGCTGGCGCCAAAAGCGCCGCCCAGGTTGATCGCCAGGTCGCTGACGTGACTTTGCGCGTCATAGCTCAACATCGCCTCACCCGCCTTGCCGCTGAACTGATCGACGAAGCGAATGCCGTCCGCGCTGCCGGTGTTGAACAGCGTCAGATCGATCTTGTCTTCACCGCGCACGAAGTCGCGGATCCAATCCGGTGCCGCCGCCGTCGATTCATCCGCCGCGAAATAGACGAAGGTATCTTTGCCAGCGCCGCCCCACAGCTGATCGGCCCCTTTGCCGCCGTACAACACATCATCGCCCGCACCGCCCTTGAGCACATTGTCGCCGGCGTTGCCCACCAGCACATCGTTGCCCGATCCGCCGATGGCATTTTCAATCGTTACGCCTGCGGCGATGGACACGTTGCCTTTCAGGCCGCCAACGTCCGAGAACGCTTTTTCATTCAGGTTGATGCGCTGATTCTGGCCAAAGCCGGAGAAGTCGAAGGTGTCGTTACCGCCGGCATCCCAGGCGGTGAAAACAATCTTGTCCTGCGCGCTGGTGGCGGTGAGGAAGTCGCGATCGGTATTGGAATTAAAGCCGTAGATCGTATCGCCGGTGCGGGTGTTCATGTTGGCGCCGTAGAAGTGCTGGATCGCCGTGATGTCGTTGAGCAGCGGCCCGGAAGAGTAAGCGCCTTTAAAGTCCTGCCCGGTGTTGCTTTCGCTGAAATAGCTCATCACGCTGTGGGCACGGCTGTCCTCGAAATAGGTCGCGTCCTTGCCGTAGGTGATACTGACGCCCGGCGCGGCGTTATAGTCGCCCGGGTGTTGCAGCCCCAGCGCATGGCCGATTTCATGGGTGAAGGTCTGGCGACCGTACTCGTTCTCATGGATCTGATTGTTGACGAAGGTATGGTTCTTGGCGTTATACCAGGTTTGCCCGGCAACCGAAGGCGAGGTGTCCGGGTTATACGCAAAGGCATAGGAGCCGCGCGAGCTGTAGTCGAACAGGCCGAATTTGATGTTGGCGGCGGCGGTGTTGCTGGTTTCGCTAAAGGTGATGTTGGCCACGTCGGACCATGACTGCAACGACAGTTTGGCCTGCTCGCGCTGTTCGGCGTTAAAGCTGCTGAAGCCGCTGATGCCCATGCTCGACATGTTGCCCGGCGCCTTTTCCCAGAAGCTGAAGGTCAGGGAGACCGGCGTGTCGGTCACGCCCTTGTCGTGCCAACTGCGATCGCCGCGCACCAGCTCCAGACCGGCGTTTTCGAACGTTTTCGACGGATGAAGCACGGTAATGGTGTCGTCTTCATCGGGTTTATAAGCGCCCAGCAGGGCTAATACGCCTTCGGCCTTAACGGAAGCATTGCTTGATGACATAACCTTATCTCCATATTCGTCAATTCAATCGGGGGGGATGCCCCAACTGGCGGATTGCCTGAACGGCAGCGGCCCGGTGTTGAATCAATACGGGGATATCGGTAATGCGGTGGCGCCTTCCCTCGGCACTCTGAATGAGAACGATAATCCCTTAAGAGAAAAGAATAGACACATTTTCGCCGAGTACAGAATTTTCTTAGATAAAGTACGACTATGCATTTGCGCCATACAAATGATTTTCAAGGTAATCATCAGCATTATCACGATAAGCGGAAAAAAAGCATAAAAAAACCGGGGCAATCCAACCCCGGTTATCCATAAGAAATTCTGGACTCAGACTAACCAACCGAGCAGCAGCGTCGCGCCGATGACCGTGGAAGCGCCGCCGATGCGCGTGGCAATTTGGGCGAACGGCATTAGCCCCATGCGGTTCGACGCCGACAGGATCGCCACGTCACCGGTGCCACCCAGGCCGCTGTGGCAACAGGTGACGATCGCCGCTTCCACCGGGAACATCTTCAGGTAAGGCGCAATCAGGAAACTGACCAGCCCCATCGACAGCACCACCGAGCCGCAGACCACCACATAACCGACCGAGAACACCGCCACCACGCTTTCCAGCGGCACGTACAGCATGCCCAGACCGATCATCAGCGGCCACACCAGCGCCGTGGAGACGAACTTGTAGAAACTGTGCGCGCCGGTTTCCATCGAGGCCGGGATCACCCGGCAGTACTTGCACAACACCGCGAACAGGATCATCAGCACCGGGCCGGGAATATGCACGATGTGTTCGAACAGGCCACCGACGATAAAGAAGGCGCAGATCACCAGCAGACCGCCGCCCATCAGTTGGAAATCGACGTTGCCGCTTTGCTCCTTGATGGCGAACATCGCGTTCTCCTGCGCCGAACGGATCAGCATGCCGTCGCCGCTCAGTGCCTTGCGCTGCATGCCGATGCGAGCCAGCACCCCGGCGGTCACGATGGCGAAGATATTGCCCAGCACCGCCGCCGGCGCCAGCTGCGCGACGTAGACGTCCGGCGTCGCTCCCAGGATCGCCGAATAGGCCAGCGACAGCGGTAAAATCCCCTCGCCGATGCCGCCGCCGATGATCGGCACAATGATGAAGAAGAAGGTGTGATAGAAGGTAAAACCGAACAGCTTGCCCACCAGCAGCCCGGTGATCACCGCCGTCACCGTACCGACCACCAAGGGCACGAACATGCGAATCATCCCCTGGATCAGGATCACCCGATTCATGCCGAGAATGCTGCCGACCACCAGACTGGCGATGACGAAATACAGCAGGTTGGCGTCTTTCATCAGCAAATGGACGGTGCCCATGACGTTAGGCTGGAAGACATTGAAATAGACCAGCACCGACGGCACCATCAAACACAGAATGGCCGGCCCGCCGATATCGCGCAGCACGGGAATGCTTTTTCCCAACTGCGCCAGCGCAAAGCCCAGCGTCATTATCACCGCCAGGCCGCCGATCATATTCTTCGGCAGGAAGTTGGCATAGGCGGAAATCGCCACGATCGCGCAAATCGTGATAAACAGCGCGATCGGTACCGCACCGATATCTATTTGACGAAGTTGATTAATTAATCCTGAGGATTCGGACGATGCCGTATTTTTATCACAGGCCAGTTCTGCATTTATCTGTTTCATTATTCACCCTGCTGACAAGCGTACAGTACGGTTAGATTCACCTGGCGCAACGATCCTGCCATAGCCAAGTAAAAACAAATGATTACGAAGAATCCTATTGTGGACTTCGCTTTTTCTAATAAGAAATAAAACAGTAGACAGCTCTGACGATATGATAAAAAATAAAAATGCAAAACTAAATTACGCCGGCGGAATTCAATATTGTGACCCTCCGCCAAGGTTAGTTTTAATTAATTATCGTCAGCATTTTGTAATTAAAGTAATCGGGTTTAAATTCGCTGCTATGCTATAGGAGGGCGAAAAAGCCCCCTGCTTTATTAATAAAGAACCGGAAACGCATTAGCTGAATCCGGTCAGCTTGATCCGAACCTTAATCCTGCGCGCGGCACCGCACGGGAAAGAGGCATAATATGACTCATAAGGAAGTAGAATATGTCTTCACGCGCTGTTACCCCACAAACCCTCGCTCGCTACGGCATTCATCAGGCCGCCGACGTCGTCTATAACCCCAGCTATGAATTACTGTTCGCCGAAGAGACCCGCGCCGACCTGCCGCCGCTGGAACGCGGCACCCTCACCCAGCTGGGCGCGGTCAACGTCGCGACCGGTGAATTCACCGGCCGTTCGCCGAAGGACAAATACATCGTGCGCGACGACACCACGCGCGATACCGTCTGGTGGTCGGACAACGGCACCGGCAAGAACGACAACCAGCCGCTCTCCCCGGAAGTCTGGCAGCATCTGAAAACGTTGGTGGGCAACCAGCTCTCCGGCAAGCGTTTGTTCGTGGTGGACGCGTTCTGCGGCGCCAACGCCGACACGCGCCTGAAAGTGCGCTTCATCACCGAGGTG
>NZ_KV792444.1:60247-60566 GCF_001808215.1 Serratia sp. HMSC15F11
TGGTGATGAACGGCGCCAAATGCACCAACCCGGACTGGCAGCAGCAAGGGTTGCACTCGGAGAACTTCGTCGCCTTCAACCTGACGGAACGCATGCAGCTGATCGGCGGCACCTGGTACGGCGGCGAGATGAAGAAAGGCCTGTTCTCGATCATGAACTACCTGCTGCCGCTGAAGGGCATCGCCTCGATGCACTGCTCGGCCAACGTCGGCGAGCAAGGCGACGTGGCGGTGTTCTTCGGCCTGTCCGGCACCGGCAAAACCACCCTCTCCACCGATCCGAAGCGCCAGCTGATCGGCGATGACGAGCACGGCTGGGA
>NZ_KV792444.1:60586-82659 GCF_001808215.1 Serratia sp. HMSC15F11
GGCGGCTGCTACGCCAAGACCATCAAGCTGTCGCCGCAGGCGGAGCCGGAAATCTATCAGGCGATCCGCCGCGATGCGCTGCTGGAAAACGTCACCGTGCTGGCCGACGGCAGCATCGACTTCGACGACGCCAGCAAGACCGAGAACACCCGCGTCTCCTATCCGATTTATCACATCGAGAACATCGTCAAGCCGGTGTCTAAAGCCGGCCATGCGCGCAAGATCATCTTCCTGACCGCCGACGCCTTCGGCGTACTGCCGCCGGTATCGCGCCTGACGCCTGAGCAAACCCAGTACCACTTCCTGTCCGGCTTCACCGCCAAGCTGGCCGGCACCGAGCGCGGCATCACCGCGCCGACGCCAACCTTCTCCGCCTGCTTCGGCGCCGCGTTCCTGTCGCTGCACCCGACGCAGTACGCCGAAGTGCTGGTGAAACGCATGGAGGCCGCCGGCGCCCAGGCTTACCTGGTCAACACCGGCTGGAACGGTACCGGCAAGCGCATCTCGATCAAAGATACGCGCGGCATCATCGACGCCATTCTGAATGGCGACATTGAGCAGGCCGAGACCTTCACGCTGCCGATCTTCGGGCTGGACGTGCCGACCGCGCTGCCGGGCGTCGATCCGTCGATTCTCGATCCGCGCAAAACCTATGCCGACGAATCGTTGTGGCAGGAAAAAGCGCAGGATCTGGCGCAGCGCTTTATCGATAACTTCGCCAAATATACCGTCACCCCGGCGGGCGAAAAACTGGTGAACGCCGGGCCTAAACGGTAACGGCATTCCCCCGCTCAAGGGCCGATTCGTCGGCCCTTTTTTGTTTTCACTCCTCTCCCAGCAAACCCGGCATCACCAGCGCCACCGCCGCCGCGATGCGCTCGTCGATCGCGCTGCCCGGCGGCAACAGCCCCAGCGTCATCTGCCGCAGCGGTTCGGCGATGGTCATCGCCAACAGCAGGTCGCTGGTTTGCGCCCAGTCGCGCTCACGCAGCCACCCGCACTGCTGCTGGCGCTGCAGCCAGTCCGCCACCGTCGCCCGGCCGCGCTGAATACCGTTGCGCTGGTAGCTCTCCAGCAACCCCTCGCGCCCCGGAAATTCGCTTTGCAGCAGCCGGAACATGCCCACCGCTTCCGCACTCAGCACCTGCTGCGCGATGGCCTGCAGCCCTTTTTCCAACAGCGGCGCAACCGCCGCCCGCTGCCCGGCATCTTGGGCGAAGGCCGGCTGAAACGCCTCGGTCCAACCGCTTACCACCTGCGCCACCAGTTCGTCGCGGTTGGCGGCAAAGCGATACAGGGTTTTTTTAGCCACCCCGGCGCGTTTCGCCACCGCATCCACCGTTGCCGCGGCATAGCCGCCGTCGAGCAACAGCGCCAGCGTCGCCTGCGCCAACGCGGCGCGCAGTGCCGTTTCCGGCGTGGCCGGCCGGCCGCGAGCACGCAGCGGTTCGTCATTCGGGTTCGCCATATTTATTCCTCACAAGCATTGACAGACTCAGCATAGCGGCATAGTTTTATTTTGGAAACACAATTCGTTTCCAAAATAAAATAGGAACCCATTATGACACATCCTTCCCTGCTGGCGCCGTGGGGCGTTAACGATATCAACGAGTTGCTCAAACCTGAACCGCTGCGGCTGGAGATGGGGCTGAGTCGCAGCGCCGACGGTTTGCTAACCGTCGCGGTCCGTACCGATCTGCACGGCTGCAAGGGGCGCATGCTGGACTGGTGGTTCACCTTCTTTGAGAACACGCAGCACATCAACTGGTGGCACCCGCACGATCACGTCGAACACCGCGGCTGGGATCGCCACTGGAAAAAGGGGGAAAGCTACGTCGGCGCCAGTATCGAAGCGGTCGAGTGGCTGGCGGAGCTGCCGCCGGTCGCGGCGCGCCTCAAGTTTCACGCCGCCGAGGACTTCTTCGCCCCGCAGCCGCTGCGCCAGGCGCGCGACGCGCAGGCGCTCTCCGCCGCCGTTTGCGCGCGCATCGGCTTCGGTGACCAGGTGGCGCTGGATGACAACGGCGATCCCTGCGACGGCGAGATGCTGCATCTGGTGCGCGACACGCCCTATGGCTGCGTGCTGCGCAGCCGCTTCCTGCTGGGCAAAGCCTGCGCCAACGCCCACGACGAGCTGCCGGACGACATCGGCTTTAACCTAATGCGCCACTGCTACAACGAGTTCAGCTATCTGGCGCAGTTCCTGCCGTCGCTGTACTACGCCGAAAACGGCCGCGAACCGGCGCCGTTGCTCTGGTAATGCATCAGCGGGAACCTGTTAATTTTTCGCGATATTGCTATAGTGATTTTCATCGTTTTCCCCTGCGCTCATGACGGAGACATCATGGAAAATCCCTGCTATAGCGGCGGCTGCCTGTGCGGGCATATTCGCTTTCAGGCGCACGGCCTGCCAGGCAACCCACACAGCTGTTCCTGCGATTTTTGCCGCCGCCACTCCGGCGCGCCGACGCTCTGCTGGGTCGAATTTCCGCGTCAGGCCGTCGAGTGGAACGGGCCGGGCGGCATGCCGGCCCTATACCGTTCTTCACCCTATTCCAGCCGCGCCTTTTGCCCGCGCTGCGGCAGCACGCTGGGGGCGATCGACGACGAGCCGACGGTGGCGCTGGCCACCGGCAGCTTCGATCGGGCCAATCTGCCGGAGTTGCGCCCGACCTCACATGCGTTCGCCGATGTTTGCCCCGAATGGTGGCGTACAGACGGCATGCGCTGATCGCCTCACAGTTCCCGCTGAAATCAATTGATTGTTTTGTCGTATAAATTTAGAACTGACGAACAATAATTCAAAAGTATGGGAACGGGGATGAATCAACAGACTCTCGACGCGCGCCGCTCGCGTCAGGCGTTGCTGGCCGGCTCGGTCGGCAACTTTATCGAATGGTATGAGTTCGGGGTGTACGGGTTCCTGGCCACCGTTATCGCCGCCAATTTTTTCACGCTGCAGGGTGAAAATGAAATCACCAGCCTGATCCTCACCTACGCCGCCTTCGCGCTGGCGTTTTTCTGTCGGCCGATCGGCGCGGTGATCTTCGGCCGCATCGGCGATCGCATCGGTCGTCGCCCGACGCTGATTGCGGTTCTGCTGCTGATGACGCTAGCCACCGCGCTGATCGGCGTTATGCCGACCTATGCCTCGATCGGCGTCGCCGCCCCGCTGCTGCTGACGCTGCTGCGCATGTTTCAGGGGCTGTTCGCCGGCGGCGAATTCGGCGGCGCCGTGTCGCTGATGACCGAGTTCGCCCCGAAGGGCAAGCGTGGGCTGTTCGGCGCCTGGCAGTCGCTGACCGTCGCGCTCGGCCTGCTGGCCGGCGCTGGGCTGGTGGCGCTGCTGGCCGCGCTGCTCAGCGCGCAGCAGCTGCATGACTGGGGCTGGCGCATTCCCTTCCTGCTGGCGCTGCCGATGGGCGCCGTGGCGCTGTGGCTGCGGCTCAAGCTCGAGGAAACGCCCACGTTCACCCAGGCGCAGCAACAGGCGGAACACGCCGCCGCGCCGCCGGAAGCGAAGCTGGGCGGCGTGGTGAAAACCATTCTGATCGGCATCGGCCGCATGATGGGCTGGTCGGCCGCCGGCTATACCTTCCTGGTGGTGATGCCTTCCTATTTGCAAACTTCATTACACGCCACCTTCCAGCAGGCGCTGGTGGCGACGGTGCTGGCCAACGTCGGTTTCGCCCTGACCATTCTGCCGGCGGGCATCATCAGCGACAAACTGGGGCGTAAAACGGTGATGCTGACGGCGGTGGCGGCGGTGATCCTGTTCACCTTCCCGCTGTTGCACCTGTTGCAGGATGCGCAAAGTTCACTGTGGGCCAAAGGGCTGGCGGTCATGATCGCCGGTGCCGTGGTCGGCCTGCTGGCCGGCCCCGGCCCGGCGATGCTGGCGGAGATGTTCCCGACCCGGGTGCGTTATACCGGCTTGGGGCTGGCTTACTCGCTGTCCAATGCGGTGTTTTCCGGCTCGGCCGGGCTGATTATCACCGGCCTCATCAAACAGACCGGTAATATCGACATTCCCGCCTACTACGTGGTCGCCACCTCGGTGGTCAGCCTCTTTGCGCTGATGACGCTGCGCCGCGACGACCATCTGCGCTCGCTGAACGAACGTTAATCCTCCGGGGGCACATCGCCCCCCCTTGCCAACTCGTGACCTCGATCACAACGCCAAAATGTTAACGTTAACTTTTGTGATTAACATCGCACGCGTGATATCTGCTAGCTTCATCCCCTCGTGAGTTAACGTTAACAATAGAGCTAACTTCACTCACCGGGGCCCTACCCATGAACCGCGAAACTAAAAAATATTACGTGCTGCTCAGCGGCCTGCTGTTCTTCTTTTTCTTCACCTGGTCTTCCAGCTTTTCGCTGATCTCACTGTGGCTGAATCAGAAGATCGGCCTGAAAGGCGCCGAGACCGGCCTGATCTTCTCCGCTATCTCGTTGGTGGCGCTGTGCGCACAGCCACTGTACGGGTTTATTCAGGACAAACTTGGGCTGCGCAAGCACCTGCTGCAGTTTCTCGGCGTGATGCTGCTGACCGGCCCGTTCTTTATCTACGTTTACGCCCCGCTGCTGGCCAGCAGCCTGCCGCTCGGCGCACTGGTCGGCGGGGTATTTATCGGCGCCACCTTCTTCGCCGGCATCGGCGCGCTGGAATCTTATACCGAGCGAGTCAGCCGCATCAGCGGTTTCGAATTCGGCCGCGCCCGCATGTGGGGATCGCTCGGCTGGGCCAGCGCCACCTTTTTGGCCGGTTTTATCTTCAATATCGATCCGAACATCAATTTCTGGCTGGCCTCCGCCGCCGCCTTGGTATTCCTGTTGCTGCTCAGCCAGGTGCGCGAGCTGAAGCCGAACGCCATGGCGGGCCTGGCGTTCGGCAAACCGGAAAATCTGCGGCTGCAGGATGCGCTGGCGCTGCTGCGTATGCCGGGCTTCTGGGCGCTGGTGGTGTTTGTGCTCGGTATCAGCGTGTACAACGTTTTCGATCAGCAATTTTCGGTCTACTTCGCCTCGCAGTTCGCTTCTCGCGAACAGGGCAACGAGATGTACGGCTTCCTCAACTCGCTGCAGGTCTTCCTCGAAGCCGGCGGCATGTTCCTGGCGCCGCTGCTGGTGAACCGCATCGGCGCCAAACAGGGGCTGTTGCTGGCCGGTGGCGTGATGGCGCTGCGCATGTTCGGCTCAGGCTTGGTCAGCGGCGCATTGATGATCTCCGCCATGAAACTGCTGCACGCCGTAGAGTTGCCGATCCTGCTGATCGCTATCTTCAAATACATCGCCAGCCGCTTCGACAGTCGCCTCTCCTCAACGCTTTACCTGGTGGGCTTTCAGTTCATCACCCAGGTGATGGCCAGCTTCCTGTCGCCGCTGGCGGGCTACGGTTATGACCGCATCGGCTTTGCCGACACCTATCTACTGATGGGGTGCGCGGTCGCCGCTACGACGCTTGTCTCCTGTTTCCTGCTGCGCGGCGAACGTTCCGCCAGCGCAACCCCCTTACAATCCGCCATTAAATCAAGTGAGTCTGTCCAATGAACACTGCCTTAGCTCAAGCCGACCATGCGGTCGAAGCCCTGCGCGCAGAGCGCCGAGACGAATACTACCCGCAGTTCCATCTCGCGCCGCCCGCCGGCTGGATCAACGATCCCAACGGCCTGATCTGTATTGACGGCGTCTATCATGCCTTCTTCCAGCATCACCCCTATAGCGAGCACTGGGGCCCCATGCACTGGGGGCACGCGACCAGCCGCGATCTGATCCGCTGGCAGCACCAGCCCATCGCCCTGGCGCCCGATACGCCCTATGACAAAGACGGTTGCTTTTCCGGCTGCGCCGTGGATGACAACGGCGTGCTGACGCTGATTTACACCGGCCACGTGTGGCTGGGCGAGCCCGGCGACGACAGCCAGGTGCGGGAAGTGCAATGTCTGGCCACCAGCGAAGACGGCCTAGGCTTCGTCAAGCACGGGCCGGTGCTGGCCGCGCCGGACTGCATTCAGCATTTCCGCGATCCGAAAGTCTGGCGCGAGAACGGCGAATGGTGGCTGGTGGTCGGAGCCAAAGAAAACGGCCTGGGCCAGGTGCGCCTGTACCGTTCTGCAGACCTGCGCGCCTGGCGCTTCGACCGAGTGCTGGCCGGTGCGCAGGCGGCGCATCAAGGGTATATGTGGGAATGCCCGGATTTCTTCCCGCTGGGGGAACAACACCTGTTGTTGTTCTCACCGCAGGGGCTGGCGGCACAGGGCTACCGCTACCGCAATCGCTTCCAGAGCGGCTATCTGCTCGGCCACTGGCGGCCTGACAGCGACTTTAGGGTGACCCAACCCTTCTGCGAGCTGGATGCCGGCCACGATTTCTATGCGCCGCAGACCTTCACCGCCGCCGACGGCCGTCGGCTGCTGTTTGCCTGGATGGATATGTGGGAATCCCCGATGCCCAGCAAAGCGCACCGTTGGGCCGGCGCCCTCACCCTGCCGCGTGAGCTGACGCTGGCCGCCGACGGCAGCCTCCGCATGAACCCGGCGCGTGAACTGACGGCGCTGCGCCGAGAATCGCACACCTTTTTGGCACAGACGCTGACCAATCAGCAGCGGCCGCTGGCGGACGACGTGCAGGAACTCACCCTGACGTTGAGACCGGCCGACAACGACGCCGAGCGCTACGGTCTGGCCATCGGGAGTCCGGCGCGGCTGTTCGTCGACAATCAGGCGCACCGGCTGGTGCTGGAACGTTTTCATGAAAACCGCGCCCTGTGCACCTGCCGCAGCGTGCCGCTGCCAGAAGGTGACAGCCTGTCGCTACGGATCTTCATTGATCGCTCATCGCTGGAGATCTTCGTCAATCAGGGGCAGGCCTGCCTGACCAGCCGAATTTATCCGACGGCGGGCGATCGCCGCCTCAGCCTGTTCGCCGAAGGCGGCCGGGCACAGTTTGAGCCCATCACGGGATGGCAGTTGGCAAGCCTCTGGGGATAATGGGAATGAGCACCGGGCGCAGAGCGACGCACCCGGTGCGCTTACAGCGAACCACGCTCCAACAGCGGGCAAGGCACTTTCACCGTCTCACGCGGCTCCCGCTGCTCAATCACATGCAGCGCCGCAAGGCGGCCCAGCTCGTAATGCGGCAGCTGCACCGTCGTCAATGCCGGCAGGAACAGCTCGCCGGTGCCGACCATATTGTCGTAACCCAGCACCGCTACCTGTTGCGGTATCCGCCATCCTTGCGCCAGCAATACCTGATACACCAGAAAGGCTATCCGATCGTTCCCGCACACCACGACATCGCAATCGCGCCTTCCTGCAGAGAAATGCCGCTCCAGTAGCGCGACACAGTCGCGATAGCTTTGGTCGCCGCCGCTCAGTTCGAGATGATACTGCCGCAGCTGTTCAACATCGCGCCCCGCTTCGCGCCAGGCGCGTTCCAGACCGCGACGGCGCAGGCCCGCCGCCAGCGTATCCGCCGGTAAATGAATGCACAGTGGCGCGCGATAGCCTTTGGCGATCAGCGCGCGCGTGGCGTCATACTGCCCTTGCTCGTCATCAGGAATGTAGCTGGCGATCGAATGTGCCGGGCTGACGCAGTTGGCCAGCACCAGCTTTTTGTCCAGCAGTTTGGCCGGCAACGTCACCTCACGCAGCCCCATCGTGGTGAAGATCACCCCATCAGGACGATGCGCCAGCAGCAGATCGACGGTCTGTTCGGCGTTGTCGTCGGCAAACAGGTTGACGACGAAGCTGTTCCAGCCTCGCTCGCGCGCGGTTTTCTCAATCGACAGGATCATTTCCACCGAGAACGGCGTCGTGGCGGTGTCCAGCGCCAGCACGCCGAGCGTCTGCACGCGATTTCCGTCACCGCGAATACGCCGCGCCGAGAGATCCGGCACGTAGTCCAACTGGTCGATAGCCTGTTTGACGCGGCGGTAGGTTTCCGGCCGCAGCTTGCCGGGTTCATTGATGGCGCGGGACACCGTCATCAACGAGACTCCGGCAAGTTTTGCGACGTCTTTCAGCGAAGCCATGCGCCCTTCTTTATGATGATTAATGGGAAAAAGTGAATAATCCCATAACCGGGCGCAGGACTCTACTCTGCGTTAGCAGGCTGTGATGTTCGCCCACAGGAGAGCGCCGTCGGCCGTCAGCGGCGCCACTTCACCGCCCACCGTCTGCGCCGCCCACCAGACGCCCTCGCGCGCCCGCAGTTCGCCGCCCCCCGGCAGCGACCAGACCCCGCTCAGCACATACAGCACGCCCGCCTGGTGGGATAGCAGGGTGACAGGCGCCGTGCTGCGCCGCACCTCGGCCGCCTGCCGGCCGCGGCGCGTCATGATGTTGAAATCCTGACTGGCGCCGCCCAGCAGCGTCGCTTCCAGCGCCACGTCGCCGGAGAACGCGAACGGTTCCCCGACGCGAGCCAATTGATGGTCGATATGCCCGGCGCTGAACAGCCGCACGCCGTCGCCTTCCAGCAAAGTGATCGAGCGGTCGATGCCCGTAAAGGCGGAAAACGGCCCGTCCTGCGCGATGGTAGCGATGCTGGCGCGCCAGTCAAAATCCTGCGCGCCCGGGGGCCAGCTGACAATTTCACGGGTTTCCCCACCGCCGTTGCGCCACGGGCTGACCGGCAGCGCGGCGAAGCTAAAACGGGTCAGGCTCATTACGCCTCCTGCTGAAAGGTTTTCAACACCTGCAGGAACTCGGCGCTGCTCTGCTGCTGCAGCGCGTGCCGCCCCTGCTCGATCACCTGCCGGCCGCCGACGAACACGTCGCGAATTTGCGCTTTGCCGCCGGCGAACAGCCAGCGGTTGAGGATCGAGGCGTCCGGCGCCGCCGCCAGATACGGGTCGTCGCCGTCCAGCACCAGCCAGTCGGCGCGATAGCCGCTCTGCAATCGGCCGATCGGCGCGCCGCACGCCTGCGCGCCGCCCTGCAGCGCCTGCAGGTACAGCACATCGCCCACCGCCGACTGTTCCGGCGTCGTCAGACGGTTGCGGCGCTGATCGCGCAGCCGCTGGCCGTATTCGAACCAGCGCAGTTCTTCCACCACGTTGAGCGAAACGTGGCTGTCGGAACCGATGCCCCAGCGCCCCTGCCGCTGCAGGTAAGCGTCGCCGGGGAAAATGCCGTCGCCGAGGTTGGCTTCGGTGGTCAGGCACAGGCCGGCCACCGCGCGGCTGCGCGCCAGCGCTTCCAGCTCATCGCGATCCAGATGGGTGGCATGCACCAGACACCAGCGCTGATCGACCGGCAGATGATCATACAGCCAGGCCACCGGGCGCTGCCCGCTCCACGCCAGGCAGTCGTTCACCTCTTTTTGCTGCTCGGCGATATGAATATGCACCGGCAAAGTGCGATCCGACGCGGCCAAAATCTGCTGCATCTGGCCCAGCTCCACCGCACGCAGCGAATGGAAGCACAGCCCCTGATTCTGCAACGGACGATCCGCCAGCTGGCGGGCAATCACCTGCTGCTGGTGCAGATAGCTTTCGGTATCCTGGATAAAACGTTTCTGCCCCGGCTGCGCCGGTTGCGCGCCGAAACCGGCGTAGCTGTACAGCACCGGCAGCATCGTCATGCCGATGCCGGCCTGATGCGCGGCCTCGCTGAGGCGGCCGGTCATTTCACCGCGATCGGCGTAAGGCTTACCGTCGGCGTCGTGATGCAGGTAGTGGAATTCGGCCACCTGGGTGTATCCGCCCTTGAGCATTTCGATATACAGTTGACGGGCGACCACCTCCACCTGCTCCGGCGTCAGGCGCTGCACCAGGCGGTACATCAGATCGCGCCAGGTCCAGAAGCTGTCCTGCGGGTTGCCCGCCACTTCCGCCAGCCCGGCCATCGCGCGCTGGAAAGCGTGGGAGTGCAGGTTCGGCATGCCCGGCACCGCATCGCCGTGCAGCCGGATGCAGCCTTGCGGTTCAGCGTCGGCGATAACTTGAGTCAGATAACCTTGCGCATCGACGTCCAGCCGGACGTTATGCGCCCAGCCCTCTGGGAGCAAAGCGCGTGGGGCAAAATAAGCAGGCATGGCAGTATTCCACTGTTGGTGTAACGGCGAATGAGGCGCGGCGATGGCGCGCATTCAGGAATTTTTGGCGGTCGCCGGCAAGTTTCTGGCGCGACGGCCACTAGTTGTATATACATATACATACGCCGACATCAACAGTAAACTGGTGTTATTATTTTTTTATTTGACGAGGTTAACGTCGTGGCTGAACAACAGACCGTGTTACAACTGGCGGCTGCAATGAGCGATGCCCCCGCCCCGATCTACCAACGGGTCAAACAGGCGATCGTGAATCAAATCCGTGCGGGGCATTGGCAACCGCACCAGCGCGTGCCCTCCGAAAGTGAACTGGTGGCGGAACTGGGCGTCAGCCGCATGACCATCAACCGCGCGCTGCGCGAGCTGACCAGCGAAGGTTTTTTGATTCGCATGCAGGGCGTCGGCACCTTCGTCGCCGAAGCCAAAGCGCATACCGCGCTGCTGGAAGTGCACAACATCGCCGATGAGATCGCCGCGCGCGGCCATCGCCACAGCAGCAAGATCCTCGAGCTGAAGGCCCGAGCGGCCAGCGAGGAAGAAGCGACGGCGTTGGGCATTCAACCCGGCCAACGGCTGTTCTACTCGCAGATCGTGCATTACGAAAACGATGTGCCGGTGCAGGTGGAAGACCGCTGCGTCAACCCGCTGGTGGCGCCGGATTACCTGAAGCAGGATTTCGACCGCGTCACGCCTTATACCTATCTGACGCAGGCCGCGCCGCTGACCGCCGGCGAGCACATCGTCGAAGCGGTGATCCCCACCCTGCGCGAGCGCGAGCTGCTGCAGCTGGAAGACCACGAACCCGGCCTGCTGATCCATCGCCGCACCTGGTCCGGCAAAACCGTGGTGACCTCGGCCCGGCTGCTGTACCCCGGCAGCCGTTATCAACTGTTCGGCCGCTTCACCAGCGAAGTCTGATTCCCGGCGGGCGCGCCCTGCGCCCGCATCTCCGCGGTCGATCACATCCTGATAACAAAATCTCTCCCGCCTCTTGTGACATCCCGGTGAATGCGTTAGGTTGTTTTTAATTGTATATACAACCATGTGGGAGCTGCGGCTCCGGCGGAGGAAAGCAATGACGTCTGAGATTCACTGTGACAGCCTGTGGCACGGCGCCGATATCGTCACCATGCGCGACGGCAACTATCACACCCTGACCGACGGCGCGATCGCCGTACGCGACGGCAAGATCGTCTGGATTGGCGAACATGCGGCGCTGCCGCCCGGCCTGATCGCGGACGAAACGGTGAAATTCGACGGCGGCATCATCACCCCCGGCTTTGTTGACTGCCACACGCACCTGGTGTTCGGCGGCAACCGCAGCGGCGAGTTCGAACAGCGGCTGAACGGCGTGAGCTACGCCGACATCGCCGCGCAGGGCGGCGGCATCATTTCCACCGTGAAAGCCACCCGCGAGGCCGACGAGGCGCTGCTGCTGGAGCAGGCGCTGTTCCGCCTGCGGCCGCTGCTGGCGGAAGGCGTCACCTGCGTGGAGATCAAATCCGGTTACGGCCTCAGCCCGGAGAGCGAACTGAAGATGCTGCGGGTGGCGCGCAAGTTGGGCGAGCTGCTGCCGGTCGAGGTGAAAACCACCTGTCTGGCGGCCCATGCGCTGCCGCCGGAATACGCCAACCGCGCCGACGACTACATCAATCTGGTCTGCGATACCATCATTCCGCAGGCGGCCGCCGCCGGGCTGGCGGATGCGGTTGACGCCTTCTGCGAACATCTGGCGTTCTCACCGGCGCAGGTGGAGCGGGTCTTCGCCGCCGCCGAGGCCGCCGGTCTACCGGTCAAGCTGCACGCCGAGCAGCTCTCCGCCCTCGGCGGCAGCACGCTGGCGGCGCGCCATCACGCACTCTCCGCCGACCATCTCGAATACGCCACCGAACAAGATGCCCGCGCCATGGGCGATGCCGGCACCGTGGCGGTGCTGCTGCCCGGCGCCTATTACCTGCTGCGCGAAACCCAGTGCCCGCCGGTAGAGCTGTTCCGCAAGCACCACGTGGCGATGGCGATCGCCAGCGACGCCAACCCCGGCACCTCGCCGGCGCTGTCGCTGCGCCTGATGATCAACATGGCCTGCACGCTGTTCCGCCTGACGCCGGAAGAAGCGTTGGCGGGCGTTACCACCCACGCCGCCAAAGCGCTGGGGCTGCAACACAGCCACGGCACGCTGGAAACCGGCAAGGTGGCGGACTTCGTTCACTGGCCGCTGTCGCGGCCGGCGGAACTGGCTTATTGGTTGGGCGGCCAGCTGCCCTGTACGGTGATTTTCCGAGGAGAAGTACGTCAATGACCATTCGCGATCCTTTTAGCTTCCAGAGCGGCAGCCTGCCGCTGCTGATCAGCATCCCGCACGCCGGCACGCAACTGACGCCGGCGGTCGAGGCCGGGCTGACCGATGACGCCCGCCCGCTGCCCGATACCGACTGGCACATTCCGCAGCTGTACGACTTCGCCCGGGCGATGGGCGCCAGCGTGCTGGTCGGCAACTATTCGCGCTTCGTCATCGATCTGAACCGCCCGGCGGACGACAAGCCGCTGTACACCACCGCCACTACCGGCCTGTATCCCGACGTGCTGTTCGACGGCCGCCCAAGCTTCCTGCCGGGCAAAGCGCCGACGGACGCAGAACGCGCCGGCTATCTGCAGCAGATTTGGCAACCTTATCATCAGCAGCTGCAAGACGAACTGGCACGCCTCAAGGCGCGGCACGGCTATGCGCTGCTGTTCGACGCACACTCCATCGCCTCGGTGATCCCGCGGCTGTTCGACGGCCAGCTGCCGGACCTCAACCTCGGCACCAACGGCGGCGAAAGCTGCGCCCGGGCGCTGAGCGATCGGCTGGTCGCCTGCTGCGAGCAGCAACAGCAGTACACCCACGTGCTGAACGGCCGCTTCAAGGGCGGTTACATCACCCGCGCCTACGGGCAGCCGCAGCAGCAACAGCATGCGATCCAGCTCGAACTGGCGCAGGTGAACTACATGTCCGAACAGTATCCTTACGCATTCGAACCGCAGCGCGCCGCCTCGCTGCAGCGCCTGCTCAAGCAGATAATTGAAGGCCTGTTGGACGGCGCGGCCAAACTCAACTGATCCCTCTGTAGGCGCCGCCGGGCGCCTGTTTCTCCCCCTGCCTTTAGCCGCAACGTCAGCCGCAATCTGCGCGCTATATCAAAGTTTCGCGTGATTCCCCACTGACTGGTCTAAACAGCGCACAAAACAGCGGCCGACGAAAAACGCACTGCGCCACAATCAGCCGAAAAGCCCGCGCTCATCGTCAGCGCCGGGCGGCGTGTGGCCGAGCTGGCCCGTTTCAAACCATCACTCTGGAGGCCCTATGTCTGTAACACCGTTAAACTGGCGCGCTGCCGGCGCCCTCGCCGAACAATTGCTGGCCGGCTGGCAACGGCGTGGCGAACCCGGCGGCGCCATCACCCTGTTTGACGCCGAACAACTCCGTGCCACCGCCTGCGCCGGCCTGGCCGATCTGGCGCAGAATACCCCCTTCACCGTCGACAGCGTGGTGCGCTACGCCTCCGTGACCAAACATATCTTCGCCGCGCTGGCGCTGAACGCCACCGGCTGCGCCATTCGGCTCGATCAGCGCCTGGGCGAACTGCTGCCCGCCCTGCAGCCTGCGCTGGCGGACGTCACCGTCGGCCAGGCGCTGGACATGACCGGCGGCCTGCCCGACGTGCGCGAGACGCTCGGCTTGCTCGGCATCTCGCTGCACGCCGTCAGCGAGGCGCAGCCGGTCATGCAGTTTGTCGAAGGGCTGGAGAAGTTGAACTACGAAGCGGGCAGCGAGATCGCCTACAGCAATACCGGCTATCGGCTGCTGGAGGCCGCGCTGCGCAGCAAAGGGTATGATTTCGACCAACTGGTGCAACAGCACATCGCCCGGCCGCTGCAGGTACAGATGCAGGCGCCGGAAAGCTGGTTCGACGTGGTCCCGGGGTTGGTGCCGGGTTACTGGCGGGCGCCGCAGGGCTGGCAACACGCCAGCGCCGGCCTGCACCTTTCCGCCTCCGGTAGCCTGACCGGCAGCCTCCACGCCCTCACCCGCTGGCTGCAAACGCTGCTGGCCGACGAGGGCCCCGGCCAGGGCGTGCTGGCGCAACTCGGCGCCCCGCGCCGCCTCAATCAGGGCCAGTTCAGCGCCTATGGCCTGGGACTGGCGCAAACCCCGCTGGGCCGCCGCCGCTTGCTCGGCCACGGCGGTTCCCACGCCGGTTACAAAACCTATTTCCTGCTGGCGCCCGATCGCCAGGTCGGCGTCGCGCTGGTGGCCAACCGCGAAGACTGCGACAGTTTCGGTATGGCTTTGCAGGTGATGGCGGCGCTGCTGGGCGAACCTTTGCCGCAGCGCAGCACGGCGATCCCCGACGGCCTCTACGCCACGCTGGCCGAGCCGCACTGGCTGGAGGTTAAAGACGGCAACCTGGCCTATCTGGGCAGCGGTGAACCGCTGTATCAGGGCGAGGACGGGTACGCGGTGTCGCTGTCCGCCCATATGCCAATCAAATTGAAGTGGACCGGCGAAGCGGTCGAGGGCGAAGTCGGGCATGTGGCGCGCCGTTTTCTCCCGGTCACGGCCAACGGCGACTGCCTGAAGCATGTGCAGGGGCTGTGGTATCACCCGCACTATCGCACCGCTTTTGAAATTCGTGGCGATCGGGTACATATCGGCGTCGGCCCGGCGGCGCAGACCGGTACGCTCAGCCCGCTCGGCCAGGGCCGCATGCTGGTGGAGTGCCAGGACGGCCCGTGGTTAAAACGCTTTTGCCTCTATTTCCGCGGTTACAACGTGGATCTCATCGCCAACCGCAGCCGGATGCTGACCTTCCACCGCAGCACCGTCGGCCACGACTGACGCTCAGCCTGCGCTGCCGGTTTTGACCGCCAGCAGCGCATCCGCCAGCCGCCGTTTGTCGGCGGCGCTGAGGTTCACCTGATCCACCGACGCCATAAACGCCGCCCGATCCGCTTCGCCAAGCGGGCCGGCACGCAGCCGCTCCGCCAGCCGTTGCAATATCTGGCTGCTCAACCGCGCAATCTGCGGGCGCACCTGCGTCAACGGGCGCGGCTGCCAACCGGTTTCCGGGCTCGCCAGCCAGTCGGCACGATAGCGATACTGAATCGCCTTGGCGGCGTCCATCTGCGCGGCGATAAAAGGCCGCACCGACGCCGGTTCAAGCCCCAAACGCCCCGCCTCCGCCTGCGCGCTGGCCAACACCTTCGCCTCCTGCGCCAGGTCTTCGATCGGCAAATGCTGCTGGGCCTTGTAACCGGCAACGTCCTTCATCAACGACAGCCGTTGGTTCACCAGCTCGCCGAGGGCGGCAGCGCCGTCCGCCAACGCCGGAAAACTGGTCAAACAACAGGCGATCAATAACGCCCTGAACATGGCACCTCCCTTATGATGCGGTGAAAACGTCAGGCCTAAAGTTCACCACGTCCGCCCCGCGCTGGCAAATAAAAAGGCCCCGCCGCAGCGGGGCCCGATAACGCTCGACAGGCGTTAGTCGAACACGCCGTTGATGACGGAGGCCACAATCGCGGTGCTGAGCGCGACCAGCACCAGGTCGTCGCCGGCGATACGCCACTCATACCCCGGGTACTGCGGCAGCTCGCGCAGCATCGAGTAAGGCACCACTTTTTTGGCGATACCCGGCGGCAGCGGTTTACCGCGCGCCAGATTTTTGGCGATGCCCGGCGGCAGCGAGCTGTAGCCGGTCAGGCCATAGTTGTGCGCCAGCGAACGGGCGCGGTCGCGCGAGAGGCTGACTGATACCAGATTATCGTCGTTCCTATAGCCGCCTTTATCTTTATTGCCTTTGTTGCCGTGATTGCCGTTGTTACCGTTGTTGCCATGGTTACCGTTATTGCCGTGATTGCCGCTGTTGCCATGGCCATTACCGTTGCCGTTACCATTGCCGCCTTTGTCGGCCAGAGCCGGAGCGGATGACAACCCCAGTGACGCAATCAGCGCCAACACCGTTAGGGTCGTACGACGTTTGTTCATGTTGTGTATTCCTGCGTGGGTGACTCTATTGACTATAGCGGGCCGTTCCCGGACGAAGTATAAGGAAAACTCCGAGATGATGGCGCGCGAGACGGCAGACGCGCCAAAATCTTGTTTTAACGCAAAACGCCTCGAAAATGCCGATACTTACCTCAGATTTTTCTTGAAGAAAAATAAGCCTTACGCTAGCGTGGGAAAGTAACAAAAAAGAGTTAGCGTGCTCTTTTTCGTCGCACCTCAAATCTTATTCTTATCATCCATAATGATAATAGCGAACACTTCCCGCCTCTCCGTGCGGGATTCTTTTTCCCGCCGCAGTCGCCCTGATAGGGTGCTTTATGTTGAGATTTAGTTGCCGATAATTTACATTCGCTGTCTGAGAAACCTCAACCTCCCGCGGTGGCCAGGCTGGCAACGGGTGGGCGTTCAGGAGCAAAAGACGTGCAAATGACCCTCATGGAATACATCACTCGGCACTTTAACGGCGATCTTCATCGGTACGCGCAGTCGGAAGGCGTCAGCCGTGAACAAATCATTAGTTGGATAAATAATGAATGTCACGTGATCAAAGGCAGGCTGTTTATGCCGGTGAAGCATCTCCCGGTCGAACAAGCCCAGTGATGACGAAAAAAACCCCGCCAGGCGGGGTTTTCTGTTTCTGATAACACGGAAAATCAGAAGTTATAGCCGACCACGAGGTAATAACCCCAACCGGTAGACTTGATCGGGCCCTGCGGGGTGCCGATATCCGCGCCATCCTGCCACTGGCCGCCGTTATGGAAATAACGCGCCACGAAAGAATAGTGCCAGTGATCGTAATTCAGCGCCAAAATATGGCTGGAGGCGATCGAGTTGCCGGTGCGTACCTGTTTGCCGGTGCCGTCAACCCAATGGCTGTCCTTGCCCAGATCGGAACCGAAGTCAAAGTTGGTGAAGCCGATGTAGCTCAGGTTGCCGCCCCATACCTGGGTCAATGGCACGAAGTATTTCACCTTGAAGCGGTAACCGTCCCAGCTGTTCTCGTTGGCAGCCTGGTAGTTTTCCCACTGGTATTTGGCATAGATGTTCATCGACAGGCTCATCGGCAGGCCGGTGTCGATATCGGTACCCAGACCCATGTACCAGGTATTTTGACGGCCGTCGGCGTTGTGGCCCAGATCATAGATGTAGTTGTTGGCGAAGTACCACTCTTTGAACGGCCCGAAGCTCAGATCGGTGCCGGTCAGTTTGTCGATGGAGAAGCGCGGTTCAATCTCCATAAACAGCGGGGAACCTTTGTTCCAGATGCCGCGATCCGGGGTGTTGCCCACGCCGAAGAACTTCGGCACGTCAACGTAGCCGTAGAAATCGAACCAGTCTTTCTTGGCGAAGGCTTCGTATTCGAGATACACGTCGTTGTTCAGCTGCGGTCCGAAGCGGGTGTGGTAGCTGCCCACCACGTTAACGCTCTGGTGCCACCAGTCGGAGACGTATTGACTGTCTTTGCTATCAGCCATTGATGATGCACTGTAAGACGCTGCGAGCAGTACACCTGCTGCGAGAGCTATTTTTTTCATTTTATTACCACATGCTTAAAGGGCCATTTCCTGCCCGTTTAGAAAAGATGACAATGAGTCTGCCGACACCTGGCGTTGTCTTCACACAGAAACTCGGATGACGCGCGCATTATAGAAACCACTGACTGTAAGAATCTGTGATCCAGTTACGCATTTCGCGAATAGGTAATCGATTGCGTTCACATTTGTCAAATTATGTTTCATGCAAATTCACATTCGCTGTGATTTTTGTCATGCACCGCGTTTTTTAGCGCAGTTTTTGAGCCAAATGACATCAGGGCGTCATCTGGTCACCATTGCGTCGTGGAAAAGAAAAAGCCGACGTATAAACGTCGGCCTTCATCAGAATGAGGAGAAAGTGCGGAACGTCAAATCAGTTCACCGCCGGCACCGCCTTGGCGATATTTTCCTGGCGGAACGCCACCTCCTCGCCGTTTTTCACCTCCCAGCTGGCGACCGGAATGTCGGTCTTGGGCGCCGCCGCAACGACCGAACCATAAATCAGCTTGTCGTCGCGACGCAAAATATAAACGTCGAGCTGATATTCATGCCGCAGATTCGCCGTGGTCAGGCGCACGGTATCGCCGCGCTCATAGTGATGCACGTCGATTTCGGGTTGTTGAATAAATTGAATGTCGCTTCTCATCATCGTCGTTCCTTCAGGCAACATGGCTAGTTAAATTCTAGTTCAACATTGCGCCGACGGCGGATAATTTCCGTTAATTTCCGCGAGTTGCCCGCCAGCAGATCAACGAGCCGAGGGTAACCATCGCCACGCCCTGCCAAAAATTGGCGGTCAGCGAGGTGTGCAATACCAGCGCGGCGAACACCGCCGACAGCACCGGGGTAAAATAAGAGACGGTGGCCAGCAGCGTCATGTTGCCGTGCAGAATGCCGACGTTCCAGGCGGCATACCCCGCTCCCATCGCCACCCCGGCGCACAGCAGCGTCACGGTCACGCCGAGGCTGAACTGCATGCCGCTTTCCGCGCTGAAGGCATACTTCAGCCACAGCGCGAGCGCGGTCAGCACGATAAACAGCACCACGCCGTTGCTGCCCTGGGCGATCTTCTTGGTCAGGTTGCAGTACAGCGCCCAGATCACCGCACCGCTGAACGCCAGCCCGTAGCTGAGCGGATTGCTGCGCACGTTGGCCAGCATTTGCGCCGGCGACCAGCCGCCCTCGCCGCTCATGATCCAGCCGATGCCGAACAGCGACAGCAGCAGCCCCGGCAGCAGCCACCATTTGGCCTTTTGCCCGTTGAGCGCCAACGCCATCAACACGGTGAAACAGGGCCACAGGTAGTTGATCATGCCCACTTCTATCGCCTGCAGGCGGGTATTGGCGTAGCCGAGCGACAGCGACAGGCAGATCTCGTAGCTGACGAACAGCAGGCTGCCGACGATGAGATAAGGCCGCGGAAAGCTGCGCCATTTCGGCACGCCGAGCGCCACCAGCAAGAACGCCGCGCTGACGCTGTAGATCATCGCCGCGCCGCCGACAGGCCCCAGCCCTTCGCTGACGCTTCTGATCAGGCCGACGACGCTGCTCCACAGCACAATGGCCAATAAACCGAACAGCGTGGCGCGGGTACGCGAGGGCAAAGCGGGCATAAGGTAGGTCCAATAGGTTATTTTTTATCAGGTTTTTCACTCTACTGCTGCACGCGCCAAAAAGAAAGGCGGGAAACTCCCGCCTGTGAATTTATTGCTGCGGTTGCCGCTCCAGCTGCGGCGGCGGTTGGCGAAAACGCCGGGTCAGCCAGGCTAAATAGCCGAAGCCCAGCGTCGCCCAGATCAATCCCATGGTCAGCGAGCTCTTCTCCAGGTTCAGCCACAGCACGCCCACCGTCAGCGCCCCCACCAGCGGCAGGAACAGGAAGTTGAAACGATCCTTCCAGCTTTTGTTGCGCCCTTCGCGAATGAAGAAGTGGCTGATCACCGACAGGTTAACGAAGGTAAAGGCCACCAGCGCGCCAAAGTTGATCAGCGCCGTGGCAGTCACCAGATCGAATGACAACGCAGATAGCGCCACCAGCCCGACCATCAGCACGTTGAGCGCCGGCGTGCGCCATTTAGGGTGGATGTAACCGAAGAATTTCTCCGGGAACACGTTATCGCGCCCCATCACGTACAGCAGGCGCGACACGCTGGCGTGCGACGCCAGGCCGGAGGCCAGCGTGTTGATGAAGGTCACGCACAGGAAGATCGACTGGAACAGCTTGCCGCCTACGTACAGCGCGATCTCCGGCAGCGCGGCATCGGGCTGGTGGAAGCGTTGAATGGACGGGAAAAACAGCTGAATAAAGAACGACACGCTGATAAAGATCACCCCGCCGTACAGCGCGGTCAGGAAGATGGCGCGCGGGATCACCTTGGCGGCGTCGGGCGTCTCTTCGCACAGCGTGGTGACCGCATCGAAGCCGAGGAACGAGAAGCACAGGATAGTGGCGCCGGTAATGATCGGCAGCAGGTGCGCATTCTCGCTGAGGAACGGCCGCAGGCTCCACACCGTGCCCATCCCCTCGCCGTTGTGCAGGCCGCGCACCACCAGGTAGATGAACACCAGAATGATCGCGACCTGCGCCAGTACGAACAGGGTATTGAAGTTGGCCACCAGATTGACGCTTTTCAGGTTGATGGCGGTAATCAAGATAACGAAGCCCACCACCCACACCCAGGGCGGCACTTCCGGGAACAGCGCGGTCAGGTAAATCTTCGCCAGCAGCGTGTTGATCATCGGCAGGAACAGATAATCGAGCAGCGATGACCACCCCACCAGAAAACCGACGTGCGGGTTGATCGCCTTCTGCGCATAGGTGTAGGCGGAGCCGGCGGTAGGAAACTGGCGCACCAGTTTACCGTAGCTGATGGCGGTAAACAGCACGCCGGCCAGCGCCAGCAGATAGGAGGTCGGCACATGGCCGTCGGTGAGGCCGGAGACGATGCCGAAGGTATCGAACACCGTCATCGGCGTCAGATAGGCCAGGCCCATCACCCCCACCTGCCACAGCTTGAGGGATTTGCGCAGCTGCGGTTTGCCCGCCGGGCCGCCGTCGATGGCTTTAATCGTCATGGCATTTCCCCTCTTGGTCCTCTGCTGTCAACCGTGCAACGTCATTCAGAGAGGCCGCGGGGAAACTGCTGCTCAGGCGGCGGGAAAAACGGGTTGGGGTCAATGTCGGGCGGCCGGCGACCGGCCCGTAGGTACTGCGGCACAGGCAAACGTCTGCGCAGGGGGATGACTGAGTCATGGTTATTTCCTCGTCGGCGTCCTGTACGCCGTGATAGAAGAAATTCTGTACCGCAGCGCGCAGCCTCACCGGCCACAGGAGAGCCGATGAAATGCGCCGGACGCGCGCGGTCGTCGCAGGGTGAGCGGGATCAGGCGTTTTTCAGCATCCACTCGATTTCGGTTTCGGTGATCAGGCGCTCGAACTGCACCAGCTCATCGGTTTTGCAGGCCAGGTAGACATGGCTGAAGCGTTCGCCCAGCAGTGCATTGAGCACCGGCTGATGTTCGAACTCGTACAGTGCGTCACTCTGGCGAATCGGGAACGGCAGCCCGTCCTGCTCCAGCCCGTTGCCGGTCACCGGCTCAGGCAGCGGCAACGCGCTTTCCAGGCCGTAGACGATGCCGGCCAGAATGGTCGCCATCACCAGATAAGGGTTGGCGTCGGCACCCGCCACGCGGTACTCCACGCGGTGGTTATCGCGATCGCCGCAGGGAATGCGCAGCGCCACGGTGCGGTTGTTATGCCCCCAGGAGGCCTGGGTCGGCACATACATGCCGGGTTGGAAGCGGCGGTAGGCGTTGACGTTCGGCGCCAGCAGCGCCATCGAAGACGGCATCAGGGCGATCATGCCCGCCAGCGCCTGTTTCAGCAGCACCGAGTCTTCGCCATCGTCGTCGGCGAACACGTTGTTGCCCTGCGCGTTCAGCATGCTGATGTGCACGTGCATGCCGCTGCCGGCGTGCTCCTCATACGGCTTGGCCATAAAGGTCGCCTGCATGTTGTGGTTCTCGGCCACCATGCGCACCAGCCGCTTCAGCGCCAGCGCGTGATCGCAGGCCTGCAGCACGTCGTCGGTATGGTGCAGGTTGACTTCGAACTGCCCCGGCGACGCCTCCGCCACCGCGCCGTCCGCCGGAATGCCCTGCAAACGCGCCAGTTCGTCGATCTCGCTCAGCACGTCGGCGAAATGGTTCAGGTTATCGACGGAATACACCTGGCTTTGAGTGTTGCGCTCTTGCGTGCCCGGCGCGCACGGCGGCTGCAGATAGCCCTCCGCGTCGCGTTGACGATCGATGAGATAGAACTCCAACTCTACCGCTACCACGGGGGAAAGCCCGCGCTGACGCAAACGCTGCCACACTCGGTTCAGCACATTGCGCGGTTCAACGTCAAAGGGAGTGCCATCTTCATC